>DATITN010000301.1:0-2323 GCA_035467795.1 Arachnia sp. | reverse complement strand
GAGTGCTGCATCCACCAGTCGGTCATCACCATGCCCTGATAGCCCCACTGCTCCCGCAGGATGGTGGTGATGAGCTCGTAGTTGTAGTGCGCCCACACGCCGTTGATCTTGTTGTAGGAGGTCATGATGGTCTGCGGCCGCGCCTCCTTGACGCAGATCTCGAAGCCCTTGAGGTAGATCTCGCGCAGCGCCCGCTCGGAGACCCGGGAGTCGTGCCTGCTGCGGTTGGTCTCCTGGTTGTTGGCGGCGAAGTGCTTCGGGCACGCCGCCACCCCCTGCGACTGCACCCCCGCCACAACTGCGGCCCCCATCCGCCCGGTGACCAGCGGGTCCTCGGAGAAGTACTCGAAGTTGCGTCCGCACAGCGGATCGCGGTGGATGTTCATGCCGGGGCTGAGGAGCACGTCGGAGCCCTTGCGGACCATCTCGCGGCCGTGCTCGGCGGCGAGCTCGCGCACCAGCTCAGGGTCCCAGGTGGAGGCCAGCGCGGTCCCGCACGGCAGGAGCGACGCGTAGGCGCTCAGCCGGATGCCCGACGGTCCGTCGGTGCAGGTGGTTGGCGGCACCCCATTGGCGCGGAGCGTCTCAAGGATGCCGCCGAACACGCCGGCGTTCCCGGCGGCGCCGAGCGCGCTGTTCATGCGGCCATGCCCGCGGGTGAGGGCCTCGAGCTCCTCGTCGCTGAGTTGCGCGACGAACTCCTCCATCGACTGCCGCCCGGCCGCGACATCGCCCAACGCGATACCCCGGTCCCCCGTCACCGGCACCTCGACGGGGAGCTGCTCCGCAATCCGCGACTGCAGGTCGACGGTGCGCACCGGCACGTCCTCCCATCCCGGGCGCGTGACGTCGCCGGCGCGGAAGACCGTCATCCGGCGGAACGCGGCCGCCGGGTCGACGGCGCACGCCTCAGCGAGCTGCTCCACGACGCGCAGCTCAGGCACCGTGAACTCCCCCACCTCGACGGCGGACCGCACGTCCGCGCCGAGGAAGAAGCGGTAAGCCCCGGGTTCGAGGACCCAGGCCGAACGGTGCCCGGTGGCGCCGCCGTCGTCGTAGGACGCCAACCCATCCACCGGCACGGTCAGCTGCACCCGCTCGGACTCCCCGGGCGCCAGCTCGCGCGTCTTCGCATACCCGACGAGCGCCCGGGCGGGCTTCCCCAGCGCCCCGTCCGGCGCCTGCACGTACAGCTGCACCACCTCACGCCCCGCCCGCGACCCTGTGTTGGTGATCTCGACGGCGACCCGCACCTCGTCGTCGGACGCGAGCTCGGCGCCTGAGAACCCGAACGTGGCATACGACAGCCCGAAGCCGAACGGGAACTGCACGGCGTCGCGGGCGAACGTCTCGAAGTAGCGGTAGCCGACGAACACGTCCTCGGCGTAGAAGTTGTAGTCCTTGGCGCCGAAGTTGCCCGCCGTGGGGTAGTCCTCGTAGCGGCGCGCGATGGAGTCGGTGAGGCGCCCTGATGGCGACACCGCCCCGGTGAGCACGTCTGCCACCGCCCGCGACCCCTCCATTCCGCCCTGCCACGCGAGGATCAGGCCCGCGAGACGATCCCCGTACTCCTCCACCCAGGACAGGTCCATCACGTTGCCCGTGTTGACGACGGCCACCACCCGCTCGAACCGTGCGACGACGGCGTCCAGCATCGCGCGCTCGGCGTCGGTGAGGTAGTAGGAGCCCTTCTCAAGGACGTTTTCGCGGTCCTCGCCGGCGGCACGCCCGATCAGCACCACGGCCACCTCGGCCGTGTTCGCCACCCGCGACACCAGCCCTGGATCCAGCGGCATCTCCTCGAAGTGTCGCGGCCAGTTGCCCCAGTAGCCCTCGTCGGGCGGGTTGGCGGCGGACCAGGCCTCGTAGGCGGCGGCCAGTTCGCCACTCACCGCGACACCCACCTCCCGCAGCGCCCCCAGCAGGGACACGCTGTAGGGCGGCTTCACGTCTCCGCCGGAGCCGTACCCGACGGCGAACCAGTCGCACTGCACGCGCCCGAACACCGCAACCTCCGCGCCCGCCGGCAGCGGCAGCACCCCGCCCTCGTTCCGCAGCAGCACCAGGCCCTCGGCCGCCGAGCGCCGGCACAGCTCGACGAGCCGGTCTGCAACGGTGCGGTCGGTGTCGACGATGTCGGCCGATTGTTGCGACAGTCCGTTGACGACGGTGTGCAGCGCCTTGCGGTAGAGGCGCCAGAGTTCCTGCGGCATGGGGGCTCCTGGGAGTGCTGTGCAGAGTGTGGGTTCTCAGACGGTAGACCAGCCCTGAGCCACCACTGTGTGGAGACCCCATCCTAGGCGAAACGCTTCGACGACGCCAG
>DATITN010000300.1:0-4456 GCA_035467795.1 Arachnia sp. | reverse complement strand
GTAGTACTCGGGGTTCGCGATCGCCTTGGCTGTGTCGGTGCGGTCCCAGGTGGTGTTGACGACGTTGTGATCCGTCATCGAGTAGACGTTGAAGCCGAGGGCGTAGGCCTGCTCAAGCATCTGGCGGGCGGTGTTGCCGCCGTCGGACTCGGTGGTGTGGTTGTGGAAGCCGGCCTTGTACTGGTCCCAGTTCCAGTCGACGGACGCGTAGGGGCTGGCGATGGCGTAGTCGAGATCGGTCGTGGTCGCGTCGGCGTCCACCGGAGTCGCGACGAGCGCCAGGGATCCGGCGATCGCGGCGGCGACCCGGCTGTGGTGACGGTGAGACATGGGGTCCTCCTCTGTGAGTGGGGGTTTCGCTTTCATCTCAACCGGTCTGGGTGAACGGAACCCCTGCTCCGAGCGAACGGACAAATAACTCCTACGGAACGTAGTAGGTCGGCGGTGTGAGGAAGGAATGCCTAACCAGACGGGGTTTGGGTGTCTCGATGGGCCTCGTTGTCCTTGTGTCTTGCGGGCCGGCCGCCGGGCATCGACTGAGGCGGATCAGGTGCCGAGGCCGCGGCTGCGGAGCGCTGCCTGGGTGCGGTCGCGGACCTGGAGCTTGGTCAGCACGTGCGACACGTGGTTCTGGACAGTCTTCAGGCTGAGGCCCAGGTTCCGCGCGATCTCGGGGTTGGAGTGGCCGGCGGCGATGCCGCTGAGGACCTGCGCCTCCCGGGCGGTGAGGTCGTGAGGCCAGCGTCGGCGATCTCCCGAGAGAACCCCGTTCGCCACACCCGGACCTAGGACCGCGCCACCGGCCACCACCGTCCGGATCGCTTCGAGGACCTGCTCCTGGGCCGCGCCCTTGAGTAGGTACCCCCGCGCCCCCACCTGGAGCGCGGCGACCACCGTGTCGTCGTCGTCGACCATGGTGATGACCAGGATGGCCGGCGCCGGATCGAGGGCCGCCATCCGTCGGGCAGCCTCCATCCCGGGCATCCGGGGCAGCCCGAGGTCGAGGAGCACGACGTCGGGACGCAGGTCGGCGGCGGCCAGCACCGCCTCTTCGCCGTCGCCGGCCTCGCCCACCACGACCATGTCGTCGACGGTGGCCAGGAGTCCCACCAGGCCGCTGCGGAAGAGCGGGTGGTCGTCCACCACGAGGATCCGGATCACGATGAGCTCCTCACGGGCACGGGTTGTTGCAGCAGAGCGGGCAACGGGAGTCGTGCCCTGATCATGGTGCCAGCCGCCGGCTCGCCGGCGATCTCCAGCGAGCCGCCCAGTTCCTCCGCGCGCTCCCGCATGGCCGAAAGCCCCACCCCACCGTCGCGAGGCCTGATGTCGCCGTGACCGTCGTCGCACACCTGGACCACCAGATATTGGCTCTCTACCGTGATGGACAACCAGACCCGGGCCGCTCCAGCGTGGCGGATGGCGTTGGTCAGCGCCTCCTGCGCGATGCGGTAGGCGGCGACTTCGGTCGCGGCGGGGAGCTCGGGCAGGTCGTCGAGGTTCACGGAGGCATCGATCGTCACGGGCCCGGCTTCGGCTGACTCAGACTGCGAGGCGAGGCGGTAGGCGAGCTGCTGGACCGCACCGCTGAGTCCGAGCTCGTCGAGGGCGGGTGGCCTGAGGCCCTCCACCACGCGGCGGACCTCGGCCACCGTGAGTTGGATCCCGGATCTGAGCGCGACGAGTTCGCCGTCGGTGGCTTCCGGACCCAGCGCTCGGATGCGGTTGCGGAGGCCGTCCACCTGAAGCCCGAGCGCGGCCAGGCTGGGGCCAAGACCATCGTGGAGATCCCGCCGCAGGCGCTTGCGCTCCGCCTCGCGGGCGATGACGAGGCGTTCCTGGGCCCGGCGGAGTTCTTCCACCATCGTCGCGGCGTGGAGGGCCTCGGCGAGCTGTCGACCAACCCCTGTGAGCAGCCGGCGGTCGGCGGCCCCCAGCGGGGTGCTGGCCCACCGCAATGTCCCTACAGGCGCGGCGAATGCGGTCAGAGGCAGCTCCTCCGTCGGTCCTGCCGGGGGCTCCCCGACGCTGGAGACGACGCTGCCGTGTGCGTCGACGACCGCCAGATGCGGCAGGCGCAGGAGGTCCGCCACCTCGGCCACCATGGCGTCGAGCAGAGCAGGGAGGTCGACGGCGTCGCGCAATCGTCGCTCGGTGGCCGCCAGGACGTCGGCGGGGGAGGACCAGTGCCCGTAGGTGACCCGGTTCGCCACCGATCGGACGCCGATCCGCAGCGGGGTGAAGACGAGGGCGAGCACGGCTGCCCCCACCCATGGGAGCCACTCGGCCCCTGGGCGGCGCAACAGAATCCCGACGGTGGCCACGGTGGCCGCGTACACAGCGATGGCGGCCACCGACACCAGGATGAAGGTCAAGGAGCGCGAGATCGCCAGCTCGATGTCGTAGAGGCGGCGCTGCAGGAGCGCCACGGCCAACGCGATCGGGGCAGGCGCGGACACCGCCGCGAACAGCCAGGGGGAGGCGTAGGGCGTTGCTGCCAGTGGAAGGCAGAAGAGGGGGAGCGAGAACGCCACCGCGAACCAGATCAGCTGTTGGCGACCCAGTGGGTCTGCGGTTTGCCACTTGAGCCGGAGCCCGACGATGGCGAGCACGAGGGTGGCGGCCGCGAGGCCCAGCGCGCCGAGGGCCAGCAGGTCGGCGGCCACCTGGAAGGTGAGGGGGAGCCCGGTGGGACTCGCGAGGTGGCCGACTCTGGACTCGAGCGGGTACGGCGCCAGGATGCTGCCCAGCACAAGTGACCCGATCGCAAGTCCCAGGAGCCACTGAGGTGCGCGCCGTCGCGGCCAAGCCGTCTTGCCGTCGGGGAACACCAGTGGTACGCCCAGCACCAGGACGAGCCAACCAGCTCCCCGAACGGCCGTGCCGATCACGGTCGCGTGGGCGGCCCCGGGGACTGCCGGGTCACTGTTGGCCCAGCCCTCGACGCCCCAGGCGAGCAGCAGCTCACCGGCCGCCCAGGCAATGGTCCCCACGATCAGCAGGCGGGCGACGCGGTTGTCTGGCCGTGCGATGAGGATCACCAGCGAGGTGGCGGCGTAGGTGAGGATCACCAGGGCGATGGCGACGCGGTCGGCCAGCTCCTCGGGGCGCGCCCAGAGCGCAGGGAGTGCGCCCGCGATCCCGGCCCCGGTCGCGATGGCGACAAGGGCCGGGACCCGCAGCGCTGCAGCTCTCACCGCTCAAGCCTGCCGCAGTTCGGCGTCCATGGCCATGGTGGGCTCCACGACTGGCCGCCTCTTGGCAGGACCCCCGCGGAGCAGGATCACGCTCAGGCCAACCCACCAGACGAGGTACAGCAGGGTCGGGAGATCATGGAGAGAGAGGGCGGCCAGGGGCGGGGCGGCCATCAGAGCAAGGCCCGTCACCAGACCGAGGACGCCGACGAACCAGCGGGAGAAGCCATCGGTGAGAGCCGAGATCGCCAGGCAGGCGACGTAGGCGCCGAGGCAGAGCAGGCTGAGCAGGTAAGAGAAGACGCGCATCGAGTTGAGGGCGGCCGCAGCGTCGACGTCGAGGCCGTTCTGGACTCCGTAGGCCGCAGCGGCGCCGGCCGGGAACCCAACCGCGAGCGTGATCGCGACGTGGACGACGGCCAGATGCAGACCAGTGTGGGCGGCCCATCGCCCGACGGGCGTTGACCTGCCGAGGGATCGGGACAGGTGCACGGCCGCAGGGATGAGGAGGACGAGGCCGACGGACTCCACGAACCAGCCGCCGAGGATCGTCGTGAGGTTGCCGTCGCGGTATGCCGACTCGATCCCGGCGGTCCCTTCCTGGATCAAGGCGCCGCCGCCGCTGATGACCAATCCGCCCATCATCAGAACCACGTAGGCCAAGGCGAATGCGCCAGCCACGCGGTGGTGGAGGGCGGTCGATGGAGATGCTGCTGTGGACATGGAGTCCTCCTTGGGTCGGGCACCGGAGTTGGTGCCACCTCCACGGTCCTTCAACGGGGCACAGCGCGGATCCGGCCCTTTCCCAAGTCGGCCGGGAAGTTCTCCCGGGTGGGCGTCAGTGCCCGTCGGATAGTTTCTCTGTGACCTCGTCATAGCCGACCTGGCCGGGGGCCTCCGTCGGCGAGTAGATCACGCGGATCACACCGGTTGGGAACACCTCTGTCCCCAGGAGCTTCAGGTGGTAGGGCTGGTCGCCGTCGTCAAACAGCCTCCGGCCCTTGCGTGCCGCCACCGGGTGGACCAGCAGGCGCAGCTCATCCACCAGCCCGACGCCGAGCAGTTGCTGAACCACAGCGATGGAGCCTGGGATGAGGATGCCGTCGATTCGTGGATCCTCCTTGAGCCTGGTGACGGCTTCGACCAGGTCGCCGTCGATCGCCTCCGAGTTTCGCCAGGAGAACGTGAGTCTCTGTCGTGTGACCACAATCTTTCGCAGGTCGCCGAGTTGCCTGGCGAAGGACGCGTCCTCTCCGCCGGCA
>DATITN010000299.1:0-4108 GCA_035467795.1 Arachnia sp. | reverse complement strand
CCACTCGTCGGTGTCCGTCGCCACCTGCATGTTGACGACGGTGCCCTCATAGCTGCGCGCGAGATCCTGGATGCTGGTCACCGCGTCGGCGGTGCTCTCCACCTCCAGGCGGAGGGTCTTGGACCGGATGATCATGCGGTCGCCGTCGCCTGCGGTGTCCTCCTCGCCGTCCTTCTCAGGGAGTGCCCCGCTGTCGCCACCGACGGCCGGTGCGGGCTCGACGCCGGGCATGTCCTCCACGCTGGAGCCAGAGCCTGAGCAGCCGGCCACCAACACCGCCAGGAGCAAAGCGACGGTGACCGCGAGCACCCTCCGCAACCACGAATTCCGCTTCATCGTGCCTCCTTGGCTGACAGGCCCGGGCCGAGGTTCGGATGCCGCAGTTCTGCGGTGAACACCGGCCTCGCCGTCGGTGCATCGAGCCTACACCGGGGCACATCGCCGCCCGCCAAGAGCCGCGCCGTCCACGTCACCCGTCGCGGGTATGCCGCCCGGCGGGCAGCGGACGTAGGCTGCGCGCTATCAGCCCAAAGAGGAGTCGAATGACCCTGCACGCCAGTCTCCCCACGGGGCGACGATGACCTGGGACGGGGCCACCATCACCGCGATCCTCACCGTCCTCCTGATCGCCTACTGGATCGTGGTGGCGATCATCGTGCTCACCGACGACCGCGACCCCACCACGACGCTCGCATGGCTGCTCGTGCTGCTGGCCCTCCCCGTGGTCGGCCTGCTCTTCTACGCGATGTTCGGCCGGAACTGGAAGAAGCGCGCCGAACGGGACCCCAAGGTCGCAGCGCTCCGCGAGGCCGCAGCGCCGACCCTCGCCCGGATCCGTGCACAGCACGAGGACGTCCACCAGGAAGCCCTCACGGTTGCCGAGGCAACCGGCCACGACAAGCTGATCCGCCTCATCGAATGCACCGACGGCGCCACGGTCCTGCCCGCCCACAACGTCAAGATCCTCGTCAACGGCCAGGCCAAGTTCAACGCCCTCAAGGCGGACCTCGCGGCGGCCACCGACACGATCAACATCCAGTACTTCATCTGGGAGCGGGACCAGCTCACCGCCGAGATCACCGAGATCCTGCTCGACAGGCTCGCCGCCGGCGTCGAGGTCCGCATGCTCAACGACTGGGCCGGCAACGTCAAATACAAGAAGGACGAGATCAAGCGGCTGCAGAAGGCCGGCATGGGGTTCCACTCCGACGTCACGGACCCCCGGCTCCTCAACTACCGCAACCACCGCAAAATGGTGGTCATCGACGCGACCCGCGGCTACACCGGCGGCATCAACGTCGGTCAGGAGTACATCGACGGGGGGAAGAGGTTTCCCTCCTGGCGCGACACCCACGTCCGCTTCGACGGCCCCGCCGTGATGGAGCTGCAGAAACTGTTTGTCCGGCGCTGGCTGAACGTCGACGGCGAGGACCTCCACACGGAGCGGTTCTTCCCCGCGTCCTACCCCGAGACGGGCCCCCGCGTGCTCACCCAGACGGTGGCGACGGGCGTCGACGTTGCCTGGGATCCCGCCAGCCGGGCCCACGTCGTCGCGATGGCCAACGCCCACGAGCGGGTGTGGATCCAGTCGCCGTACCTGGTGCCCACGCCGGAGGTCCTGTCCACGATGATCGACGCGGCTCTGGCGGGCATCGACGTGCGGTTCATGATGACCGGGATGCCGGACAAGAAGATCGCCTGGTGGGCGGCCGAGACTTTCTTCGAGCATCTGGTCACGGCAGGCGTGCGCGTCTTCCGGTACAACAAGGGCTTCTTCCACGCCAAGACCATCACGATCGACGGCCAGGTGAGCTCCATCGGGACCCTCAACTTCGACGTCCGCTCGCTGGTTCTCCACAAGGAGCTGATGACGTGGTTCTACGATCCCGCCATCGCCGTGCAGCAGGAGGAGCTGTTCGTGGCGGACATGGCCGACTGCGAGGAGATCACCCTGGACATGATCCACGGCTGGAGCCCGGCCAGGAGGGTGCGCAACGCGGCGGTGCGGCTGACGTCCAACCTTCTCTGACGCAGGACCCTAGCCGGTCACATCCTCCACGTCAGTGCTGATGGACTCCAGAACCACATGGGGATGGAGGCGCCGGAACGTGGACACCTGCCACTTCCCCGTCAACAGGGCAAGCGACGCCCCGTCCTGGCGACGCTCCACCCCCTCCACTCCGGCGACCGAGTTGATGTCGCGGAGGTCGTCCGCCTTGGCCCGCAGGGCGAGCGTGTAGGGGAGCTGATCGAAGCGCACTGGCGCGTTGAACTCGTGCTCCATCCGGTGGCTGGCCACCTCGAACTGCATCGGGCCCACCGCGGCCAGGATCGGCGTCTGCCGCGACCTCGACTCAGAGTCCAGCACCTGGACCACGCCCTCCTGGTCCAGCTGCTCGATACCCTTCTGGAACTGCTTGTGCTTCGACGGGTCGGCGGCGCGCACCACCCGGAAGTGCTCGGGCGCGAACGACGGGATGGGCGGGTACTCGATGGCGTCCTCGCCGTACAGGGTGTCCCCGGCCCGCAGGGTTCCTGCGTTGACGAGCCCGATGATGTCGCCCGGGAACGCCTCCTCCACCGTCTCCCGGTCCCGCCCGAAGACGCTGCTGACGTACTTCGTGGTGAAGGACCGCCCCGTCGCGGCGTGCGTGATCACATCGCCGCGGTAGAACACCCCCGAGCACACCCGCGCGAACGCGAGCCTGTCGCGGTGGGCGCGGTCCATGCCCGCCTGCACCTTGAACACCTGGGCGCTGAACGACGCCTCGACGGGGCGCAGCTCACCGTCCACGTTGCGCCTGGCGGTGGGCGACGGGGCCATGTCGGCCACGACGTCGAGCAGGTGCCCGACGCCGAAGTTGGACACGGCGGCCGTGAACAGCACGGGGGTGGTGGCCTGCGCGAGAAACAGCTCCTGGTCGTGGACGTAGCCGTCAGCGGCGAGCAGGTCCAGATCCTCGCGGGCCGCGTCGAAGTCCGCCCGGTCCCGCTCCCCCACCTCGTCGGCGGTGAACCGCTCCTCGATGGCCTTGGTGCTGCCACCGGGGGTGCGGGTGAACCGGACGAACTCGTCGCTCCACTGCTCGATCACGCCGTGGAAGTCCCCCGCGACACCCACCGGCCAGGTCCACGGCGTCGGCACCATGCCGGTGCGCTTCTCGATCTCGTCGAGGAGTGCGAGCGCCTCGTGGCCGGGGCGGTCCCACTTGTTGATGACAGTGATGATCGGGATGCGGCGCGAGCGGCACACCTCGAACAGCTTCATGGTCTGGGTCTCCATGCCCTTCGCGGCGTCGAGCAGCATGATCGCGCTGTCGACGGCGGTGAGGACGCGGTAGGTGTCCTCGGAGAAGTCGGCGTGGCCGGGGGTGTCGACGAGGTTGATGATGCAGTCGCGGTAGGGGAACTGCAGCGCCGATGAGCTGATCGAGATCCCGCGGTCCTTCTCCATGTCCATCCAGTCGGACACCGTGCCCTGGCGGCCCGCCTTGCCGTGCACGGCGCCGGCCTGCCCGATCGCCCGCGCGTGCAGCAGAAGCGCCTCCGTGAGCGTGGACTTTCCTGCGTCGGGGTGGCTGATCACCGCGATGGTGCGACGGCGGGCGGCCTGGGCGCCCACCTCACCGGGGCTCACCACGGCGCACCGGCACGGTTCGCTCGAATTGCAGGGCGGGAGGGGCGTCGCGGGAAGTGGCGCGGCGACGGGTGCGGGGATCCAGACATCTCCGCCGAGGATACCTGAGCGTGCCGCGAGGCGCCCTGCCGCGACGGCGTCCGAGTACCATCCCAAGTGGGACGCCTCCGAGAGGGGTGCACGACAATCATGAATGGCCACGACGACACCACCCGGGGAAACGACGCTGTCAGCCTGGGGCTGGCCCACGCCGGCACGCTCACCACGCCGCGCCGAGGAAGCCCGATCGACCTGCCCGGCCGCTTCCCGGATCTCCTGCAGACGCTGCGTGCCTCGCGTGCCGCGCTGAGCCGGAGAGTAAGGGCGGCGGCCCCGTCGTCGGGCGCCGAGTGGTTCCTGGACAACTACTACCTCGTCGAACAGGCGCTGGGCCAGGTGCGCCTGGATCTGCCGTCCCACTTCTATCGCGAG
>DATITN010000298.1:0-4799 GCA_035467795.1 Arachnia sp. | reverse complement strand
CCGGATCGCGGAGGAGGCGGGCGCCGTCGCGGTGATGGCGCTGGAGCGGGTGCCGGCCGACATCCGGGCCCAGGGTGGCGTGGCCCGGATGAGCGACCCCGATCTCATCGACCGCATCATCGAGACGGTGTCGATCCCGGTCATGGCCAAGGCGAGGATCGGCCACTTCGTCGAGGCTCAGGTCCTGCAGGCGCTCGGGGTGGACTACATCGACGAGTCCGAGGTGCTCTCGCCCGCGGACTTCGTCAACCACATCGACAAGACCCGTTTCGACGTTCCGTTCGTGTGCGGCGCCACCAACCTCGGTGAGGCGCTGCGCCGGATCACCGAGGGTGCGTCGATGATCCGCAGCAAGGGCGAGGCCGGCACCGGGGATGTGTCCGAGGCGATGAAGCACCTGCGCACCATCAAGGGCGAGATCCGCGCGCTCGCTGCGAAGTCTGATGACGAGCTGTTCGTCGCGGCAAAGGAGCTCTCCGCCCCCTACGAGCTGGTGCGGCGCGTGGCTCGCGACGGTGCGCTCCCCGTCGTGCTGTTCGTGGCCGGCGGCATCGCCACGCCCGCCGATGCCGCGATGATGATGCAGCTCGGCGCCGACGGCGTGTTCGTTGGCTCCGGCATCTTCAAGTCCGGCAACCCCGAGCGGCGCGCCAAGGCCATCGTGGCCGCGACCGCCCACTTCGCCGATCCGTCGGCGATTGCGGAGGCGTCGCGGGGTCTGGGCGAGGCCATGGTGGGCATCAACGTGGCCGACGTGCCTGCCCCGCACCGGCTGGCCGAGCGCGGCTGGTGATTGTAGGCATCCTGGCGCTCCAGGGCGCTGTCCGGGAGCACGCGGCCGTGCTGCGGCTGCTGGGTCACGAAGTGAGCCTGGTTCGCACCCCCGCCGATCTCGCCGGGCTGGACGGCCTCGTGCTGCCGGGCGGAGAGTCGACGGCGATCGCGAGGCTGGCCCGTCCGTCGGGCCTGCTCACGGACATCCGGGACCGGATGGACGACGGGTTTCCCGTGTTCGGCACGTGCGCGGGGCTGATCCTGCTCGCCGACGACGTTGCGGACCCGGCGGCGCTCGCGGGGCTGCCCACCATCGGCGGGTTGAACGTGACGGTGCGGCGCAACGCGTTCGGGGCTCAGCGCGCGTCGGGCGAGGCCGAGGTGGGCCTGGTGGGCCGGTCGGCTTCGTCGGGCGATCCTCGGGCCGGCGCGACCCCGTCGTCGGGCACCCCTGGGCCGACCATGCGCGGGGTGTTCATCCGCGCGCCGCGGATCGAGAGGGTGGGCGCGGGCGTGGAGGTTGTTGCGGTGCGCGGCGACGAGCCGGTCGCGGTGCGGCAGGGCGGGGTCGTCGCCTGCACCTTCCACCCCGAACTGGTCCCCGACCCCACCCTGCATCGCCTGTGGCTGGGTTGGGTTTGAGCCCTGCACCACCCCGGTAGGGGCGCGGCGGGTCACCGAGTGTTCACCAAACGGTCACCCGACGGTGGGGGAAGTCGTCGCAAGGGTCGCGTTTGATGGTCGGGACCCACCGACCACCAAGAGGAGACCCTCCATGAAGCGCCTGCTTCCCATGCTCGGCCACACCCGCGGTAACCGATCCCCAGTCACCTGTGAGCTCAAGTGCGGCAGCGCCTGCGCGCATCCCGCCCCGAACACCTCCGCCAACGAGTCCTTCCGCGACATCGTCGGCGGCGTGTTCTCCCGCCGCGCCGCCCTCGGCGCGGGCGCCGGGGTGACCGGCGCGATCGTGGTCGGCGGATGGGCCCAGCCTGCCGCGGCCGACTTCGGCAACCCGCCCAAGGGCGGCGGCAAGCTGCCCTTCACCGCCATCACACCGACGGCGCGCACAGTCGACACCGTCACCGTGCCCGAGGGCTACCGCTGGGATTCGATCATCCGCTGGGGCGACCCGCTGTTCGCGGACTCGCCGGAGTTCGACATCTCGAAGCAGACCGGAGCCTCCCAGGCCACGCAGTTCGGCTACAACTGCGACTACCTCAACATCATCTCCGACGGCCGCAACGACCGCTCCGGCTACCTCGTGACCAGCCACGAGTACACCAACGAGAACATCATGTTCTCCCCCGAGTACCTCGCAGCCAACGCCAAGGACGTCGTCGACGCCGCACTGGCCGCCCACGGTCTGTCGGTGGTCGATCTGACGCGCGCCAAGCAGGGCGACGTGTGGACCTACGTCCGGGGCGGGCGGCGCAACCGTCGCATCACGGGGTTCACCGAGTTCTCGGTGAGCGGCCCCGCCGCGGGCTCGGAACTCATGAAGACTGCCGAAGACCCGACGGGCAAGCTGGTCATCGGCACCCTCAACAACTGCGCGGGCGGCACCACACCCTGGGGGACCGTGCTCTCCGGCGAGGAGAACTTCGACCAGTACTTCGTTGGCACGGGCACGCCGGAGGAGGGTCGCTACGGCCTCCGGAACCGGGCCACGCGCCGCGGGTGGGAGTTGCACTACGACCGCTTCAACCTCAACACCCCCGGCAACGCGAACGAGGCCAACCGATTCGGCTGGATCGTCGAGGTGGACCCCGAGGACCCGACGTCGACGCCCGTCAAGCACACCGCGCTCGGACGCTTCAAGCACGAGGCCGGCGCCGTCGTCATCTCCAAGTCCGGCCACGCCGTGGTCTACATGGGCGACGACCAGACCAACGACTACGTCTACAAGTTCGTCTCCTCGGCCAAGTACCGCAAGGGCGACAAGGCGCACAACATGCGTCTCCTCGAGGAGGGCACCCTCTACGTGGCCAGGTACGCCGGCAACTCGCCGCAGCCCGAGATCACCGGCACCGGTGCACTCCCCGACGACGGCGCCTTCGACGGCACCGGCGAGTGGATCGCACTGGTCCGCGGCACCGAGTCCAAGGTGCCCGGAATGAGCGTCGAGGAGGTGCTCGTGTGGACGCGCATCGCGGCGGACCGGATGGGTGCCACGAAGATGGACCGCCCCGAGGACATGGAGCCCAACCCGCTCACCGGCAAGGTGTACCTGGCGCTCACCAACAACTCGGCGCGCACGCTGGCCTCCGTCGACGAGGCAAACCCCGTCACAGCCAACCGCGACGGCCACGTGATCGAGATGACCGAGGCCGGCAACGACGGCGCCGCCGAGACCTTCACCTGGAGCATCCTGCTCCTGTGCGGCGATCCGGCCTCCTCGACGTCGGCGTACTTCGCCGGCTTCCCGAAGAACAAGGTCTCGCCGATCAGCTGCCCGGACAACCTGGCGTTCGACTCCGAGGGCAACCTCTGGATCTCGACCGACGGCGCCCCCGGCAAGATCGGCCTCAGCGACGCCCTTCACAAGGTGACCCTCACCGGCCCGGAGCGCGGCCGGGTGCAACAGTTCCTCGGCGTGCCCGTTGATGCCGAGACCTGCGGCCCGGTCATCCACGACAAGGACCAGTCCGTGTTCGTCGCAGTGCAGCACCCGGGCGAGGACGGCAGCTGGGGCGCCCACACGTCGTACTTCCCGGACCAGCTGCCCGCCGGCGGCCCGGTCCAGGTGGACGACAAGGTCGCGGTGCCCCGCCCGACCATCGTCCAGGTGACCCGCACGTCAGGCAACCGCTCGCGCAAGTGACACCTTTGGCCGGGGGAGGTGCACGACCACCGCTGGCCGAGGTGTGAGGAGCGAAGCGACGAGCCTCGAGGCCTAAGTAGAGTGACCATGTCAACTCGCGTTTCCTAGGCTTCGAGGCCGCCTCGCGGCTCCTCAGCCAGCGGGGTGGCGCGGCTCAGGCGGCGGAGCAATCGTCGGTGGGGTGTCGTAGTGTGTCGCGGGTGACTGAGCCAGTGATCACCGCCCGCGGGCTGACCAAGCGCTACGGCACCCTCACCGCGGTGGACGGGATCGATTTCGACATCGCACCGGGGGAGTCGTTCGGCTTCCTCGGCCCCAACGGCGCGGGCAAGTCCACCACCATGCGGATGATCGCCGCCACCTCCACCCGCACCGACGGCGAACTCACCGTGCTCGGCCTCGACACCAACCACCACGGCCCGCAGATCCGTGCCCAGCTCGGCATCGTCCCGCAGGGTGACCTCCTCGACGAGGAGCTGCGCGTCATCGACAACCTCACCGTCTACGGCCGCTACTTCGGCCTTCCCCGCGCCTACGTCAAGCAGCGGGCCGAGGAGCTGCTGGACTTCGCCCAGCTCAAAGACAAGCGCCTCGCCCGCGTCGACGGTCTCTCAGGCGGCATGAAGCGCCGCCTCACCATCGCGCGCGGCCTGATCAACAACCCGAAGATCATGCTGCTCGACGAGCCGACGACGGGCCTGGACCCGCAGGCGCGCCACGTCCTGTGGGACAGGCTGTTCCGGCTCAAGGAGGAGGGCGTGACGCTGGTGGTCACCACGCACTTCATGGACGAGGCCGAGCAGCTGTGTGACAGGCTCGTGGTGATCGACAAGGGGCGGATCGTCGCCGAGGGGAGCCCGCCGTCGCTGATCCGGCAGTACTCCACCCGCGAGGTGCTGGAGGTGCGCTTCGGGTCCGCGCGCAACGAGGAGGCCGCCCGTGTGCTCGCCGGTATCGGCAAGCGGCAGGAGGTTCTTCCGGACCGCGTCCTCATCTATGCGGACAACGGCGAACACGCCCTCCAGTCGGTGATCGAGCGGGGGATGGAGCCGGTCACGTCGCTGGTGCGGCGATCGTCTCTTGAGGACGTGTTTCTCCGCCTCACGGGGCGGAGCCTCATCGAATGACCGCAGACGTCACCCCCCGCGCCCCCGTCATCGACCGCGGCATGGCCGCGGACCACCGCGTCGTCGCACGATGG
>DATITN010000297.1:0-2725 GCA_035467795.1 Arachnia sp. | reverse complement strand
GTTCCCCGCCGCCATGCTGGAGGAGCAGTCCGGCCACTTCCTCAACTGGGAGCACCGCCACGGGCGCGTGCGGGTGGTCAACAAGAACCTCACCTCGCCGATGACGGACCTGCGGATCCTCGCCGCCCTCGCGGACGCGCTCGGGTCCAACCTCGGCTTCAGGGCCTCGAAGCAGGCGTACGCGGACATGGTCGAGTTGGGCACATGGGAGGGACAGCCGGCGATGGCACCCATCACGCCTGCTGCCACCCCCTCCGCTACCGGCCTCCTCCTGGCGGGTTGGCGCGAGTTGCTGGACGCCTCGCAGGGCAACGACTTCGAGCTGGCGCTCCGGGCCACCGCCCGGCCCTCGGTCGCCCGCGTCTCCGCCGCCACCGCCGAGCGCCTCGGCGTCGGCGAGGTGGCCACCGTCGAGGCCGGGGGAGTGTCCGTCGTCCTTCCGGTGGAGGTCACCCCGGACATGGTCGACGACGTGGTGTGGGTTCCCCTGAACCCGAACAGCGCCGAGCGCCTCCCCGTGACGCCCGGCGCGCCCGTCCGTGTGACGGCCGTCTCAGTGGATGAAGGAGTCTGAGCCATGAACATCTTCTTCCAGGACCCCTGGTGGCTGATCCTGATCAAGGTGGTGGCGGTCTTCGTCATCCTCCTGGTCTGGACCATCTTCAACGTCTGGTACGAGCGCCGCCTCGTCGGCAAGATGCAGCACCGCCTCGGCCCCATCATGAACGGCCCGTTCGGCCTGGGTCAGGCCCTGGCGGACGGCGCGAAACTCCTCGTCAAGGAGGACTTCCGCCCCAAGAACGCGGACAAGGTGGTGTTCAACCTCGCCCCCATCCTCACGGCCGTGGCGGCCTTCACCATCTGGACCGTGATCCCGTTCGGCGGGGAGGTGGAGATGTTCGGCGTCACCACCCGCCTCCAGGTGACCGACCTGCCGGTGTCCGCGCTGTTCATCCTCGCCATTGCCTCCATCGGCATCTACGGCATCGTGCTGGCGGGGTGGGCGGGCAACTCCACCTACTCCTTCCTGGGCTCGATCCGCTCCACCGCCCAGATGATCTCCTACGAGATCGCGATGGGGCTGTCCATGGTGGCGGTGTTCCTGCAGGCGGGCTCGATGTCGACGTCGCAGATCGTCGAGGCGCAGAGGGAAACCATCCTGTTCCGCGTCCCGCTCACCGACATGACCTTCGACCCGGGCATCACCGGCTGGTACGCCATCCTGCTGTTCCCCTCGTTCGTGATCTACGGCATCTCCATGGTGGGCGAGACCAACCGCGCACCCTTCGACCTGCCGGAGTGCGAGTCGGAGCTGGTCTCGGGCTACCTCACCGAATACTCCGGCTTCCGCTACGCCCTGTTCTTCCTCGCCGAGTACATCAACATGGCCACCGTCTCGGCGGTGTGCACCACGCTGTTCCTCGGCGGCTACCTGCCGCCGTGGCCGCTCAACCTCATCCCGTTCCTGAACAATCCGTGGCTGGGCCCGATCTTCTTCATGGTCAAGGTGCAGCTGCTCATCTCGGTCTTCGTCTGGCTCCGGGGCACGCTGCCCCGCTTCCGGTATGACCAGTTCATGAACCTGGGCTGGAAGGGACTCATCCCGATCTCGCTGGTGTGGATCCTGATGATCGCCATCGCCCCCGGATACACCATCGGGCTGGGCCTCGCCCTCGTCGTGGTGGTCTACCTCATCTTCGGCGGCAAGGACCGCGTCTCCGACGAGCCGGAGCCCTATGTGGCACCCGACGGCGAGATCTTCGACGCGTTCGCCGGCGGTTACCCCACGCCGCCACGTCCAGGCCAGCTGCTTCCCGAGTTTGCCGGCGTCGTCTCCGGCCGCGGGGATGACACGTCCGAGCCGGCCGAGCCGGCCGCCTCCGAAGGGAAGGAATCCTGATGGGACTACTTGACCCGTGGGCCGGTTTCGGCGTCACGTTCAACACGATGTTCCGCAAGACCTTCACGCAGTCCTATCCGCACAAGAAGGGCGCGGAGAAGGTCACCATGCCGCGGTTCCACGGCCGCCACCAGCTCAACCGCTGGCCGGACGGCCTGGAGAAGTGCGTCGGGTGCGAGCTGTGCGCCTGGGCCTGCCCCGCGGACGCGATCTACGTCGAGGGCGGCGACAACACCGACGACGACCGCTACTCACCCGGAGAGCGCTACGGCAGCGTCTACCAGATCAACTACCTGCGTTGCATCTTCTGCGGCCTCTGCATCGAGGCCTGCCCCACCCGGGCGTTGACGATGACCAACGACTTCAAGCTCTCCGACGATTCACGCACCAAGCTGATCTACGAGAAGCAGGACCTGTTGGCTCCTCTGCTCAGTGGCATGGAGCAGCCCCCGCACCCCCGCAGGCTCGGGGACGACGAGCAGTCCTACTTCCTCGGCCTGCCGGAGACCGGCAAGCCGGACACGCGCACCGCCACAACCACAGGAGCGGCCCGATGATCCCCCTGATCCCGCTGGTGACCGCCAGCGAAGTGGCCTTCTGGGTGTGCGCCCCGATCGCGGTGGTGTGCGCACTCGGCCTCCTGCTGGCCCGCAAACCGGTCCACTCCGCCATCTTCATGGCCGGAGTCATGGTGAGCCTGGCTGTGCTCTACGCCGCCAACGACGCCCCCTTCCTCTTCGTCATCCAGATCATCGTCTACACCGGCGCCATCCTCATGCTGTTCCTCTTCGTGGTGATGCTCGTCGGCGTGGACTCCACCGACTC
>DATITN010000296.1:0-6037 GCA_035467795.1 Arachnia sp. | reverse complement strand
CGGCCCAGTCCGCGGCAACCGGCGCCGCCCGCGACACCACGATCTCCTGCTGGACGACGACCGCGCTACCGATCCCCAACGGGACGGCCAGCACCACCAGGGCCACCAGCTCGACCGCGACCGTGCGGGCACGGAGGTGACCCACCTCCACTCCCAGAACCGTGGCCGCGGCCCTGACGCGGTAGAGCAGGAACACGACGGTGCCGGTGGCGATGATCGCGGTCACGTTGGTGCCGAACAGCAGGAGCGCGCCCAGAGCCTGATCCGGGGCGCCCGATTCCAGCGTCAACCCCACGACGGCGAGCGGCGGGACGAGCGAGATCGCGATGGCCACGCCGGGGAGCGCATCGGAGATGTCGGAGCGGACCATCGCGAAGGCGCCCACCACACCCGTCGCCAACGCCGCGACCAGATCGATGAGCCGCGGCGCCACCCGGGCCGCGATCTGCGTGTTGGTGTCGGCCACCAGCAGCGTCTGCGTCACCAACCCGAGCAGGAACGCGATCGCCACGACGCACGCGGCCCCGGCGAGCACCATGGCCAGGTTGGCCAGGATCAGGCGCCGCTGGGCCAGCACCACCGACAGGGCGGTGCCGAGGATGGGGGTCATGAGGGGCGCGACGATCATGGCGCCGATCACGGCGGCCGTCGAGTCCGCGATGATGCCTGACGCGGCGATCACCGTCGCCAGGATGAGCAGCGCCCAGAACCCGGAGAGCTTCATCCGGGTATCGCTGCCCTCCGTGAGCAGCAGCCTGCCCATCATGCGTTCGACGTCGGCGCCGGTGACGGTGGGGCTGTGCGTGCCGGCGGGCTGTGCGTTGACCATGGAGGACATGATCGCGGATCGCTGACCCCGCGCGAGCCACCGGAGCCTAAATGTCACGCTGGGTGTCGTAGTCGACGCCCACTCTGACAATCAGTGGAGGGACGACGGAAGGGGGTGCGCGGAACGATCCCGCGCACCCCCGCCGTCGATGAGGTCAGCTGCCTGCAGCGGACTCCTCGCGCAGAGTGTTCTGCTCCTTGGCGTTGGCCATGTCCACCTCGAGGACCTGGTCGTAGCCCAGCCCCTTCGCGGTGTCCTGCATGCCGGTCAGCAGCGACTCGAACTCGTCGTCGCTGCCCGCGAACGACATCTTCCACGACTCCTGGACGATGATCGCCTTCACCTGGTTGCGGAGGGTCTCGATCTCCGAGGTGTCCGCCGGGGCGGTGTAGCTGGCGCCGGGGGCGACCATGATCTTGTCCTCCGCCTTGAGGTAGTCCATCGTGGTGGGGGCGTCGCCCATCTGGGCCGACCAGTCCTCGATCAGCGGGTTGGACGTGGCGGCCTGGAAGGTCTCCCACATCTTGTAGCTGAAGGTCGACCCGGTGGCCTTGTCGATGTCGATGGGGAGCACCATCGTGGTGTTGAGCCACGAGGCGCCGTCCTCGTAGGTGCCGCCGCCCCACTCTTCGGGGACGGTGGCGCCGCCGCCGACGAGGGCCTCCATGCCGAAGTCGGTGAGCTCAGGCGCGTTGTCGGCGTTGAGATCCCACGTCAGGCCCTGGGGGCCCGCGGCGCCCATGGTCTGGCTGTTGTTGGAGTAGGTGCCCTCGGCGGAGTAGAGCCAGTCGATGAACGCGGCGACGCGCTCCGGGTCCTCGGCCTTGGAGCCGATGGCCACCACCTGCTTGCCGCCGAAGGGCTCGGCGCCATAGGAGAAGACGTTCATGTCCTTCAAGGGCGCGATCATGAAGCCCTTGCCGGCGTCGACGTTGCTGGTGGTGTTGAACGCCGACTGCCCCTGCCAGGGCCACCAGGAGAACAGCACCTGGCCGTTCTGGTACTTCGAGAACAGCGTGTCGTAGTTCTGGGTGGTGGACTCGGGGTCCATGATGCCCAGCTGGTTGGCCTCGTAGAAGAAGCGCAGGTTGCGCACGTAGGCGGAGTCGCTCTCAAGGATGCCCTCGAAGTCCGAGCCGTCGGCCTTGGCGTACACGAAGCCGATCTCGTCCCACCCGTAGAAGGTGGCGGGCTGCTTGGCGTTGTTCATCATGTTGCCGTCCCAGTCCTTGAACATGGACAGCGCGTAGGTCTTCTTGCCGTTGTCCGCGGTGGGGTGGGCGTCCTGCATCTGCTTGAGCACCGGGAGGAGGTCCTCAAGGGTGCCGATCTCCGGGTAACCGAGCTCGGCGTACATGTCCCAGCGCAGGAACGGGCCGAACGTGGGGTCGATGCCCTCACTCGAGTCGGTGGGCTTCAGCGACGAGACCTGGGTCGGGAACGCGTAGGTGCCCTCCTTGCCGTCGTTCAGCCTGGTGACGGCGGCGTCGAAGACCGCCGCGTTCGACATGGCCGGGTAGTACTGGGACGCGTCCAGGAGCAGTCCGCCCTCCACCAACTCGTCGAGCTTCTCGCCCTTGTCGGTGACGATGAGGTCACCGAGGTCGCCCGCCGCGACACGCGTGTTGTACAGCGTGTCGCCGCCGCCCGCGACGTTGGGGGCGATGATGTTCAACTTCATGTTGAACTTGTCCTTGACGATCTTGGCGAACCAGCCGGGCTGAACGCCCATCTGGTTGGCGAGGCCGTCGAACACGTCGATGGTGATCTCCTCTGACCACTCGCTGGGGAACGTGCCGCTGGCGGCCTGCGAGGAGTCGTCTGCGGGGGCCTGCTCGGGGCTGCAGGCGGCAAGCCCGGCGAGACCCATCAATGGTGCGACCACAAGGGCCACAGCCTTCTTGTACTGCATGAGTTTCCTTTCTTGGAACGGAAGTAGCCGGACCGTCATCCCTTGACGGCGCCGAGCATGATCCCCTTGACGAAGAACCGCTGGAAGAGGGGGTAGATGAAGATGATGGGCAGCACGACGATGACGGACACGGTGGTCCTGATCGACGTCGCCGTCTGGGAGGTGGCCGCCGAGGCGATGGAGCCCAGGTTGCCCCCCGCCTGTTGGGCCGCGGCGGCCAGACTGGCCGCCTGGTTGATGAACATGTAGAGCAGGAACTGGAGCGTGTAGAGGCTCTGGTCCGTGATGTAGAGCAGCGTGTCCTGGAAGCTGTTCCACTGCGCGACGGCGGAGAAGATCGCCACCGTGGCGAGGATCGGGGTCATGTTGGGCAGCACAACGCGGAAGAAGATCTGGAACACGGATGCCCCGTCAACCTCCGCCGCCTCCTGCAGCGAGTCCGGCATGGACTCGACGTAGGTCTTGACCAGGATGATGTTGAACGGCTGGATCACGAACGGGAGGACGTAGACCCAGAAGTTATTGGTCAGCCCGAGATTCTTCATGATGATGAACACGGGGATCAGGCCGGCGTTGAAGTACATCGTGATGACGACGAGCCGGTACCAGAGCTGCCGCTTCCACAGCCGGGGCTGGGTGAACATGAAGCCGAGGAACGCCGAGGCCATCACTGTCGCGGCGGTGCCGAGCACCGTGCGACCGATGGAGACCAGCGCCGCCTGGGGCAGGCCCGGAAGGTTGAACACCTGCACGTAGTTCTGCAGCTGGAGGCCCATCGGCCACCAGCGGACGTCGCCCTGGGCGGCCAGGTCGTTGGCGCTGATCGAGTTGATGATCAGGTAGTAGAAGGGGTAGGCGCAGATGAGCGCCAGGACGGCGAAGATCAGGTAGTTGATCCCGTGGAAGACGAAGGACCCCTTCTCCTCGACGATGCGGGTGGGCTGTTGCGCGAGTGCAGTCATGAGTGTGTGCTCCGCTCAGATGAGGGACGACCCGCGCACGCGCTTGGCGAGGGCGTTGACCGACAGGAGGAGGGCGACCGAGATGATGGACTTGAGCATGCTGATCGCCGTGGCCATCGACAGGCTGTTGCCAGTGATGCCGATGTTGTACACGTAGAGGTCCAGGACCTGGATGTAGGTCTTGTTGAAGGCGTTCTGGAACACGTAGTACTGCTCCATGCCGTTGTTGAGCAGGTTCGCGATCGACAGCAGGAGCAGGACGAAGTACGTCGGCATCAGCTGCGGCACGGTGATGTACCACATGGTCTGGAAGCGGCCCGCACCGTCGACCTTGGCCGACTCGTACAGCGCCTGGTCGATGCCCGCGATCGCGGCGAGGTACATGATGGCCCCCCACCCCACGGTCTTCCAGATGCCCCAGGCCGCCATGGTCAGCCAGACGTTCTGGTCCGTGTCCAGGAACTTGGTGGGCACCGTGATGAGGCCGGAGTCCAGCATCAGCGTGTTGACCAGGCCCGTTGTGGAGAACATGGAGAAGGCGATCATGTAGACCAGCACCCATGAGATGAAGTTGGGCAGGGTGGTCAGGGTCTGGATGGCGTTCCTGAACCACGGGGCGCGGATCTCGTTGAGGAACACCGCGAATGCGAGCGGAAGCACCGACGACGCGATGCCGATGAAGCTCATCCCCAGCGTGTTGGCCATCACCTGCCCGATCTGGGCCAGCTGCGTCGGCGAACCGATCAGGAGCCGAAACCACTGCAGCCCGACGAACTCGCTGCCGGAGAGCCCGAGGGCGGGCCGGTAGTCGTACAGCGAGTAGAGCCACCCGTAGAGGGGGAAGTAGGAGAAGAGGAAGACGAGGATGAGGAATGGCAGGATGCTGAGGAACATCGCCTTCGACGGGCGCCGCCGCGACGACTTGGACTCGACGGGGGCGTCGCTGCGACGAAGCCGACGCTTGGCGGTGGCGACAACCTCGGGCTTGGGGGGCTGCACCGGCGCCGCGACCGACATCAGCCGCGTCCCTGCGGAATCGCCGGCGCGTGGGCGCCGGCGCCGACCTGGTCACCCGGTGTGGGCGCTGGTTCCTGGTTCATATTCACACTGCCTCCATTGGCGAAGCGTTTCGACGATTCATGATAACCCGTGAGCTGTGCCAACGCAATAGCCCTTGTAGAGCGCTCTCAAAGTCTCGAAGCGCCGCGACACTGAAGACCCCGGAGAGCTGCGCCTCAGCCCTCGCGCTACTGACGGAGCTGCGGTAGATGTTCCTCCAGAACAGCCCCGGAGCCCTCATGCGGCCCGGACTCCAGCCTGGAGGAACATCTGCCGCAGGGAGCCTCCCCAGCCGGTGGGGTCATGCTCGCGATAGCCTGAATCGTCGGCCGCGACGAGGCGGTCGTCGACCGGGCAAGGAGCACCCATGCGCATCGGCGTACCCCGCGAGATGAAGAACAGCGAGTTCCGGGTGGCCATCACCCCCGTCGGCGTGCACGAGCTCACGCAGCGCGGCCACCAGGTTCTGGTGGAGCATGAGGCCGGGGCCGGGTCGTCGTTCAGCGACGACGACTACCGGGCCGTGGGCGCGACCATCGTCGCCGACGCCGACACCGCCTGGGGCGATGCCGAGCTGGTGCTCAAGGTCAAGGAGCCCGTCGCCGAGGAGTACCACCGCCTCCGATCGGACCTGGTGTTGTTCACCTACCTCCACCTCGCCGCCGACGAGCCCCTCGTCGACGCGCTGCTGGCAGCTGGGACGACGTCGATCGCCTACGAGACCGTGCAGCTCTCGTCGGGTCTGCTGCCCCTGCTGTACCCGATGAGCGAGGTGGCCGGCTGCCTCGCGCCGCAGGTGGGGGCGCATGCGCTGCTGAAGAACCAGGGCGGTCGGGGGGTCCTGCTCGGCGGAATCGGAGGCGTGGCCAACGCGAAGGTGGTGGTGCTGGGCGCGGGTGTCGCGGGTCAGAACGCGGCCAACATCGCGCTCGGCATGGGCGCCGACGTCACCCTGCTCGACACGGACCTGCAGAAGCTGCGGATGAGCTTCTGGCGCTGGGACAACCGGGTGCACCAGATCGCGTCGTCGACCCTGGCCGTGCGCGAGCAGGTGCTGGGGGCGGATCTCGTCATCGGGACAGTCCTGGTGCCGGGCGCGCGGGCGCCGAAGCTGGTCACCGACGACATGGTGGCGTCCATGAAGCCGGGCTCGGTGCTGGTGGACGTGTCGATCGACCAGGGCGGCTGCTTCGAGAGTTCTCGCCCCACCACGCACGAGAACCCCACCTTCCAGGTGCAGGGATCGACGTTCTACTGCGTCTCCAACATCCCCGG
>DATITN010000295.1:0-2699 GCA_035467795.1 Arachnia sp. | reverse complement strand
TGGGAGGCCAGCGCACTCTCGAGCGCTGCGAGGGCTTCCTCCACCGCGCGTTCCGCGTGCCGATGACCGCCTCGGCGCGGATCGCGATCGCCAGCGGCAGCAAGGCGTTCACCGCCCTCGCGGTGATGCGCCTCGTCGAGGACGGCGCACTCCGGCTCGACCAGCCGGTCCGGGACCTGCTCGGCGACGACCTTCCGCTCATCGACGACGCCGTGACGGTCGAGCACCTCCTCACCCACACGTCGGGGATCGGTGACTACCTGGACGAGGACGGAGGCTGGGAGGTCGACGACTTCATCCTGACCCTCCCTGTCCACACGCTCACCACGTCCGAGGCGTTCCTGCCGATGCTCGAGGGCCACCCGACGAAGTTCGCTCCCGGCGAGCGGTTCGCCTACTGCAACGGCGGCTACATGGTGCTCGCGATCCTGCTGGAACGAGTCACAGGAGAGGTGTATCACGACGTGGTGAGCCGTCTGGTCTTCGAGCCGGCCGGTCTGCAAGCCACCGGGTCTCTCCCCCTCAACGCACTCCCCGCCGACGCCGCGCTCGGCTACCTCGCCAACGATGGAGACCTCGTCAACACGCTCCACCTGCCCATCCTCGGCAACGGCGACGGCGGAGCGTTCACCACGGCCGACGACCTGCACCGCTTCTGGCTGGCCCTGCTGGAGGGCCGCATCGTCTCGCGCGGGACCGTCGGGGAGATGACCCGCCCCCGCCACGACGTGCCGGACGAGGGCATGCGCTACGGCATGGGGTTCTGGCTGCATCGGACAGGTCCGGCGCTGGTCCTTGAGGGCTACGACGCGGGCGCCTCGTTCCGATCGACCCACCTCCCCGCCACCCGGACGACGGTGAGCGTGCTGGGCAACAGTTCCGAGGGGGCCTGGCCGGTGATCGGCGCACTGGCTACCGCGATCGACGCCGAGCTCGCTTGACAAGGGCCGCCGAATCGAGGTGCACACACGCGAAACCCCCCCGCCCAACCTGGGCGGGGGGTTTCGCGCACGTCTGTGCTCAGGCCGGTTGCTTGACCGGTCAGGCGAGGGCCTTGGCCTTGAGTTGGTCGTACTCGGCGGGGCTGATCGCACCGCTGTCGAGCAGCGACTTGGCCCGGGCGATCTGCGCGGACGGGTCTGCCTCGGCGGCCACCGAGCGGATGTAGTTGTCCGTGGCTTCACGGGCCTCAGCGGCGCCGGCCTGCTGCCGCTCCGCCATCCCGCGGCCGCGTGCCAGCACGTAGACCAGTGCCGTCAGCGGCGGTGCGATGAACAGCGCCACCACCCACAGTGCACGCGTCCAGCCCTTGAGTCCGCGGTCGCGGAAAATGTCCACAATCACCTGGAAGAGCACCATCAGGTAGCTGATGAAGATGAAGCCCCACACCATCAGCCAGAAGAAGTCCCAGAAGTTCACGTCGTCCTCATCATCATGTCGCGCCGTGCCACGCACGGCTCGGAGAACCGGCGCAGATGCACCAGCAGAGCAGATCATGCGCTGCGCGGAAGCTCGCGGCATCACCCACAGAGGGTGATCCCGCCGACGACGAAGGGGCTACGTTGAGCTCATGACCCCACGGGATATCAGCTCCGCTGAGAAGAGCCGGCTACGCACCCTCAACCTGGCCGCCGCCGCGCTGCACCTCACCCAGGCGATCGCGGTGGTGCTCCTGGCCACCGATTTCGCCCTCCCGATCACAGCGTCCTACCTGTCCGGCCCGCCAGGGACCCCGCCCGGTCCCGCGACAGTCCAGATGGACCTCCCCACCGGCCTGGCCGTCGCAGGCTTCCTGGCGCTCTCGTTCCTCGCGCACCTCATCGTCGCCACGGTGTGGTTCCCCAGCTACATCAAGGACCTGTCGCAGCGGATCAACCGGGCGCGCTGGGTGGAGTACTCCCTCTCCTCGACGCTCATGATCGTGGTCATCTCCCAGTTGGTGGGCATCACCGACGTCGGCGCTCTCATCGGCATCGCCGGGGCGAACGTCTCCATGATCCTGTTCGGCTGGCTGCAGGAGAAGTACGAGCAGCCCGGGGGCGGCGGCTGGCTGCCGTTCATCTTCGGCTGCATCGCCGGCCTCGTCCCGTGGCTGGCCATCCTCTACTACACGATCGCCCCCGGCTCCGACGCTGAGCCTCCGGGCTTCGTCTACGCCATCGTCGTGTCCCTCTTCCTGTTCTTCAACGTCTTCGGCCTCAACCAATGGTTGCAGTACCGGGCGAAGGGCAGGTGGGCCGACTACCTCGTCGGGGAGCGCAGCTACATCATCCTCAGCCTGGTGGCGAAGTCGCTGCTGGCCTGGCAGGTGTTCGGCGGGACCCTCGCCGGCTAGTGGTCATCTCCTTTGGCTCACCACGGATAAGGGGGACGGCCAGGCTCGGTCCCTGAGGGTCCAGCGTCTCGAAGCGACCGCGGGATGTCTCGAAGGGTCGAGAACCCGCGCCTGAGCGCAAGGGTGGGGGACGGCAGGGCGGCGCCGCGCCGCGGTGCCCAACCCGACGATCACCCAGCCGGCATCCCGCTCAAGCAGACCCAACCCCCACGCCGCCCTGCCGGCCCACACCCTGGACCAGGCACCGCCACAGGAGGACCGAGTGCGGGGAGACGGGAGACGATGCCCGGGCGGCCTCAACAACCTGACCACCGACCACACCAGCAGCTACCTTGGGACTATGGACAACGGCCGCCCGGGCATC
>DATITN010000294.1:0-6141 GCA_035467795.1 Arachnia sp. | reverse complement strand
CCTCCAGGGAGCGCATCGCCGGCCGCAGCACCCGTCGGAGGCCCTCCAGCTGGGCGATCTCCCGCACGCCGGTGGCGTCCACCACGACGGCACCGGGCTTGGTCGGGTACCGGGGCGGGACGTCGCGGCCCTTCTCGTCCTTGGTCCGCGCCTCCGGCACGTCGAGCAACGCCTCCGCAGGCACGACGCCCAGCTGAGCCAGGGTCGACGCGGCCAGGCCCCCGCCGTCGAGCTCGCCCAGCACCACCGGGCCCGTTGGCATCGCGCGCCCGCGCCGCAGTACGGGCGGCTCCGCCAACCCCGCCTTCTGGGCCACGAACTTCCCCGCGGGCGTCGCGTACAGCTTCTCCAACACGCTCATCTCACGCCTCCAGGATCGCGACGACGCCCTGGCCGCCGGCCGCACAGATCGACACCAACCCGCGCGAACCGGGCCCGCGCTCGTGCAACATCTTCGCCAACGACGCGACGATGCGGCCCCCCGTCGCGGCGAACGGGTGCCCCGCTGCCAGCGATGAGCCCTTCACGTTGAGCTTGGACCGGTCCACCGACCCGACGCCCCGCTCCTCCAGCGCCTTCAGCGTGGCCAGCACCGTGGAGGCGAACGCCTCGTGGAACTCCAGGAAGTCGAAGTCCGCCAAGGTCAGCCCGTTGCGCTCCAACAGCACCGGGATGGCGCGGGTGGGGGCCAGCAGGAGGTCCTCCTTGCCGGTGGTGTAGTCCGCGGCGGCAACCTGCGCGTCCACCACACGTGCCCACACGGGCCAACCTCGACCCCGCGCGTACTCCTCCTCCGCCAGCAGCACCAGCGCGGCGCCGTCGGTCATCGCGGTGGAGTTGCCGGCGGTCATGGTGGGATTGTCCTTGCCGAAGACGGTGCGCAGCTTCGCCAGCGCCTCCTTCGTGGTGTCGGGCCTCAGGATCCCGTCCCGCGACACCTTCAGGTAGGGCGTCACAAGGTCGTCGAAGAAGCCGGAATCCCACGCGGCGGCCAGGTTCTGGTGCGACGCCAGCGCCAGCTCATCCTGCTCCTCCCGCGCCACCCCCCACTTCTCGGTGGTCAACGCCTGCGACTCCCCCATGGTCATGCCCGTGCGGGGCTCCACCACGGCCGGCGGGACCGGCGGCAGATCAGCCGGCCGGATCCGGGAGAGCGCGGCGAGCTTCTCCGGCAAGGACCTCGCCCGCGACAACGCCAGCATGGCCTTCCGCATCCCCTCCGAGGTGACCAGCGGCGCGTCCGAGGCGGAATCCACGCCGCCCGCGATGCCGACGTCCATCTGGCCCAGCCGGATCTTGTTCGATGCGTAGACGACGGCCTCCAGCCCCGTCCCGCAGGCCTGCTGCAGGTCGCACGCGGGCGTGTGGGGCGAGAGCGCAGAGCCGAGCACCGCCTCGCGGGTGAGGTTGAAGTCACGCGTGTGCTTGAGGACCGCCCCCGCGACCACCTCGCCCACCTCCTGGCCCGCTAGCCCGAAGCGGGCCACGAGACCATCCAGGGCCGCGGTGAGCAGATCCTGGGACGAGGCCTCCGCGTACTTACCGCCGGCCTTGACGAAGGGGGTGCGGTTGCCGCCCACCACCACTGCGTTGCGTGTCATCGACATTGATCCTCTCGCTGGGGTATTCGATACCCACAGTAGCAGGTACGCGGAGTTTCGGGTACTCTGAAGGCATGAAGATCGACGACGATCCCCCGAAGGCGGTCGCGCCACAGCCGGACGGGCGCGCCTCCCGCTGGGAGGAGCACAACAGCCTCCGACGGCGGGCGCTGGTGGAGGACGCCGTGCGCGCCATCCGCGAGCACGGCCCAACGGTGGGCATGGACGAGATCGCCGCGTTCAGCAGGACGTCCAAGACGGTCCTCTACCGGCACTTCGGCGACAAGGCGGGCCTCTACCGCGCCGTCGTCGAGTCCGTGCACGAGTTCATCCTGCGCAAGTTGCCGTTGGAGGACGCCGCGACCTTCGAGCCACGCGACCTCGTTCGCACCCTCGCCGACGCCTACCTCGCCGTGGTCGAGCGGGACCGAAACCTGTACCTCTTCGTTTCCACCCGGCCCGCCGGGGAGACGCCGGTCGACGATCCGGTCCTCGGCATCACCACGCGCATCGGCAACGAGGTGGCCGCCGCCTTCCGCTCCTGGCTCAGGCGCCAGGGCCTCGACGAGGAGCCCGCCAACACGTGGGGCCACGGCGCGGTGGGCTTCATCTGGGCGGTCGCCGACCGCTGGATCATCACCAATCTCCGACGGCCCCGCGCAGAGGTCGTCGACTACATCGATCAACTGTTCGCCCCGGCGTTCGCCGCTCAAACCAAGGAGCTGACCTCATGACACTGACCGCCACACGAGACACCCGACCCGCCACCTCCGCCGGCCCGGCCGTCCACGGCACCGGCATCTCCCCCACCGGCGAGGCCCTGCGCCGCGCCCTCGACGGGCCCTTCCACGCGCTGAAGCAGCGCTGGCGCGACGAGGTGAGCGCCGACGACGTGGTCCGCGACACCGCCCTCACCGTCGAGGAGGCCCGGGACTGGACGCTGGACCGGGTGGTGAAGCTCGCCCAGCGCAACTTCGTCACCGCCGGCTTCCCCATCGCTCAGGGCGGCACGGGCACCGCGGCCGAGTCCGTGGCCAACTTCGAGATGGTGGCCATGGGCGACCTGTCGCTCACCATCAAGACCGGCGTGCAGCACGGCCTGTTCGGCGGCGCCATCACCAACCTCGGCACGCAGTACCACCACGAGACGTTCCTGCCCGGCGCCATCAGCACCGAGCTCCTCGGCTGCTTCGCCATGACCGAGCTGGGCCATGGGTCCGATGTGCAGTCCATCGAGACCACCATCACCTGGCTGCCCGAGACGGCCGAGTTCGAGGTCCACTCGCCCACGCGAACGGCCACCAAGGCCTACATCGGCAACGCCGCCCGCGACGGACGGATGGCGGCCGTCTTCGGGCAGCTGATGGTCGACGGCGAACACCAGGGGGTGCATGTGGTGCTGGTGCCCATCCGCGACGAGGCGGGCAACGACCTGCCGGGCGTCACCACGGGAGACCACGGCCACAAGGGCGGCCTGTTGGGCATCGACAACGGCACCATCGCCTTCGATCACGTGCGCGTGCCCCGGCTGATGCTGCTGGACCGCTACGGAGGCGTCGACGACGAGGGTCGCTACCAGTCGCCCATCGAGAGCAAGAACGCGCGGTTCTTCACCATGCTCGGCACGCTGGTCCGCGGCCGGATCTGCGTCGGCGGCGGGGCCGCCTCGGCTGCCCGCAAGGCGCTGAGTATCGCGGTGCGCTACGGAGACGAGCGCCGCCAGTTCCGCCGCCCGGGTCTCGGCGAGGAGATCCTGCTGCTGGACTACCTCACCCACCAACGTCGGCTCCTGCCCCATGTGGCACGGGCCTACGCCTACGGATTCGCACAGAACGAGCTCGCGCTGCAGCTTCAGCGTGTGATGGATGCGGGAAGCTCAGACCAGCGGGCCGCGCGCGAGTTGGAGACGCGCGCCGCCGGCATGAAGGCGCTGCTCACCAGGTGGGCGTTGGACTCCATGCAGGAGGCCCGAGAGGCGTGCGGGGGCGCCGGCTACATGTCGGACAACGGCATCACGATGGCCCGCCAGGACGCCGATGTGTTCGCCACCTTCGAGGGTGACAACACCGTCCTGCTCCAGCTCGTCGCGAAGGCGCTGCTGCTCGAGTACAAGTCCACGTGGGGCGACATGGACCTGCGCGGAACCGCGCAGAAGACGGCGGCCATGATCGGGCAGACCGTCCTGGAGCGCACGACGGCGCGCTCCCTCATCGACCGACTCGTGGCCATCGCAGACCGCAAGCCGGACTCGGAGCGCATGCGCGCCCGAGGGTGGCACGTGCAGATGTTCGAGTTCCGCGAGAAGCACACCGTCGAGGGCCTGGCACGGCGGATGCGGGCCGCGAGCAAGCTACCCGACGCGCAGCAGCCCGCCGCGCTGAATGCGTGCCAGACGCACATGCTCGAGGCCGCGAAGGCGCACGTGGACCGGGTGGTGCTCGAGGCCTTCATCGAGGGGATCGAGCAGTGCGACGACGACTACGTCACGGCGATGCTGGTGAAGGTCTGCGACCTCTACGCGCTGGCCACCATCGAGTCCAACCGCGCCTGGTACCTGGAGCACGAGGCCTTCGACCCGCGCCGCAGCAAGGCGATCACGGCCACCGTCGACGACCTCTGCGGCGAGCTGCGGCCGAGGGCGCGTGAGCTGGCCGAGGGCCTGGGCGTGCCGGAGTCCTGGCTGAAGCACCCCCGTGAGGCGGTGCCCCCGCTGCTCCCCTGACCGCTCCGCCGCTACTGGTACGACACGAAGTTGGGCCGCGGCTCCACGTCCTCCATCGTCTCCTGGGGAGTCATCGTCGGGGAGTCCTCGTCGATGAAGTTCTTCCAGCCCAGCCAGACGTTCGGCGGTAGGCCCTCCTTGAGGTTGCGCCAGGTCTCCTGCTTGAGCGGCGGGTTGCCGTGCCCATCGGCGTGGACGAGGTACTGCAACTCGTCGCGGGTGGTGTCGAGGCGCTCGCGGCCGATGATCATCCGCTGCTGGAACTGGTGCAGGATCACCACCTTCGGGGGCAGGTTGTTGGCCGCCACCAGGTCCGCCAACCAGGCGCCGGTGGCGTTGACCTCGTCGACCTCCACCTGGCCGATGATGGTCATGTGCCGCTGGCCGGGCTTCAGCCGCCACTCGGGATCGATCGCGAGACCGACGGTGGGCCGCTTCAGCAGCTCCTCGTAGCGCTGGGCCTGGGTCAGGAAGTCAGTGTGCCCGGGCTGCAGGTCCAGCACGCAGTAGATGCCCGCCGCCTCGGCCGCCTCGATGTAGGGCAGCAGCTGCTCGGCCGGGGTCTCGTAGGAGTAGTCGCCGTCGGGGCCCGCCGACGCGCTGGCCACCGTGGTGATGATCTCGAACGCGCCGATGACGGGGACGTCGCTGAAGGCCTGATACTCGGCGGCCAACTCCTTCACCCGGGCCACGGACTGCTCCGGCCCCTGCTCGCCCAGCACCCCGAGGGTGCCGCCGGACGGGTGTCCGTAGAGGGCCACCATCATCCGTCCGGGGAACGGCGCGACGCCCCCGCCCGGGAGTTCGGGAAGCGTGCGGGCGGCCTCCACCCGGGCGGCGAAGCGTGCGGAATCGCCGAACGCGCCGATCCCGAGGACGGCTCCGGTGGCCCCCTTGACAAGGGCCACCGACTCGGCCGTCGCGCGCGGATCCGTGAAGGGCACCTCGGTGAGGGCGATGCCGGCTGCCGCCAGGATCGCAGCAGTGGCAGCGGAGACGGTCTCGCCCACGGGTCGCAGCGCTGCGGCGGTCGCGGGGGACGCCTCGGCAGGGAGTCCCTCCACCTGCAGTTGGGCGGGATCGGCCGGGCCGTCGATGACCTCGCGGTCCCCGAGGTCCAGCCCTGCGGCCGGGTAGGCGATCACGGTGCGGGTCTGGAGGCGGTCGAGTTCGGCGGCGAGCTCGGGACCCGCAATCAGCATCGGGAGACCGAGGGCGGCCGCGGTGGCGGCGGCCGCCGCGACGTCCCCGCGGCCTGCGGAGGTCGGCGACGGGGCCGTGCTGGGCGAGGCGCGGGTCGTCGGCGAGGCCGGGGCGCTCGGCGAGGCCGGGGCGGGCTGAACGACGACCACGGCGGTGGCCTCGGCGAGCACCAGCCTGCTCACCGCCAGGGCGCCCGCGTCGTCGGAGGGCAGCACCGCCGATGCGAGACCGGTGTTGACCGCAACGCGATGGCCGGTCGTCGTCGGCGACGCGTCAGCAGACGGGCCCTGCGTGCCTCCGGAGGAGCGGGTGGCCGATCCGTCGCTGGGTGAACCGGTGCAGCCGGAGGCGGCGGCGACCGCACCCGCGGCGAGTCCGAGGAGGGCAATTCGGCGAGTGATCATCCCGAAAGCCTGCCATCCCACCCTCTGGTCCCGAAATCCTCGTGCGGGCCAGGCGGCAGACCGCGGAAATATGACGCCAGTGGCACCCTCCCCGCTCCGCGCTGAGCGCGGCCACCCCCACTGGGGGATACTTACCGCGCGCCGGCCCTCCGAGGAGCGCTCACTGGCGCCGGATTCAGTGCGGAACTCCGATGTCGCTTCGGTGGAAGCC
>DATITN010000293.1:0-4412 GCA_035467795.1 Arachnia sp. | reverse complement strand
TGGAGACGATCGTGGTCACCTGAGGCAGCAGCCCCGCCGCGGCGGCCATGGCGAACGACGTGGAGCCCTGGCAGTGGATGACCGCCTTCATGGTCGGTGACCCGGTCACCTCGGCCACGTACTCGACGGCGGCAGGATGGTCCCACGCGGCGGCGTCGTCGAGGGTCCAAGCAACCGGGTCTAGGTCGATCGAGGCCCGCCAGTTGAGCAGCCACACGTCCCACCCGCCGTCGATCAGCGCGTCGACGAACGTCCGCGGCACCGGTGGCCGGAAGATCTCCCCCCGGACCCCCGCGCCGTGCACCAGGATCACCGGCTCCCGCGTCGGCTCATGCCGGCCACGGATCCGCAGCAGGGTGATCGGGTGGCCGTCGCGCGCGGCGATCACGTGGTGGGTGACGCGGTGGTCGGCGCGGGTGGTGGGCCGGATCTGTACCGGGGTGCTCATCGGTCCTCCTTGCGAACGGGCCCGTAGGTGTCGGTCAAGGTGCGCGCGAAGTGGGTGCCGAACCTGCCCAACGAGCGCAGCGGGGTCCGGCCGTCCGCGCGGAACGTGGTGAGCTGGCGGGCGAAGTCGCGCGGCAGGATGCGGAGGAGCCCGGCGCCGAGGACCGGCCCGTCGCCGCCCGGCGGCACATGCCCCTTGAGCAGCGTGATGTAGAGGGTGGAGGTGTCCTTCCAGATGTCCAATCCTGGATCGTTGCGCACCGTCTTGAAGCCGTACATCGTCACCGGAGCGCCGGCGAGGTCGCGGAACCACAGCCGGTAGCGCATCTCGCGCGTGGCGGCGAACTCCGTGGCGACGAACAGGTTGAAGAAGCCCCGCTCCACCGGCAGCTTTCCGCCCAACTCCTCGCAGCGCACGTATCCCGATGCGGTTCCCGGGTGCAGGTCGTCGGCAAGGAACCGTTCCACGTCGGGGACGGTAATGGTCAGCTCGAACATGAACCGCTGATTCACCAGCCGCGCCCGCTTCCAGCCGACGACGGGGTCCGTCTCGCCGAGCGCCAGGAAGCCCTTCATCTGCTCGGTGAACTCGACGGTGTCGCCGTCGAGGGGAGCGGCCGGCGCGGATCCCGGCAGGTCGTCGTCGTTCTCGTCGGCCCGGCGTCCTGCTGGCGCCGATTCCAGCACCCGCTCGACGATCCGGTCGGCGTTCGCGGCGATGGTGAGCGCGGGATTCGGGCCCACAGGGCCGGGCATCGCGGCGCCGTCGACGACGAAGAGGCCGGGGTAGCCGAACACCTCGCCGTGTGCATCGACCAGCCCGTCATGTGGAGAGCGGCCCATCGGCGCACCCCCGAGCGGGTGCACGGTCACGACGCGCTTCGTCCACCACAGCGGGTTGTCGTGGAAGTCGGCGTTCAGCTTGTCCGACATCGCCCGCATGGTCTCGCGCATGGCGGTGAAGTAGCGCATCGACGTCGCGGTGCACCAGTCGACATCGATCTGGCCGTCCCTCAGGACCACGCGTCCGTCCGCGACGTCCCGGCCCATCCCCAGCATCGGCAGCGAGCTTGAGCCCATGCGGCCCTGCCCCACCAGCCCCGCGACCTCCGCCGAGATGGTCGACTCGTTCTCCCCCCGAAGGCGGTGCAGCAGGATCTCGCGCGCCACCTTCGCCGCGCGCTGAAGCGACGACGTCACCTGGGCGGTCTCGATCAGCCAGTTGGCGAACTCAGGGAACCCGGCCTCCTGCACGTAGTACCCGCGCTGATGCTGCGAGTCTCCGTCGAGGGCGTCCGGGACGCGGATCGAGGTGGTGATCACGGGGCCGTGGCTGCCGTCGATGAGCCGCGGGTTCCCGGACTCGGTGTCCACCCGGGCGCCCATCGCGAAGGTGAGGAGATCGCCGTTGCCCGAGAACCGCGACCCCAACGCCCTGCTCAGGCCCGGCAGGTTCACCCGGTTCCGCAGCAGGAGCGTGGTGGTGCCCAGCGCACCGGCTGCCAGGAACAGTCGGTCGCAGTGGAGGGTGCGGGTGGTGCGCGTGCGGGGGCCGTTGTCCTCCAGCGGGTCGCCGTACTCGGTGTAGCGCACGGAGTAGCCGCCGCCGCTCAGCGGCACGATGCCCGAGACCTCGCAGTGGGGGCGGATGTCGGCCCCGTGGTGGACCGCGGCCGAGAGGTAGGTGTGGTCGAGGGTGTTCTTGGCGCCCTCGTTGCAGCCGATGTCGCACTCGCCGCAGAGCCGGCAGGTGAGGCGGGTGGTGTCGTGCAGGTTCCCGTAGTCCGGAGGGGCGATGATCTGCTTCATCGCGGGGGCGCCGTGCGGGGTGGCGGAGAAGGAGATGGCCAGGGGCGGGTGGATGACGTCCAGCCCCAGCGACTCCGCAGCCTCGCGCAGCGCCCTCGTCTTCGGCAGATCCGGGTAGGGCGACGGGACGGGGGTCAGCATCGCCTCCACTGCGTCGTAGTGCGGCTCCAGGTCCGCGCGGCTGATCGGCCAGTTCTCGTAGCCGCCGCCGGGGAGCGGCGAGTCGGCCACGAACCACTTCTCGTCCTTGCGCAGCAGCACGTTGGCGTAGATCAGGGACCCGCCGCCCAGGCCGCTGGAGACCACGGCCTCCAGCTTGCGGAAGGACTTGATGTCGAACAGGCCGAACAGCTCGTCCTTCGGCTCCCAGAAGGCCCGGCTCATCTCGTACGGATTCCGCGCGAAACTTCCGGGCGGATATGGGCGGCCGCGCTCCAAAAGAACCGTCGCGTGGCCCGCCTCAGCCAGCCGAAAGGCCGTCACGGACCCTCCGAAGCCTGATCCCACTACCACTGCATCGACCCGCTCGACGGGGGCACGCTCGCTCATGGCTCACCCTAACGGCCGGGCGGAGGCGTGCGGAAGGGTCGCCAATCCGGACCCGATTTCACCAACCGGCCAGGCCGCGACCCGGCCGGGGTGATGATGGGGCATGGAGTCCATGAAGTCAGTCTGGTTCGTCACCCACCCCACCCTGAGCGCGCCGTCGAGCAGCTTCCCGGAGGGCGCCCACCTGGACACCGTCGTCGCCGGTGCCGGGATCACGGGCCTCACCGTCGCCGCGCTGCTGGCCAGGTCCGGTCAGCGTGTCGCGGTCATCGAGGCGCGATCAGTGGGCGCCGTCGCCACCGGCAACACCACCGCGAAGGTGTCGCTGCTGCAGGGCACCGTCCTCTCGGACCTCCGGTCCCACCAGTCCGACGACGTGCTTCGCGCCTACGTCGAGGGCAACCGGGAGGGGCAGGCGTGGCTGGTGCGGCTGCTCGAGGATCGCGGCGTGGCGTACCAGCGCAGGACCGCCTACACCTATGTGGCGGGCGACGACGCTGTCGTGGGCCTGCGCGCCGAGCTGGACGCCTGCCGCGCGGCGGGCCTCGAGGCCGAGTGGACCGTCGACACCGAGCTGCCGTTCAAGGTGGCCGGAGCCATCTCGCTCGCGGACCAGGTACAGATCCACCCGCTGCTGGTCCTCGACGTCCTGCTGGCCGAACTCGCCGCGCACGGTGGCGTGCTCGTCGAGGACGCGCGGGTCACCGACGCGCACTCAGGCGGCACCGTGACGATCACCACCACGCGCGGCACACTCACCGCCGACCGCCTCATCCTCGCCACCGGCAGCCCCATCCTGGACCGCGGCGGCTACTTCGCCAAGCTCGTCCCGCTGCGTTCCTACGCCACCACCTACCGCGTTCCCGGCGCGATCCCGCAGGGCATGTATCTGAGCGCGGACAGCCCGTCGAGGTCGCTGCGCACGGTCCCGGTCGACGACGGGGAGCTGCTCATGGTGGGCGGCAACGGGCACGTGGTGGGGCGCACCGACTCCGAGGCAGAGGCCGTCGCGGATCTGCGACGGTGGGCGCAGGAGAATTTCCCTGGTGCCGAACCCCTGCACGCCTGGTCCGCGCAGGACTACCAGCCCGTGGGCCGCGTGCCCTTCGTCGGGCCCATGCCCCGCGGCGGCGGGAAGATCTTCGTCGCCACGGGCTACAACAAGTGGGGCATGACCAACGGGGTCGCGGCGGCGCTGAGCCTCAGCGCTCAGATCCTGGACGGGTCCATGGCGTGGGCGGAGACGCTCCTGTCGCGGCGGCCCAAGCCCAAGGTCGTGGTCAGCGCCGTTGCGCCCAACCTCACGGTGGCCGCGACCCTCGCGCAGGACTGGGTCCAGGCTGAGCTGCACGCCCTCCCCGACGGACCGCCCTCCGAGGGGGAGGGCGTCGTCGGCAGGGGTTCGCGGGGCCTCCCCGAGGCGGTGTCCACCGTCGACGGCGTGACCTGCCGGGTGTCGGGGGTATGCACCCACCTGGGTGGTGTGCTGCGGTGGAACGATGCGGAGAAGTCGTGGGACTGCCCGCTGCATGGGTCCCGGTTCGCGGCCGACGGGACCCTGCTCGAGGGCCCGGCGGTGAAGGACCTGCCCCCCGTCGACCATCCCG
>DATITN010000292.1:0-17659 GCA_035467795.1 Arachnia sp. | reverse complement strand
GGGTGAGGTATTCGATCCAGTCGGCCATCTCGCGGACGGGGCCGGAGCCGACGTTGCCGCAGATGTAGGGCTCGGTGTCGAGCTGGTCGACCAGGTCCATGAATTCGTGGGTGCCGAAGGAGTTGTCCTCGATGACGTTGCCCCAGTGGGTGTTGACCACCGAGGGGCGCTCTTCGGCTGGGCCGACGCCGTCTTGCCAGTGGTATTCGTCGGCGAAGCAGCCGCCGGGCCAGCGCAGGTTGGGGATGTTGATGCCCTTGAGGGCTTCGACCACATCCGTGCGCATGCCGCGCACGTTGGGGATGGGGGAGTCGGCGCCGACGAACAGCCCGCCGTAGATGCAGGCTCCCAGGTGCTCGGCGAAGTGGCCGTAGACGTGCCGGGAGATGGTGGAACCGGGGACGTCGAGGTTGATGACGGCGGTGGTGGGGGTGCTCATGATGGTGTCTGTGTCCTTCTCAGTGGGCCAGGAGGACCATGGCCCACGAGGTTGGGGGCAGTTCGAGGGTCAGTTCGGTGCCTTCGAGGATGGCGTTGTCGAGGTGGCGGGGCGCGACGGTGGTGTCGTCGTCGGGGCTGGCCTGCCACAGGGGATCGGCGTGATTGAACACCACGGCGTCGGTGAGCGAGACGCCGGCCGGAACCTCGCAGACCAGGCGGACGGTCTCGGTCTCGTGGCGGTTGACCAGGAACAGGGCGCCTTCGTGTTCGCCCCAGGTGGCGACGGCGTCGACGGCCTGGACGTCGCCGAACTCCTCGCTGTGGATGGTGGGGCCGTCGATGATGACCCGGAGCACATCGCCCTGGGCAAAGCGTGAGGTAAGCGCGAAGGGGTGGAAGATGGTCTGCTTCCAGACCGGGCCCTCCGGCTCGGCCATGATCGGGGCGATGACGTTGACCAGCTGCGCCTGGCTGGCGGACCACACCCGGTCCGTGTGACGCAGGAGAGAGATCAACAGGTTGCCCACCACCACGGCGTCCGCGACGCTGTAGTTGTCCTCCAGCAGCCGCGGCGCCACCGGCCAGTCGTCGCCGGTGGGGGGCTTCGACGGGGTGCGGTCCTGGTACCAGACGTTCCACTCGTCGAACGAGATCCCGATCACCTTGTCGCTCTTCCGGGCGGTGGCGACTGCGTCCGCGGTGGCAACGACGGAGTCGATGAAGCGGTCCATGTCCTCGGTGCTGACCAGGAACTCCTGCAGTCCTGCGTCCTTGATCCAGTAGTAGGCGTGCGCGGAGACCATGTCCACCTGGTCCCAGGCTTCGGTCAGCACGGTGCGCTCCCACTCGCCGAAGGTGGGCATGGAGCGGCCGGAGGACCCGCAGGCCACCAGCTCGAGGGCGGGGTCGATCATCCGCATCGCGCGGGCGGTCTCGGTGGCGAGGCGCGCGTACTCCTCGGCGGTCTTGTGGCCGATCTGCCAGGGGCCGTCCATCTCGTTGCCGAGGCACCACATCTTCACGCGGTACGGATCCTCGGCGCCGTTGGCGCGGCGCTGGTCGGCGAAGTGTGAGCCGCCGGGCACGTTGCAGTACTCCAGCAGGTCCAGGGCATCCTGCACGCCGCGGGTGCCGAGGTTGACCGCCATCATCGGCTCGATCCCGGCCTTCTCCGCCCAGGACATGAACTCGTCGGTGCCGAAGGTGTTGGGGTCCGTGGAGTGCCAGGCCAGGTCCAGCCGCGCGGGACGCTCCTCGACCGGGCCGACGCCGTCCTCCCAGCGGTAGCCGGAGACGAAGTTGCCGCCGGGGTAGCGCACGGTGGAGACGCCGAGCTCGCGGACCAGCTCGAGGACGTCGCGGCGGAAGCCCTGCTCGTCGGCGGTGGGGTGGCCGGGTTCGTAGATGCCGGTGTAGACGCAGCGGCCCAGGTGCTCCACGAAGGAGCCGAAGGTCCGGCGGCGGACAGGCCCCACGGTGAAGGCGGGGTTGATGACGAGTCGGGCAATTGACATGGCTGGACGGGCTCCTTCGCCGGTCGAGATTTCATCGATGTAACCGATCATGTCACGGCCTGGCGATGAGGTCAAGAGGCGTGGTGGCGCGCATCGGCGCCATCGATGAACGACGGCGCGTGGAGGGTGGGTGGTCAGCGCGACGAGTCGCGCAGGACCAGCTCGTAGTCGGCGTAGATCCGCTGGATCGGGCTGCGTTGATCCAAAGGGGCATGCGCTTCGGCGATGCGCTTCTGCAGCAGCTCCACCGCCGTCCTGGCGATCTGGGTCCGCCCGGGGGCAACCGAGCTGAGCGTGGGGCGGGTGTAGGCGGCGTCCTCGATGTCGTCGAAGCCGATCACGGCCACGTCTCCCGGCACGTCGATCCGGTGAGAGCTCAAGCTGTGCAGCACACCCATGGCCATCGCGTCGTTGAGGGCGAAGACGGCGTCGAACGGTTCACCGGAGGCGATGAGTACCTCCATGGCCTGCGCGCCCGTGTTGCGATGCCACATGTGCGCGGGGCACAGGAGCTTCTCGTCGACGGGGACGCCCGCCTCGGCCATCGCCGCCCGGAAGCCCTGTTCGCGGAGGGGGCCTGAGCCCACCTTCTCGCCCGGATGGGTGCCCACCACGGCGATGCGCCGCCGCCCGCTCTGGAGCAGGTGCTCCGTGGCGGCCTTGGCGGCCTCCACGTTGCTCATCGTGATGTGGTCGTTGGTGGAGCCGAAGACCCGCTCGCCCAAGAGGACGAGGGGGAAGTCCACCTGGAACAGGTGGATGTCGTCCTGGCCGAGCGCGAGGGGGGAGAAGATCAGGCCGTCGGTCATGAACCTGCGTTGGCCGTGCAGGACGTCGATCTCGCGGTCGCGGTCGCTGTTGGTCTGCTCGATGAGGACCCGCAGGCCCACCTTCTCCGCCTCGACGATGACCGAATCGGCCAGTTCCGCGAAGTAGGGCAGCTTCAGCTCGGGAAGGGCCAGCCCGACGAGCCCGGTGCTGCCCTTGCGCAGGTTGCGCGCGGTGATGTTGAGCTCGTAGCCCAGCTTGTCGATGGCGGCCTGAACCCGGGCCTTCGTCGCCGCCGCCACGTGCGGGTGGTGGTTGACCACGTTGGACACCGTCTTGGCGGAGACGCCAGCCAGTCTGGCGACGTCCTGCATGGTGGCTGCCACCCGTGACTCCTCTCGGCGAATCCTCTCCGCCGATCCTCCCACATTCATCGTTGAAATGGCAGGTGGGGTCGTCAAATCCCCGCGGCCCCGCGCAGTGACTGGCAGGCGGGGCACCACCAGACGACCCGCTCCTGACCGGCCCGTGGGTCAGCCACGGAGGTGGCCCCGCCCAGGGCGCCGCCAAGGATCGCCGCGCCACACCGTCGGCAGGGCTGGCCCTTCCGTCCGAAGACGAAGCTTGTCTGCCCTGGCCGGTGGTCGCCGGTGAACGTCCGCACGGGGCTGGTGAGGTTGCCGCGCATGACGCGTCCCACCAGGTCGACGACGGCCGAGGCGTCCATCGCGCCCACCGGCGTGGCGGGGTGCACGCCCAGGAGGAAGCACAGCTCCGCGCGGTACTCGTTGCCCACCCCGGCCAGGACCCGCTGATCCAGGAGCGCCTCGCCCAGGGTGCGCTCTGGGTCGGCCGCCAACCGACGCACGGCCTCGTCGCGGCCGGTGGGTGCCCAGCGCCCGGCGGTCAGCCAGTCCTCCGCCAGCGGATCCGGGCCGAGATGCCCCATCCGCGCCTCGAACTCGCCGTCGGGCCACAGCTCCACCAGGCCGAGCGAATGACCGACCAGCTCGATGCCGCCGCTCACCCGCACCACCACCCGGGCGGTGTGCGCGGGCAACCCCCATCGGGTGCCCACCGGGTGGATGCGCCAGGTGCCCTCCATCCGCAGATGGGTGTGCAGGATCCGCTGGTCGCAGCGCCAGAAGAGGTGCTTGCCGTGCGGCCAGACGCGGGTGATCGTCGATCCGGTGAGGGTGGCGGTGGCCAGTTGTGGGACCCGGAACTGGCTGTAGTCGATGGTGCGCCCGACGAGGGGCTGGAGTCTCTCGGAGAGCCGCCAGACGGAATCGCCCTCAGGCACGCCCTGCCTCCAGCGTGATGCCCTTCGGGGAGATCCGTCCGCCGGCGGCGCGCATGGCGGGCTCCAGCCCTGAGGCGCCCACGCGCTCGCCGTCGATCTCCTCGATCCGAAGCCGCTCCATGCGTCCCTCCGCGATGGCCTGCAGGAGCGCGCGGGTGACCAGGGCCGCCCGATCCTCGCGCGTGGAGGGATCGCCGAAGAGGGTGAGCGTCCGTCCGCCGCGGGTGAGGTGCGCCAGGCACAGGCCGTCCGTCAGCACCACGAGCGCCCCCGCCGCCCGGGCCACCCTGGCGCTGGGATGCTCCGGCCACGGGAGGATGCTGCCGTAGGGATTGGCCGGATCGAGGGCGGCCAGCACCAACGGCGCCGGGTGACCGGCGCCCGACGGCCACTGGGCGGCGTCCGGCGAGTCCGCAAATGTGCGCAGCTGCTCGATGACCTCGCGGGTGGAGAACTGGGCGCCGCCCAGCCCCTCCACCACGTAGCCGCGCATCACGGTGCCGGCCGTCTCCAGCTCGGAGAGGAGGCGGTAGGCCGCCGCAAAGCCGCCGGGGGTGCCGTCGGCGGTGACCCCGCCCCGCGTCACCACTCCGTGCCGCTCCAACCAGGCCGACGCCACGGCGATGGCCGCCTCTGGGGCAGCCAGGAGAGGATCCCGCACCCGGTACCAGCGGCCAGCGGCCGACGGCGGGGTGAGCGAGCCGCCGCCCATGAGCAGGGCGCGCGAGGGCCGGGGCAGCCTGGCCCGACGGCGGGGAGAGGGCCGTGCCGCGCGATGGGCCGCCCGGGAGCTCCCCCCGATCCGGGCGCGGACGGGAGACATGGACGCAGGCGCGATGGCTCCCTCCTCGGCGGCGCGCCAGAGCGCGTCCGCCAGCTCCCCGGTCGACCCTCCGAGCGCGAGGTGGAGTGCGGGGAAGGTGCCGTCACCGTCGGCCAGGGCCGCCGCGACAGCCAGCGACTCCGCCGACGGGGCGCCGGCGTAGGGGCCGAGCAGATCCAGGTCCGTGGCCGGCACCAGCGCGATGAGCGGGTCCTGGGGGCCGGCCGAGCCGCGCACCCGGACCACCACCTCGGACTCGGCCAGCAGCGCGTCGAGGTGCGCAGGGGAGTACCCGGCGACCCGTGCAGGGAGCACCTGGGTCTCCCAGGCGCTGGCAGGCAGGACGGCGCCGGCCAGGCGTTGCAGCGCCAGGAGCACCTCGTCCGGGCTCGACGGGGGGCGGTCCGTCAGCTGATGGCTGCCGGCCAGGAAGCGCGCGTAGGCGCTGTGCGACACGGGCTGCAGCTCGCGCCTGGCCGCGGCCAGGCTGCGTCCGCGCAGCCGGCGCAGGACGTCGGTGTCCACGTACTCCGGCTCGAGGACGCCCGGCGTGAAGCGGCCGATGGTGAGGCGGCGGGCCGCGGCCTCACGATCCAGCACCAGCGCCACCGTCGCGGGTCCGAGACCGAACGCGGCCGCGGCGTCGTGGGCGGCGAACGGGCCGTGGGTCCGGGCGAAGCGGGCCACGAGCTGTGTGAGGGGGTCGCGGCCCTCGGTGGTGGGCGGCACGCTGTGGCCGTGCGGCACAGGGATGCCCAGCGCGTCGCGCAGCAGCCCCAGATCCGAGGGGGCCACCAGGTGCGGTGCGCCGGCGAGCCGGACGACGGCTACGCGGCTGCCCAGAGAGTCCAGCGCGTCGTCGACATCCGGCACCGTTGTGCGGCACGCCAGATCGGGAAGCGGTATGGGCCCCAGGAGGCGGGGGAGTTCGGCCAGGTCATCAGGCGTTGCGGCCCGGCGCAGCGGCGCGGTGTGCTGAAGCTCGGCCACCACCTGCTCCACGATGTCCGGGTCCAGCAGCTCCCGCAGATCCAGCGTGCCGAGCGCCGCAGCCAACAACTCCGGATCCATCGACAGCATCGCGGCTCGCCGCTCGGCCAGCGGGGCGTCGCCGTCGTACATGAAGGCGCCGGTGTAGCGGAACAGGAGTGTCGCGGCGAAGGGGCTGGGCTGCTCCGTGGCCACCTCCACCAGCCGGACGCCGCCCGAGCGGAGGCCGCGCATGAGGTCCACGAGCCCGGGCAGGTCGTAGACGTCCTGGGTGACCTCACGGACGGTCTCGATGATGATCGGAAACCGGGGATGGTGGCGGGCCACCTCCAGCAGGTGCGCGGCCCGTTGGCGCTGTTGCCACAGCGGTGCCCGCCGCCCCGGCGTACGCCTGGGCAGCAAAAGAGCCCGTGCCGCGCACTCCCGGAACCTCCCGGCGAACAACGCGGTGCCGCCCACCTGGGACGTGACGATCTCGGTCACGTCGTCGGGATCCACCACCAGCAACTCGGGCAGCCGGTCCACCGCATCGCAATCCGGCAGCCGCAGCACCACGCCGTCGTCCGAGACCACGGGCTGCACCTCCACGCCCGCCGCACGCGACAGCGACTCGGCCATCACCAGTGCCCACGCGCCGAGCAACCGCCGGCCGAGGGGGGAGTGCACCACCACGCGCCAATCGCCCAGCTCGTCGCGGAAGCGTTCGATCACGACGGTGGCGTCGTCCGGGAGCGTGCCGATGGCGGCCCGCTGCTCCGCGACATAGGTGGCGAGGTTGGACTGGACGTTGGCGTCGAGCTGGGCAGTTTCCAAACGTGCGGGGTTGCGGGAGATCTCCCTGGTCAGGCGTCCGATCTGGCGCCCGAGCTCGGCTGGCCGCCCCTCGTCGTCGCCGCGCCAGAACGGGAGCCGGCCGGTGCGGCCTGGCGCCGGGATCACTCGCACCTGGTCCCTGGTGATCTCCTGGATCTGCCAGGCCGAAGCCCCGAGGGTGAACACATCGCCCACCCGCGACTCGTAGACCATCTCCTCGTCCAACTCTCCGACGCGCCGCGACCCCTGCTCGTCGGTGGCCAGGAAGACGCCGAACATGCCGCGGTCCGGGATGGTGCCGCCGGAGGTGGCGGCGAGGCGCAGCGCGCCCGGGCGAGGGTAGAGCCGCCCGTCGTCGCCGAGGACGAGCCTGGCCCGCAGCTCCCCGAAGTCCGCCGACGGGTAGGCGCCGGTCAGTAGTTCGACGACGGAGTCCAGCAGCGCGCGGTCCAGGCTCGCGTAAGGCTGGGCCCGGGTGACCGTCGCGAACCAGGCGTCCACCTCAAGACCCGCATCGCCGGCGGCCGCGGCCGCCGCGACCGTCTGCTGGGCCAGCACGTCCAGGGGGTGCCTCGGCACGCGGAGCTCCTCGATCTCGCCCGCCAGCATCCGCTCGGTGGTGACCACAGCTGGGGCGAGGTCCCCGCGATGCAGCGGATAGACGTCCCCCGCCGAGACTGCCCCCACGACGTGCCCGGCGCGCCCGATGCGCTGCAGCGCGCTGGCCACCGACGGCGGGGCGCCCACCTGGATGACGCGGTCCACCGCGCCCATGTCGATGCCGAGCTCCAGGGAGCTGGTGGCCACCACGCAGCGCAGCTCCCCGGACTTCAGGGCGGCCTCGATCTCGGCGCGGGCCTCCTTACTAACGGACCCGTGGTGGGCTCGCGCGATGACGGCCGGCGCGCCTCGGACGGTGTCCACCGGTGCCATCACCTGCGCGGGCGGGCGGTCTGGCGGCGGGGGAAGCGTGTCGGGGGCGTGCTCGGCGGCCCACAGCTCGTTGAGGCGGCCGGTGAGGCGTTCGGCCACGCGGCGGGAGTTGGTGAACACCAGCGTGGAGCGGCCCTGCATGATGCTGCGGTACACCTCCTGCTCGATGTGCGGCCACAGGGAGGCGCCCGTCGGCCCGTCGACGGTGAGAGTGTCTGTGCCGGCGCCGCGCAGCAGGGGGTCCACAGGTGCCTCCGCGCCGGGTGGCGGGCCGGGGTCCGTGATGTCTGCCACGGGGAGCCGGACGGAGACGTCCCACTCCTTGTGGGAGGGGGGAGCCACGACGGTGACCGTGCGGTCTCCGCCCAGGAAGGCGGCCACCCGCTCGATGGGTCGGACCGTCGCGGACAGTGCCACCCGCTGCACGTCGTGGCCCACGAGGGCGTCCAGCCGCTCCAGGCTGAGCGCCAGGTGGCTGCCGCGCTTGGTGCCCGCCACCGCGTGGATCTCGTCGACGATCACCGTCTCCACCCCGGTCAGGGTGGCGCGCGCTGAGCTGGTGAGCATCAGGTACAGCGATTCGGGTGTGGTGATGAGGATGTCCGGGGGGCGGCGCACCAGGGCGGCGCGCTCCCGTGACGTGGTGTCTCCGCTGCGCACCCCCACCGTGACATCCGCCAGCGGGACGCCGAGCCGTTCGGCCGTGAGCCGGATGCCGGTGAGCGGTGCGCGGAGGTTGCGCTCGATGTCCACGCCCAGAGCCTTGAGTGGCGACACGTAGACGACGGTGGTCCCCGGTGTGCGGGGATGCGCGGCGAGACGGTCCAGCGCCCACAGGAACGCCGCGAGCGTCTTGCCGGACCCCGTCGGGGCGACGACCAGGGCGTGATCACCGCGTGCGATCGTGGCCCAGGCCTCAGCCTGCACCGCCGTCGGGGCCTCGAAGACGCCGTCGAACCACCCGCGCGTGGGCGCGGAGAAGGCGGCGGATTCGCTCATGTGTAGAGTCTGCCACCGCCCTCCGACGGCTGAGTGAGGGTCTCTGGCGGGAACTCACCCACCAGGACTCACACCGGTCTCCTCCGGGCACCCGGGGCACCGCGTCATGGCGCCCGTCCATCCGTGCGCGGACAGTGCGGAGGCGAGTTGAGTGGCCACCGCGCAGGGGGTCAGTTCCACGGCCCACCAGCCGTAGCGGAGGGTGACCGCGCCGAGTTGCAGCGCGTGCTCGTTGTCGCGCCACATGTCCTTCGACCAGTCGGTGTGATCGCGCATCCCGTCAAGCTCGACGATGATCCCCTCATCGTCGTAGATGCCATCCACCCGTCCCACGTGCGTGTTGGCCTGCCGTCGAGGTGTGGCGAGGTGGTGAGGCTCCAGGACTCGGGCGTGAAATCTCCACTCGAGGGCGCTCTCGATACCGGTGTTCGCATGGGTGAGGAGTTGGGTGAGAACGGGGAGGTGCCCCGTCGAACGCCGCTGCCGCAGTGACGTCTGCAGGCGTTCGGCAGGGGTGCGTCGGTTGGCGAGGGCGGATGCGAAGGCGGCGACGGTGGTGGTCTCGTCGCTCTCGTCGGCGAGATCCCACAGGGCCGCCTCTGCGGCAGTCCGAGGCGGAGTGCCCCTGCCGGCCCGTGGGCCGCGACGGAAGTCGACGCGCCACTTCGCCACCTGCAGCGCACCCCGCTGCCTGTCCGTCCACACCGTGAGTGAGGCCGGAGGATCCCGCAGGAACTTGTGCAGGTAGGCGGCGCCGGCTCCGCTGATGACGGCTGATGCGCCTCCTCGAAGGAGGCCCGCCCAGGCGGCCGACTCCCAGGTGGGTGATTGGATGAGGTAGAGCTTGGGGGCGATGGTTGTCCATTCTCCCCGGAGGCGCCGCCGGACGTCGTCGCTGACTCCTGCGGCCGTGAGTTGAGCAGCCGACAGGACGCCGGCCTGGTGCGCAGCGAGCTGGATGATCGAGGGCGGGATGCTCTGGCGGGGTCGCATCCGGTCAGTGTTGAACCGGAGGGCTTCGGAGGAAAGCGATTCTCAGGTCAGGGACAACACTTCGGGCACAACGGACAACACCCCTGCGACCGGGTGTGAGTCCTGCGGGTGACTACCCCCACAGGACTCACACTGGCAGCTCAGTGGGCGGCGGTGGCCTCCACCTCTGCGCCGTCGGTGGACCAGTTGACGTGGAACGACCCCTCGCGGTCCACCCGTCGGTAGGTGTGCGCGCCGAAGTAGTCGCGCAGGCCCTGCGTGAGGGCGGCGTTGAGGCGCGGCGCCCGGGCCTGGTCGTAGTGGGCCAGCGCCGATGAGAAGCCTGGGACCGGGACACCTGCCCGGACCGCTTCGGCGACCACGGTGCGCCACGCGTCCTGCGCGTCGGCCAGCCCCGCCGCGACCGACGGCGCCTCCAGCAGCGTGGCCAGCTGGCCGGCCGCGTACTCGGAGCGGATCCGCTCCAGCAGCTTGGCGCGGATGATGCAGCCGCCTCGCCAGATCTTGGCCACCTCGCCCACGTTGATCTCCCAGCCGTACTCCTCGGCCGCCATGCGGATCTCGTCGAGCCCTTGGGCGTAGGCGACCACCTTGCTGGCCCAGAGCGCCTCGCGGATCTGCTCGACGAACGCGGCGCGGTCGTCGACCCCGATGGTGCCGGCCGGGCCGTGCAGCGCGGCCTGCGCCGCCCGTCGCAGCTCGGGCGACGACGAGATGGCCCGGGCGAACACCGATTCGGCGATGGTGTTGACGGGCGTGCCGAGGGTGAGCGCCGACTGCACCGTCCAGGTGCCGGTGCCCTTCATGCCGGCGGCATCGACGATGACCTCCACCAGGGGCCGGCCCGTGGAGTCATCGACCTTCCGCAGGACCTCTGACGTGATCTCGATGAGGTAGGAGTCCAGGTCCCCCTCGTTCCAGGTGGCGAACGTGTCCGCCATCTCCTCGTGGCTCATCCCGAGCGCCTTGAGCAGCTCGTAGGCCTCGCCGATGAACTGCATGTCCGCGTATTCGATGCCGTTGTGCACCATCTTGACGAAGTGGCCCGCGCCGTCGGTGCCGATGTAGGTGCAGCACGGTTCGCCGTCGACCTTCGCCGAGATCGACTCCAGGATGGGGCCCAGCGCCGCATAGGATTCCGGGGAGCCGCCCGGCATGATCGAGGGGCCCTCGAGCGCGCCCACCTCGCCGCCGGAGATGCCTGCGCCGACGAAGTGCAGACCCAGCCCGCGCAGCTTCTCCTCGCGGCGCCTCGTGTCCTCGAAGAACGCGTTGCCGCCGTCGACGACGATGTCGCCGTCCTCCAGAAGCGGGAGGAGGGAGTCGATCGTGGCGTCCGTGCCGGCGCCGGCCTTGACCATGATGATGATCCGGCGGGGCCGCTCCAACGAGGCGACGAACCCCTCCAGCTCGGCGGACGGGTGGAAGTCGCCCTCGTGGCCGTGCTCGGCGATGACGGCATCGGTCTTGGAGGTGGTGCGGTTGTACACCGCCACCCGGTGGCCGTTGCGGGCCAGGTTCCGCGCGAGATTCGAGCCCATCACCGCCATCCCGATCACGCCGATGTTGGCCAGCTGCGCCTCAGTCATATCCATCCCTTCGTCCGGAAGTCAGGTTCCCGACGAGCCTATCTGGCAAGATCGGGGGACAGCCCGGCCCACCAGCGATTGGATCCGCCATGCGCCTCACGACCACCCTCTGGTTCGCCACCGAGGCAGAGCGGGCAGCCATCCGGTACGTCGAGATCTTCGGCGGCGCGGCCCCCCAGATCCACCGTGGGCCAGACGGGTCCGTCCTCGTGGTGGAGTTCACGGTCCTCGGCTGCCACTTCACGGCCATGAACGGCGCCCGGGTCGCGCCCAGCGAGGCGATCTCCTTCCAGGTGCCCTGCGACACGCAGGAGCAGATCGATACCTTCTCCGACGCGCTCATCGGCGAGGCGGGGGAGCAGCAGGCCTGCGGATGGCTTCGCGACGAGTTCGGGATCTCGTGGCAGATCCTCCCTGTGGAACTGCCCACGCTGATGGCGGACCCGGAGTGGGGCGGGCACGTGATGAAGGAACTGCTCACGATGCGTCGCATCGAGCTGCGCAGGCTGCTGGCCGCCGGCCACGTCGAGTAGCGGCTCAGCGCGTCGGGCCCCCGAGCAGCCCCAGCCCGCCGATCACCTCGATGACCTCGTCGTCCAGCACCACCTCGATGGCGCGGCCATCGTGCGGCATGCTCGCGGTCAGCGCAGGCGTGGTCAGGCGAAGTTCCTGATCGACCACCTCCAGACGCACACCGTCGGCGGGCTCCAGCAGCCCCTCCGGTAGCCACGTGAAGCGCTCGCTCGAGCCCTGGGGGGCGTGGCGGTCCATGTCCGGGTGTGTTGTGAGGATCAGCGTGTCGTCGACGACGCTCATCACCCATGGAATCGAGAGGCAGCCGGCCCAGCCGTCGCCGCGAACCTCGCGGATCCACGCCATCACGCACGGGCGGCCGTCGGCGTCGCGGAAGACGGTGGGGGCGTAGTAGGTGCCGTAGGTCAGCCGCCCCCACCTGCGGGCGGCGAACCGGCCGTCGGTGAAATCCCCGATGGCGTACCCCGCGTAGTGCAGGGTGCCGTCCTCCCAGACCGAGGTGAGCATCACCCACGTCCCGTCCACCTCGAACACCTGGGGGCACTCCCACAGAGCACCCATCCAGGCGCCGTCGGTCTCATCCTTGTGACGGCTGAGCGCGACACCGTCGTAGGTCCACGTCTCGCCGTCCTGGGAGAGGTAGCCGTGCATCATCGCGTGGCCCGAGCCGGAGTCAGAGCCCACCATCATCCGCCAGAGGTCTCCGTCGCGCAGGACGAAAGGGTCGCGGTAGTCCCTGATCCCCAGCCCCTCCGGTGGCTGCGCGACGACGGGCCCCTTCGCCCAGGCGCGCAGGCCTCCGTCGACGGGGCGGGCGGTCCTGATGGATGCCAGCCCGAGCACGGGCTCCCGGGCCGAGGTGTAGTAGGCGATCAGCCCGCGCTCGTCCTCGACGATGCAGCCGGTCCAGATCCCCTCGTCGCCGTCGCCCGGCTCCAACGCGGAGCCCACGTAGCGGAGGCCGAACAGGTCCTCGCCGACGGCGTGGCCCCAGTGGATGGCCTTGTCCCATTCGGCGGTGGAGGGTGAGTGCTGGTGGAACAGGTGGTAGCCGTCCGGGCGGTGGATGACGCCGTGGGGGTCGTTGAGCCAGCCGTGGGGGGAGCGGTAGTGCAGCCTCATGCGACGAGCCTAGGGCGAACCGGCCGATCCGGGTGGGTGAAAAGTCACCTTCACCAACATTGAACAAACCCTAGACAACCGTGGCCTTTCGTTGCTAAGTTCATGTCAGTCCCGCACCGATGTGGGGCATCACAGCCAGAAGGAGTCACCATGAAGAAGTACCTGATCGGCACGACCATCGCACTGTTCGCCCTCGCGGGAGTCGCGCCCGCAGCCCAGGCCGCTGGGCATGAGCCTGGCAACAGGCACGGGGTCGTTGTCCAGGAATGCCTCTCCAAGTCCGTCGGTGCGGCCATTCAAGCGGGCAAGGCCGCCCACCCGGGCGCCAAGATGACCGCCAAGACCATCGCAATGTCGATTCACTGCGCGTGACTTCAGGCCGGGCGTGCCCGGCGTCTCTCGGCAGCCTCCGCGACTCTCCCGAACCCCCCGTCGGGAACGGTCGCGGGGGCTGCCTCTGTCTCGGACTGAACCGCGCTAGAGGTTGGTCATCCGGTCCAGCTCCTCGGGGTACCGGGCGCCCGTGATGACGATCCGATCGGCGGCGTCCCGGATCTCGGCCAATTGGGTGTCGCTGAGCTGTACGGCTGCGGCACCGACGTTCTCCTCGAGGCGCTGAAGGCGCTTGGTGCCCGGGATGGGAACCATCCACGGCCTCTGATGGAGGACCCACTGCAACGCGAGCTGCGCCGGCGTGCAGCCAACCTCGGCCGCGACCTCGTTGAGCTTCTCGACCAGGGCGAGATTGGCCTGCAGGGCTTCGCCCTGGAATCGGGGTGTCCGACCTCGGAAGTCCGACTCGGTGAACGTGGTTGACGCGTCGATGGTTCCGGTGAGGAAGCCTTTGCCGAGCGGGCTGAACGGGACCATCCCGATGCCCAGCTCCTCGAGCACGGGGATGACATCATGCTCGCGATCTCGCCACCACATGGAGTATTCGCTCTGCACGGCCGTCACAGTCTGGACGGCGTGGGCTCGGCGGATCGTGCCGGCGGACGCCTCTGACAGTCCAAAATGCAGGACCTTACCCGCGTCGATGAGCTCCTTGACGGTGCCGGCGACCTCCTCGATGGGAACGCTGGTGTCCACGCGGTGCTGGTAGTACAGGTCGATGTGGTCCGTGCGCAGCCGGCGCAGGGAGTGCTCCACGGCGCGTCGGATGCTGTCGGGGCGGCTGCAGACGCCTCCCGCGGGGACCCCGTTCTCCTCGAACGCGAACCCGAACTTGGTGGCGATCTTCACCTGGTCACGGACCGGTTCCAGGGCTTCGCCCACCAGGTCCTCGTTGGTGAAGGGGCCGTAGCCCTCGGCGGTGTCGAAGAGGGTGACCCCGAGGTCGACGGCGCGGCGGATCAGGGCGATCGCCTCCTCGCGGGGGACGTTCGCGGTGGCGCCATAGGCGCCGGTGAGGCTCATGCAGCCCAGGCCGATCTCGCTGACGACCAGTCCTTGGCCAAGGGTGCGTTGGAACATGTGTCTCCTAGTCGTCTGTGCGTGCGTGGTGACTGCTGCCGGCGGCGAATGCCAATCGTGATCCACACAGGCCACGGTATGTCCGTCGGCGCGATGGGAGTCTCTGTCAGTACCAGGAACTGGCGTCCTGCGTCGCCTGAGGATTGAGGGTCACCGCGTAGAGTGGGTGGGAATCCGTGGGGGCATCCGGAGGTTAGCCATGAATGATTCAACCGTCGTGAAAGGCTTGTGCCGTGCAGAACCCGTCTGACCTCTACCGCTTCACCACCGAGGCCGGCCGCAGCGAGCCGGGTTCAGGTGTCCTTCTCGTGGCCCTGGGGGCTTTCATCGACGCAGGACAGGTCCAGGGCATGCTCAGCGAGCATCTCATCGGGACCGGTAATGCCGAGGTGGTCGCCTCTTTCGACGTCGACCAGCTCTTTGACTACCGGGGCCGCCGCCCGGTGATGATCTTCGACACCAACCGGTGGGCGGAGTACGAGGCTCCCGCCATCGTGCTGAACCGGCTCACTGACCGCGACGGGCACGGGTACCACCTCCTCACCGGACCGGAGCCGGACTTCCAGTGGGACCGGGTGGTCGAGGCGATTCGCGAGATCGTGGACGCGCTGGGCGTGACGCTGGTGGTGACCGTCAACGGCATCCCCATGGGGGTGCCTCACACCAGGCCCGTCGGGATGACCGCGCACGCCACGGACTCCACCCTCATCGGCGAGGTGAAGTCGCCGTTCGGCCGCGTGCAGGTGCCCGCCTCGATCGGCGCCCTGCTCGAGCTGCGTCTCGGCCAGTCCGGTCACCGTTCTGCTGGCTTCGCCGTTCACGTCCCGCACTACCTCGCTGCCTCGGAGTTCGCCGAGGGGGCCCTGGCGGCGCTCAACGCCATCGTCGACCTGACGGGGCTCAACCTGCCCAATGACGCCCTCGTCGCGAAGGCCGAAGCCACCCGCCGTGCGATCGCGGCCGAGGTGGAAGGCAACGACGAGATCAGCGCAATCGTGGCAGCCCTGGAGCAGCAGTACGACGCGTTCGTCCAGGGGCAGCACCTACCGAACCTCTGGGCCGAGGGATCGCAGATCCCTTCGGCCGATCAGCTCGGCGCCGAGTTCGAGAACTTCCTGCGGACGGTCTCAGACGACGAGACCGACTGACCTGCTGTCGGAGTAGCAGTTCCGGACCCTCAGTCCTGGGCCCTCCGGTAGATCTCCCGGCCGCGCAGGTAGGTGGCCTCGACGGGGTCAGGGAGATCCCGGCCGTGGTACGGGTTGTTGCGGCTGAGCGACGCGGACGTGTCGCGGTCCACCGGCGCGCGGCGGGTGGGGTGCACAAGCACAACGTTGGCCGGCTCGCCCACGGCAAGGGGCCTGCCCTGCCCGTCGAGGCGCGCGATGCGCGCTGGCTTGTGGCTCATCCGCTCCGCGACCCCCGCCCAGTCCAGGCGGCCCGGGAGCACCATCGTCTCGATCACCACCGAGAGCGCCTGCTCCAGCCCGATCATCCCCGGCTTGGCGTCGACGAAGGCGTGATCCTTGTCCTGAGGGGCGTGCGGGGCGTGGTCCGTGCCCACCACGTCGATGGTGCCGTCGGCCAACGCGGCTCGCAGCGCCTCGATGTGCTCGGGCGTCCGCAGCGGGGGATTGACCTTGTAGACGGTGTCGTAGCCCTCAAGCTCCTCGGTAGCCAGCAGCAGGTGGTGCGGGGTCACCTCGGCGGTCACGTCGATGCCGCGGGCCTTGGCCCAGCGAACCACCTCGACGCCCTCGGACGAGGTGATGTGGCACACGTGCAGCCGCGACCCCGTCGCCTCAGCCAGCATCGCATCGCGCGCGATGATGGTGGCCTCGGCCACCGGCGGCCAGCCGCCAAGCCCGAGCCGCCCGGAGATCTCGCCCTCGTGGCAGCAGGCGCCCGGCCCCGCGAGGTTGGATTCCTGCGAGTGCTGGGCGATCACGCCGCCGAACGGCTTGACCCACTCCAGGGCCCGCCTCATCAGCGCCGCGTTCTGGATGCACATGCCGTCGTCGGAGAACACCGTGACCTTGGCCCGGGAGCGGTTCATCAGCCCCAGCTCGGCGAGCTCCTCGCCGCGCAGGCCCTTCGAGATCGCGCCGATGACCTGCACATCAACGAGGCCCGCCGCGACACCGAGGCCGTGCACGTGCTCGGCCTTCTCCGCCGTGTCCGTCACCGGCTGGGTGTTGGCCATCGCCAGGATGGCCGTGAAGCCCCCCCGGGCGGCCGCCAGTGCACCGCTCGCCACGGTTTCCGTGTCCTCCCGGCCAGGCTCACGCAGATGCGTGTGCACGTCCACGAGCCCGGGCAGGGCGATCAGGCCGTCGCAGTGCACGACGGTGGCCTCCCCGGAGGGGGAGGCGACGAACACGCCGTCCTCCATCACCAGGTCCGCGCGGGTGCCGTCGGGGAGCTGCACCCCGCGGAGCACTGTTGCCGTCATGACTGTTCCTCTCCAGCGAGCAGATGGTAGAGCACGCTCATCCGCACCGCGACCCCGGACGAGACCTGGTCCAGGATGATGGAGCGTGCAGAGTCGGCTGCCGCCGACGAGATTTCGAGGCCGCGGTTCATCGGCCCTGGGTGCGCGATGCAGGCGCCGTCCTTGAGCATCGCCAACCGGCGGGGCGTGAGCCCATAGCCGTCGATGTACTCCCGCTCGGAGGGGAAGAAGCCGCCGCTCATCCGCTCCCGTTGCACACGCAGCATCATCACCACGTCCGCCCCGGGAAGCACCGGGTCAAGCTCGTGGCTCACCTCGACGCCCCAGTGCTCCACGCCGGGCGGCATCAGCGTCGGCGGCGCCACGAGCACGACGGAGGCGCCCAGCTTCGCCCACAGCAGCACGTTGGAGCGGACGACCCGCGAGTGGAGCAGGTCGCCGGTGATGGCCACTCGCTTGCCCGCGACCCCACCCAGCCCGTGCAGGGCGAAGTGCCGGCGCACCGCGTGCGCGTCGAGCAGCGCCTGGGTGGGGTGCTCGTGCATGCCGTCGCCGGCGTTGATCATCGACGCGCGCACCCACCCCGCCGCCTGCCGCACCGCGCCGGAACCCGCATGCCGCATCACGATGGCGTCCACGCCCATCGCGTCGAGGGTCAGCAGCGTGTCGCGCATCGACTCGCCCTTGGACACCGACGAGCCCTTGGCCGCGACATTGATGGCATCCGCTGACAGCCACTTGGCGGCCAACTCGAACGACGAGCGAGTGCGGGTGGAATCCTCGAAGACCAGGTTGACGACGGTGCGGCCGCGCAGCGCTGTGAGCTTCTTGATGGGCCGGGACTGCACGTCGTGCATCTCCACGGCCAGATCCAGGATGGAGGTGATCTCCTCGGCGCTGAGGTCGGCGATG
>DATITN010000291.1:0-11004 GCA_035467795.1 Arachnia sp. | reverse complement strand
TCCAGAGCGGCGTCCCGACCGGCCTCGACGAACTACGCTCGCTGGGGCAGACGATGAAACGTCGACGCGATGACATCCTGGCGTTCTTCGATCACCCAGGGACATCGAACGGTCCCACCGAGGCCGTGAATGGCCTCCTGGAACACCTCCGCGGGACCGCGCGCGGGTTCCGCAGCATCGTCAACTACATCGCTCGGTGCCTACTCGACGCGGGCGGGTTCAGACCCCTGATCCACTCACTTCTGTGAAGAGCCACTTAGGACAGGCGGCTGCGAGGCGCCTGCGCTACAGGGCTGGCGTCGAGACATAAGCCAGGCGTCGATACCCAAGCCAGGCGTCGAGACCCAAGCCAGGCGACCTTGACGAGGGAGCTGGGCGGTGGGTGGTGGGGGCCGGGGCAGGTTGGGTGGGCGTTGATGACGGTCGCGGCAGCGCGAAGCGCCGCCGCCGGCATCATGGGCGGCCCGGCCCCCATCACACGCCGCCAAGCCCGGCCACACACACCCGAGCAAAACTGCCGACCCCAGCAGATGCGCAGTGGATCAGCCGGCCGCGCGGAGGTTGAGGTGGAGCGCGACGGCGCCCATCGCCGGCATCTCGACGGTCACCTTGCCGTCGGCCACGACGAACGGGCCGTCCTCGCAGCGATCCTCCGCCGTGGGCGGGGCCGGCGAGGCGGCCGCGTCGCAGTAGGCCCCGTCGGGCAGGTTCGTGGTGAGGGTGGCCGTGACCGGGGTGCTCGTGTCGTTGACGGCGATGAGGCCGCGGCCGCCTCGATCGAACGCCACCGCGTAACCCTCCTTCCACACGTTCTCGACGGGTGCCTCGCCCACCACCGCGACCCACTCAGCCAACCCCGCGACATCCCGGTGCTGGCACAACCAGGCACCATCCTCGGGATCCTCCGACGGTGCCGCGCACGCCACGTCGTCGACCCGGCCGTCCGTCTGCGGCGCCCCGGCGTCGCGGTCCGAGAACGCGTAGCCGGAGTAGACGATAGGAGTGCCGTAGTCGATCCCCAGTAGCAAGGCTGTGGCCACCCTGAACTGGTCCCCATCCTTGGAGGTGAGGGTCTGCCCGTTGCGTTCCGTGTCGTGGTTGGCGATGAACGTGAACGCCTGCTCCGACGGGACCTCCCCGTCGCGCATCTCCAGGGCGCGCGAGACGGCGCCGCCGGGCACCACGCCGGAGATGTCCTTAGCCACCTGGAATGCGAACACGGCCCCGGCATCGAGGTAGTCCTCCGGCTGGATCGGTTCGCCGCCCCCTCGGATGACCTCGGAGATGATCAGCGGCTCCCCCTCGAGCCTGCCGACGATGGCCTCGACGTCGACTGCGGACATGTGCTTGGCCGCGTCGATCCGGAACCCCGCCACGCCGAGGTCGGTGAGGTCGTTGAGGTAGGCCGCGATGGTGTCGCGGACCTTCTCGCTGCCGGTGTCCAGGTCCGCGAGGTTGACCAACTCGCACTCCTGCACCTGCTGCTGGTCCGAGTAGTTCTCGATGTCGCCTGAGACCGTCATGGGGCAGTCGTGGAAGTCCTCCTCCGAATACAGACCGGGGTAGTCGTAGTGCGCGAAGTCCGTGCCCGCGACACCAGTGCCCCCGTCGACCCCCGCCATGTGGTTGATCACGGCGTCGGCGATCACGTCCACGCCAGCCTCCCCGCAGGCGCTGACCATCTCGGCGAACTCCTCGCGCGTGCCCAGCTTGGACTCCAGTTGGTAGCTGACCGGCTGGTACGAGGTCCACCAGGGCTCACCGTCGATGTGCTCCTGCGCGGGGGAGAGGAGGACGAAACCGAATTCGTGTGGCCCGAGCACCTCGGTGCACTCCTGGGCCACGGATCGCCACGGCCACTGGAACAGCTGGACCCCGACGGTGGGGGTGGTCTCGACGGCGGGCTCGGGGGTCGCGGTGCAGGCGCTGAGGGCAGCGGCGCCGAGGAGCAGGACGGGGGTGAGGACGCGTCGTCGCATGTCGGTCAGCGTAGGCGGTCGCGGGGATCGGGCGCCCGGTTCGGGCGTCGAACCTAGACTGGCCGCATGAGCAAGCTCGGCATCATCATCAAGACCACCGGCGCCGCGGTCGCCACCACCGTCACGCTGGTCTCCGCGCTGCGGGAGAATCCGCAGATCGCCAAGAGCCTGGATGATCTGGTGGGGAAGCTGAAGTCGGCCACCGATGCGAACAACCCCAAGATCCGCTTCGACGCGAAGATGGCGGCCATCGACACCGCTGCGGACGCCGTCGAGCTGGCGTTCCCGGAGGCGACGGAGCCCGCGGGTTGGCATCGACACGCGCAGGCGCTGCGCGTGCGCGCTGAGCTGGTGTGGGGAGCGAACTCCGGCGGGACCAGGCGGAAGGCGATGAAGTCGCTGAACGCGGAGACTGCGGAGCTGTTGGAGCAGATCAACCAGCGGTTGGCGTCGTTGCAGAAGCAGCTTCCCTCCGACGACCCCCGCGCCAGCTGACGGTCTGGGGCTCACCCCCCACCCCGGGCACACGCGGGCCCCGGTCCGTCAGGAGCGGACCGGGGCCTGCATGGCTCGGGGCCCGGGGATCAGACCCGGACGGCGTGAAGGATCAGGCGGGGTCGATGAGGAAGTCGCGCACCAGGGCGTCGAGGTCGCAGTCGGCGCCCAGGAACTGGCGCAGCGTCTTGCGGGTGGGGCCGAAGGTCTCGAACTCCTCGATGCTCAGGCCGTCCTCCTCGTAGGCGCGGTTGAAGTCCTCGATGCGCTGCAGCGACGCGATGATCTTCGGGTCCACGGGAACGTCGATCCGGCTCTCGGCCACGTAGTCCGAGTTGTTGATCCGCTTTGCCCACTTGAAGGGCGGGGAGACGACGAGGTCGCCGCCGACGAGCTCGCTGTACTGCAGCACATTGCGGAACGCCGCGGACAGCACGCGGGAGCGGAAGCCGCGCTCCTGGAAGATCTGGTAGGCCTTCTTGATGGCCGCGACACCAGCCCACTCCATGTGGCCCGGATCGATGAACAGCTGGGTGCGCTCGGCCTCTGCCTTCATCCAGTCGTCGAGACGGCCCACCATGAGGGTGACCACGGGCCACATGTCGTCGATGGACTTGCCCTCGGCCACGCGGCGCTGCAGGCCACGCTCGATGGCCTCGCCGGAGCGGACAACCTGGGCGACGGTGAAGGAAACGGTCACGTTCATGACCACGCCGCGGTAGGTGGCATCCTCGATAGCCTCAATGCCCACCTTGGTGGCGGGGATCTTCACGATGATGTTGGGGGCGAGCTCGGAGAACTCCACGGCCTGATCGGCCAGGGCCTTCGCGTCGCGGTGGTGGCGGGGGTCGGTCTGCACGGACAGGCGCCCGTTGCGGCCGTTGGTCTCCTTGAAGATGGGCAGCAGCAGTTCGGCGGCCTCCACAGACATGTCCTTGATGGCCTGCCAGCCGATCTCCGACTCGCCCCAGGTGGGATTGGCGGCGGCGATGGCCTGGATCCGGGGGCCCCAGATGTCCTTGTGCTGCTTGATGGTGGTGTAGCCGATGACGGGGTTGCAGGTGGCGCCAACGCCGCCGTAGGAGATCGACTGGCGGAGCTCCTCAAGGTCGGCCGAGTCGTTCCACAGGGCGGTAGGGGTGGTCCGGGCCGCGGTCAGGAGCGGTCCCTCGGTGTACTCGATGGTCATGGCGATTCCTTCTCAAGCGGTGGTGCGGTCTCGACGATGAGGCCTGACACCATTGGACACTACATTGGTTTGTCCTGTCAAGGATATGTCAGAACAAATTGCAGGTCAAGCCTGGCTTTCGGGGCGACGACCGCGCCGGCTTTCGCTCAGGCCATCACCGTCTGGTCGTAGGAGTACATCGAGGCTCGGTAGACGTGCATGCCGAACTCCACCGCCCGGTGCTGCTCGTCGTAGGCGGTGCGCTGCATGGTCAGGAGCGCTGCGCCGGTGGGCTCGTTGAGGAGGCGGCCCTCGTCCGCTGTGGCCAGGCGGGCGCTGATCTGCTGGAAGCCCACCGTCACCTTCACGCCCCGCTCGCGCAGGCGGGCGTAGAGTCCACCGGACTCCAGCTCGGCCCGGGTGGGGGCGAGGGTGGCCGGCAGCCAGTTGCTCATCAGGGCCAAGGGCTCGTCCCGGAGCATCCGCAGGCGGCGCATGTGCACCACCTCGGAACCGGGGGTGATGTTGAGCGCCGCCGCGACACCCGGCGCCGCACCTTCGATCTCCCACTCCAGCACGGTGGTGCGCGGGTCCACGCCGGACTTCTCGAGGTCGTCGTTGAGGGAGCTGAGCGCCATGGGTCGGTGGACGCGGGTGGGGGTGACCTGCGTGCCGGCGCCGCGTCGCCGCACAATCAGCCCGCGGTTGGTGAGGGTCTCCATGGCTCGTCGCGCCGTCGGCCGCGACACCTTAAGCCTCTCCGCCATCGACACCTCGTCCTCGATGCGCGTGCCGGGTTCGATGGTGCCGTCCTCGATGAGTCTGGCGAGCGGCTCCGCGATCTGGGCGTGGAGCGGTGTGGCGCTGGTGCGATCGATCTCGATCTGCGCGATGTACGGGGCGCTGTGTGGCATCTGGTCTCTCACGTCGTCGTGTCCACAAATTGTACTGCCAATGTCAGGTCCTAGCTAGACCTTTGTCAGGAGTTGACTGTTTGTCTTGACAAATGCTCGGGGCTGGCTACGATAAGAGGGCACCACCTCCTCGAAGAAGCGGGACACATCATGGGACTTTTCGGCACGCGCAGCGTCGATGTGCTGACCATGGGCCGAATCGGCGTGGACATCTACCCCCACCAGCACGGAGTGGGCCTCGAGGACGTCACCTCGTTCGGTAAGTTCCTCGGAGGCAGCGCCACCAATGTGGCCGTGGCCGCCGCCCGCCTCCGTCGCTCCGCCGCCGTCGTCACCGCCGTCGGCGACGATCCCTTCGGCCGGTTCTGCCGCGCGGAGATGGGACACCTCGGCGTGTTCGACGACTACGTGAAGGTCGACGGCGACCTCAACACCCCGGTCACCTTCTGTGAGATCTTCCCGCCGGACAACTTCCCCCTCTACTTCTACCGCCGCCCCACCGCGCCCGACCTGCGGCTCCGCCCCGAGGACCTGCCCATCGACGCCATCGTCCAGGCCAAGGTGTTCTGGGTCACCGCAACCGGCCTGAGCCGGGAGCCCAGCCGATCCACACACCTGGCTGCGCTCAAGGCCCGCGGCCGCAGGCCGTTCACCATCCTGGATCTGGACTACCGGGCACAGTTCTGGCCATCGCCGGAGGCTGCACGTGAGGCCATCGCCGAGGTGCTGCCCTACGTGGACATCGTCGTCGGCAACAGCGCCGAGTGCGAGGTGGCAGTCGGCGAGTCGGACCCCGAGCGTGCGGCGGAGGCGTTGATGGCCCGCGGCGTGGACGTCGCGGTGGTCAAGCGTGGCCCCGACGGCGTGCTCGCGATGGACGCCGACAGAGTGATCGAAGTGGCCGGCACCCCGATCGAGGTGGTCAACGGCCTCGGCGCCGGGGACGCGTTCGGCGGCGCGCTGTGCTTCGGGCTGATCAAGGAGTGGCCGCTCGTGGACACACTGGTGGCCGCCTCGGCCGCCGGAGCGCTCGTCGCCACGCGCCTCGAATGCTCGACGGCGATGCCGAGCGAGCCCGAACTGCTCGCGGCCGTGCGCCGCAATCCTGTCGATACCAAGACCCGCCATCGTGTCAAGGAGAACTCATGACCGACCATGTCCTGCCCGCCGGCTCCACCGGGCGGCCGCCGCTCGCCGTTGACGTGAGCCCGGAATCGGCCAACTGGGCCTACTCCGGCCTCAAGGTCGCGGTGCTGGCCGCCGGCGAGTCCTACGCGTTCGGCACGGGTGAGTCCGAGTGCCTCGTGCTGCCGCTCGAGGGCGCCGCGACAGTCACCGTCGGCGGGGAGACCCACACGCTCAACGGCCGCTCCACCATCTTCGGTGAGGTCACCGACTACCTCTACCTCCCCCGCGGCGCCGATGCCACCCTCACCTCCGTCGACGGCGGGCGCTACGCGCTGCCCAGCGCGGTGGCGAGCGAGACGCTCGACGTACGCTACTGCCCGGCCGAGGAGGCCACCGTCGGCCTCCGCGGCGCCGGCACGATGTCGCGGCAGGTCACCAACTACGCGCTCAACAACACGCTGCAGACCAGCCGTCTGCTGGTGTGCGAGGTGATCACGCCTGGCGGTAACTGGTCCAGCTACCCGCCGCACAAGCACGACGAGACCACCGAGAACGAGCGCGAGCTCGAGGAGATCTACTACTTCGAGATCAAGGCCGACGAGCACGGCCCCGGCATGGCGTTCCACTCCACCTACGGCACGCCCGAGCGCCCCATCGACGTCGCCCTGCGGGTCAACTCCGGTGACACTGCGCTGGTTCCGCACGGCTGGCACGGCCCGTGCGTCGCGGCGCCCGGCTACGACCTCTACTACCTCAACGTGATGGCCGGCCCCGGCGGGCCCGAGTGGCTCTCCGTGGACGACCCCTGCTACGGCTGGCTTCGCCAGACTTGGGACGACGCCGATGTCGATCCCCGCCTCCCTTACGCACCCACCCGGCTCGACGCCTGAGAAAGCGAGTTACCCTCACATGACCACCATCCGCCTTTCGGTTGCGCAAGCCATCGTCCGGTACCTGGCGCACCAGTACACCGAGCGTGACGGCGTCGAGCAGCGCTTCATCCCCGGCATGTTCGGCATCTTCGGCCACGGCAACGTCGCCGGCGTGGGCCAGGCGCTGCTTCAGCACGAGGTCGACCCGGCGTTCGACGAGCCCTTCGAGTACTGGATGGGCCGCAATGAGCAGGGCATGGTCCACGTGGCCGCCGCTTTCGCCAAGCAGACCGAGCGCATGCAGACCCTCGCGGTCACCTCCTCGATCGGCCCCGGCGCCCTCAACATGGTCACGGGCGCCGCTCTGGCCACCACCAACCGCGTTCCCGTCCTGCTGTTCCCCTCGGACATTTTCGCCAACCGCATGCCGGATCCTGTCCTGCAGCAGGTTGAGGACCCGACGAACCCCGACGTGAGCGCCAACGACGTGTTCCGCCCCGTGTCGAAGTTCTGGGACCGGGTCAACCGCCCCGAGCAGCTGATGGTCTCCCTGCCCCGCGCCATGCGCGTGCTCACCGATCCGGCGGACACCGGTGCCGCCGTCGTCTGCCTCCCCGAGGACGTCCAGGCCGAGGCCTACGACTGGCCGGTGGAGTTCTTCGCCAAGAAGGTGTGGCACATCGACCGCCGCGTGCCGGACCGCGCCGCCCTCGCGCGCGCCGTCGAGGCGATCCGCGCCGCCAAGCGACCCCTCATCATCTCCGGCGGAGGCACCATCTACTCCGCCGCCACCGAGGAGCTGCGCGCCTTCGCCACCGCCACCGGCATCCCGGTCGCTGACACGCAGGCCGGCAAGGGCGGTATCAACTGGGATCACGAGCGCGCCGTCGGCGGCGTGGGCTCCACCGGCGCAGGCTCCGCCAACGCGCTCGCCGTCGAGGCGGACCTGATCATCGGCATCGGCACGCGCTACTCGGACTTCACCACCGGTTCGCAGACCCAGTTCAGCAACCCCGAGGTCAAGTTCCTCAACATCAACGTGGGCTCCTTCGACGCCGCCAAGCAGGGCGCCCAGATGCTCGTGGCCGACGCCCGCGAGGCGCTCACCGCACTCACCGAGGCCCTCGAGGACCACCGCGTCGACGACGAGTACTCCCAGAAGATCGCCGACGAGCGCGCCGCCTGGGCTGAGGCCACGGACAAGTGCTACCACCTGGGCCACGGCCCGCTCCCGGCGCAGACGGAGGTGTTCGGCGCCCTCAACGAGATGATGGGCGACAACGACATCGTCATCAACGCCGCCGGCTCCATGCCCGGCGACCTGCAGGCCCTGTGGCGCGCCCGCACCCCGGGGCAGTACCACGTCGAGTACGCCTTCTCGACGATGGGCTACGAGATCCCCGCGGCGCTCGGCTGCAAGATGGCGTCCCCGGACTCCGAGGTGGTGGCCATCGTCGGCGACGGCACCTACCAGATGCTGCCGATGGAGATCGCGACCATCGTGCAGGAGCGGGCCAAGGTTATCTTCGTCCTGCTCCAGAACCACGGCTACGCCTCCATCGGCGGGCTGTCCGAGTCGCGCGGCTCGCAGCGCTTCGGCACCAAGTACCGGATGCGCGCCGCCGACGGTGGGCGCAGCGACGAGCTGATCCCCGTCGACATCGCGGCCAACGCCCGATCCTGGGGCCTCGACGTTATCGAGGTGAGCACCATCGCCGACTTCCGCGAGGCCTACGCCACCGCCGTCGCCTCCGACAAGGCCACGATGATCCACATCGAAACCGACCTCTACGGACCCAACCCCCCCGGCACCAGCTGGTGGGACGTCCCGGTCACGTCGGTGTCCACTCTCGAATCCACCCAGAAGGCCTACGAAGAGTACGCGGAGGCCGTCAAGGGCCAGCGCCGCTTCTTCTGAGCCCGCACACTAAAGGAATGACTGATATGTCCATCACCATGCCCCATTGGATCGACGGCGCCGAGTACTTCGAGGAGGGGGTCGAGGTTCTGCCCATCGACAACCCCGCCACCGGTGAGGTCATCGGCGGCGTCGCCGAGGCCAGCACCGAACTCATCGACCGCGCCATCGCCTCAGCCCGCGCCGCCCAGAAGATCTGGGGCCGCGCGTCGCTGGCCAAGCGCAGCCGCGTCATGTTCAACTTCCGCCAGCTGCTCATCGAGCGCCAGGACGACCTCGCAGACGTCATCGTCCGCGAGGGCGGCAAGACCCGCGGCGACGCACTCGGCGAGATCGCGCGCGGCCTGGAGATCGTGGAATTCGCGTGCGGGATCCAGAACGCGCTGAAGGGTGAGCACACCGTCGAGGCCGCCACCGGCGTCGACGTGCACACCCTCCGCCAGGCCGTCGGCGTCGTCGGCGCCGTCGTGCCGTTCAACTTCCCGATGATGGTGCCGATGTGGATGCACCCGATGGCCCTGGCCACCGGCAACGCAGTCATCCTCAAGCCCGCCACACCGGTGCCGTCCGTGTCGCTCATGGTGGCCAAGCTCTACAAGGAGGCCGGTCTGCCCGACGGCCTGTTCCAGGTGGTGTGCGGCGACAAGCAGGTGGTCTCCCACATGCTCGACCACCCCGGCATCGACGCCGTCTCGTTCGTCGGCTCGACCCCGGTGGCCAAGATCGTCGCCAGCCGTTGCGCTGCCTCCGGCAAGCGGTTCCAGGCCCTCGGCGGCGCGAACAACCACGCCATCGTGATGCCGGACGCCAACCTGGACTTCGCGGCCCAACACATCGTCTCGGGCGCCTTCGGTGCGGCCGGTCAGCGCTGCATGGCCCTGCCCGTCGTCGTGGCCGTGGGTGAGGCGCACGACGCCCTCATCGAGAAGGTCAAGGCGCGCGCCCAGGTTCTCAAGGTGGGCCCCGGTTCGGACCCCGACAACGAGCTCGGCCCGGTCATCTCGTCGAAGTCCCGCGAGCGGATCCTCTCCTGGATCAACGACGCGGAGGCCAAGGGCGCCAACGTGGTGCTCGACGGTCGCGGATTCAGCTCCGAGGTCGAGGGCACAGCGAACGGCAACTGGGTGGGCCCCACCATCGTGGACAACGTTCCGCTCGAGACGCAGCTGTACTGCGAGGAGGTCTTCGGGCCGGTTCTCGTGGTGGTGAAGACCGACACCTACGAGGAGGCCATCGAGATCGTCAACTCCAGCGCCTTCGGCAACGGCTCGGCGATCTTCACGGAGAACGGTCAGGTGGCCCGCCAGTTCCAGCTCGACGTCAACGCGGGCATGGTGGGCATCAACGTGCCCATCCCGGTGCCGGTGGGCTACTACTCGTTCGGTGGCTGGAAGAACTCGCTGCTCGGCGATCACAAGATCCACGGCCAGGAGGGTGTGAACTTCTACACCCGCACCAAGGTGGTCACCACGCGCTGGGCCGGCTCCGGCAGCCACGGCAAGATCGGCCTGGACTTCGTCGCCACCAAGTAAGGCCGCTTGCGGCACCACACCTCGAGCACTGACCCGGGGCCGATCCTCACCGAGCACTGTTGCACGGTCGGGATCGGCCCCGGTGAGCGCTCGCTTTCACGGCCCGGAAGGCCAGGCAGGACCTCGTCATGAACAAGCGCATCGGCGTCGGCGTCATCTCCCTCGGTTGGATGGGCCGACTGCACACCCGCAGCTACAAGGCGCTCGCGGAGCGCTACCCGGAACTCGGGCTCGCCTGTGACCTGGTCGCCGCGTGCGACCCGGTCGAGGCCACCCGTGACTGGGCCGTCGACGTGGCGGGCTTCCAGCGCGCCTACGCCGACTACCACGACCTGCTCACCGATCCCGAGGTGGAGGTGGTCTCCATCTGCGCGCCCAACTTCCTGCACCACGAGATCGCGCTGGCCGCCGCTGAGGCCGGCAAGCCGTTCTGGATCGAGAAGCCCATGGGCGTCAGCGCGACGGAGTCGCGGGAGATCGCCCAGGCCGCGGCCGGCGCGGGGCTGGCCACCGCCGTCGGCTTCAACTACCGGCACGTGCCGGCCATCCAGTACGCGCGGCAGCTGATCCGCGACGGGAAGCTGGGGCGCGTGACGAACTGCCGGGTGTGGTTCATCGCGGACTACGCCTCCAGCCCCGACGGGCCGCTGACCTGGCGCTACGACCGGGCGCGGGCGGGTGCCGGGATCGTGGGCGACCTGCTGTCGCATGGCGCGGACCTGGCCCAGTACCTGGTGGGACGCATCTCGTCGGTCTCGGCGATGACGGACACGTTCATCAAGGAACGGCCCATCCCCATCGGCAGCGGCGGGGTCGGGCACTCCGGCTACACCGTCGGCGAGGAGAAGGGCCCGGTTGGCAACGAGGACTGGGTCGCGGTGCTGGCACGGTTCGACGGCGGCGTCGTGGGCGTGCTGGAGGCCAGCCGGGTCTCGGTCGGGCCCCGTGCGGAGTACATCGTCGAGGTGTACGGCACCGAGGGGTCGGTGCGCTGGAAC
>DATITN010000290.1:0-4159 GCA_035467795.1 Arachnia sp. | reverse complement strand
GCCTGACGCGCCTCATTCCTTCCAGCCGAGCTCCCGGGCAACGGCCACCAGGTTCTCCATCCAGTGGACGTTGTAGTCCACGCCGAGCTGGCTGGGCATGGCGAACAGGACGTAATCGGCCTCGGTGACGGCCTCGTCGGCGCGCAGCATCTCCGCCACCTGCTCGACGGGGCCCACCATCTGCGGCCCTGAGCGGGCCTTCGAGCCGTCAAGAATGCCCACGCTGTCGTGGGCGTCGCCCCTGAGTCCGAAGTAGCGGCGGTCGTCGTCGTTGGTGATCGGGAAGACCGGCCGGGTCACAGCGGTCAGGCCGGGGCCGGGATGGCCCAGCCGACGAAACACCCTGCGGTAGCCGCGGACCTGGTCCGCCTGCTGGACGTGGAAGGGACGCCCGTCGTCGGCCAACAGCAACGTGGAGCTCAACAGGTTCATCCCCTGCTCGGCCGTCCAGACGCCCGATTCCACGCTGCCCGCACCCCACCAGATCCGGTCCGGCAGGCCTGGGCTGATCGGCCGGATGGGAAGGTCCGGGCCATCGCCGGAGAACTGGGCGGCGGCGGAGTGGGCGACCGGTTCGCCCGCGATGGCGCGGCGGAACCGGGCCGCCTTGGCTTGGGCGTGGTCGGCCCAGGATTCGCCGTCGGTCAGCCGGTAGCCGAACTGCTTCTCCCCGTCGGCGGCGTGTTCGGGGCTGCCCCGGCTGATGCCCAGCTGGAGTCTGCCCCCGGAGATGAGGTCCGTGGCGGCGGCCTGCTCGGCCATGTGCAGGGGGTTCTCGTAGCGGAGGTCCACCACACCCGTGCCGACGTCGATGCGCGACGTGACGGCTGCCATCGCCGCCAGCAGCGGGAACGGTGTGGCGTGGGACTCCTCGAAGTGGTGGACCCGCACCCAGGCGCCGTCGAGGCCCACCTCATCGGCCGCCGCTGCGAGGGCGACGTGTTGGCGCAGCGCTGCGGCCGCGTCGGGCACCCTCGCCCCCACCACCTCCCGGTAGTGCCCGAAGGACAGGAAACCGATCCGCTTCATACCTGGGCTAACGCGGCTGAGGGGGGAATATTCCGACGTTGTGGGCAAGCAGCCGCCAGGCGCCGTGGGCGTGGCCGAGCTCCGAGAAGTGGGCGTTACCGAGCCCGCCCAGCACCCTGCCTTCGGCTCCGACCATGGCATGGATGACGCGGTTCAGCAGCAACCCGTGCGACACCACCAGGACGGTCCCGCCCTCGTGCGCCGCCGCGATCGCGCGCAGCGCCGGCAGGCCACGTGCCACGACGTCGGCCAGCGTCTCACCCTCAGGGGAGCGCCGGAAGTCCACCCCGTTGGCGTACTTGGCCTCGTAGTCGGGCATCGAGGCCTTGACCTCGTCCCAGGTGAGACCGGACCAGCTGCCGACGTCGATCTCCATCAGCCGTGGGTCGGTGTGGATCTCCGCCCCAGGCCGGGCCAGCCGGGCCGTGTCGAGGGCACGCGAGAGGGGGGAGGAGTACACGGCGTCCAGGTGGACGTCCGCGAAGACCCCGCGCACCGCCTCGGCCTGGTGACGCCCCGCGGCGTTCAGCGGCACGTCAGCCTGGCCCTGGAAGCGCTGCTGCGCATTCCAGTCGGTTTGGCCGTGCCTGAGCAGAAGCAGGCGCGTCGAGTGCTCGAGCCTCACTGCGCCGCGTCGTCGGTGACCTCGTCGTCGTCGGGTTCGGGGAGGTGGAGCTCCAGCGGGATCTGGGGGCAGTCCTTCCACAGGCGCTCGAGGTTGTAGAGCGTGCGCTCCTCCGTGTGCTGGACGTGCACGATGAAGTCGATGTAGTCCAGCAGCACCCAGCGGTTCTCCCGGTCCCCCTCGCGGCGGACCGCCTTGTAGCCGGCCGCGATCAGCTTCTCCTCCACGCCGTCGACGATGGCGCCCACCTGGCGCTCGTTGCCGGCGGAGGCGATGAGGAAGATGTCGGTGATGGCGAGCTGTTCGGACACGTCGAAGGCGACGATCTTGTGGCCCTTCTTATCCGCCGCGGCTTGGGCCGCGATCTGGACGGGCTTCAGCACCTCGTCAGCTACGGTCACTGGGTACTCCTGACTGGGGGGCTGGGTAGAGCCCCCGTTTGGCGATGTATTGGACGATGCCGTCGGGCACGAGGTACCAGATGGGTTCATGTGCATGGACGCGTTCGCGGCAGTTGGTCGACGAGATGGCAAGGGCGGGAACCTCGAGGAGAGTCACGGCGTCCTCGGGGAGATGGGCGAGATCGTCGGGGGTCATCGGCACGCCGGGGCGCGTCACGCCCACGAAATGCGCCAGATCGAACAGCTGATCCGCCCCGTACCAGGTGAGGATCTGGCGGACGGCGTCCGCGCCGGTGATGAAGAACAGGTCCGTGTTGTCGCCACGCTCTGCGCGGAGGTCCTTGAGCGTGTCGACGGTGTAGGTGTTGCCGGGCCGGTCGATGTCCACCCGCGACACGGAGAACCGCGGGTTGGACGCGGTGGCGATCACCGTCATCAGGTAGCGGTCCTCGGCGAGGGACACCTCGCGGTGGCTCTTCTGCCATGGCATGCCGGTGGGGACGAAGACCACCTCGTCGAGGCCGAACTTGGCCGCCACCTCGGAGGCGGCGACGAGGTGCCCGTGGTGGATGGGGTCGAAGGTGCCGCCCATCACGCCAAGGCGGTAGCGGCGGGAGGATTCCGTGCGCGCCAGTGCCAGCTCAGTGGTGGTCACTTGGAGTGCGGGCGACCCGAACCCATGCCGACGATCCACGCGATCACGCCGAGCAGCGTGGCCAGCGCGAGTGCGCCCATCACCCAGCTCGGCACGGCGGGTGCGGCTGCGGCGGTCTCCAGAAGAAGGCTCATGGCGCCCGATCCTAGCAAGGGATCTCCTGGCAGTCGTCCTCTCGGCTAGGCGCGGACCTGCCCGTCGCCCTCGATGATGTATTTGCTGCTGGTCATCTCGGGGAGACCCATGGGCCCCCGGGCGTGCAGCTTCTGGGTCGAGATGCCGATTTCGGCGCCGAAGCCGAACTCTCCGCCGTCGACGAAGCGGCTGGAGGCGTTGACGAGCACCGCCGCGGCGTCCACCTCGCCGACGAAACGATCGGCCGCCTTCCTGCTACGCGTGACGATGGTCTCCGAGTGGCCGGTGGTGTGGGTCCGGATGTGCTCGAGCGCCTCGTCGAGGGAGCCCACCACCTTGGCGGCGAGATCCAGGGTCAGGTATTCGGCGTCGTACTCGTCCTCCTCGGCCGGGACGACCTGGTCCGAGTAGGCGGCTGTGGCGGAGTCGCCGTGGACGGTGACCCCGGATCGGCTGAGGGCCTCAAGCGCCCGCGGGAGGAATTGATCGGCGATGTCGCGGTGGACAAGGAGGGTCTCCGCGGCGTTGCAGACGCTGGGGCGCTGGGTCTTCGCGTTGAGCAGGATGGTGAGCGCCTGGTCGAGGTCCGCGTCGGCGTCGACGTAGACGTGGCAGTTGCCGGTACCGGTCTCGATCACCGGCACCGTCGACCCGTCGACGACGGCCTGGATCAGCCCTGCGCCGCCGCGCGGGATGAGGACGTCGACCAGGCCGCGGGCGCGCATCAGCTCTCCCGTCACCTCGCGGCCGCCTTCGACCAGATGTACAGCATCGGGGGTGACACCTGCCGTCTCCAGACCGCTGCGGAGCGCGGCGACAGTGGCGCGGTTGGTGTTCAGCGCCGAGGACGAGCCCCGCAGGAGGGCGGCGTTGCCGGACTTGAGGCAGATGCCGGCCGAGTCCGCGGTGACGTTGGGGCGGGCCTCGTAGATGATGCCGACCACGCCGAAAGGCACCCGCACCTGGGTGACCGAGACGCCGTTGGAGAGCTTCCATCCCCGGACGACGTCGCCGACGGGGTCCGGGAGGGCTGCAAGGTCGCGGAGTCCCTGAACCATGCCCGCGACCCGGGCGGGCGTGAGTGCCAGGCGGTCGACGATGGACTCGGGCGTCCCGGCCGCGCGCGCCCCCGCGACGTCGACGGCGTTGGCGTCGAGCAGTTCGGGTTCGGCCGCGGCGAGGGCGTCTGCCATGGCCGCCAGTGCCCGATCCTTGGCGGCGCGGTTCAGCGTGGCGAGCTCAATGGCGGCCCTGCGGGCGGCGTTGGCTTGGGTCCGGAACTCCATGGCTGTCAGTCTATTCGGCCCCGCGCAG
>DATITN010000289.1:0-4024 GCA_035467795.1 Arachnia sp. | reverse complement strand
GGCCCGCTACGCCGGGGCGGACCTGGCCCTCCCCGACAGGCGTGGGACCGCCGTGAGTATCGCGATGGTGTCCACGACGCTCGGGGCGGTGGCGGGCCCGAACCTGGTCCAGCCGCTGGGTGTCCTCGCCGAGTCCCTCGGCATCCCTGCCCTGGCCGGGCCGTTCCTGCTGGCCGCGGCCGCCTTCCTTGGGGCGGGGCTGGTGCTTCTGGTCTTCCTCCGTCCCGACCCCTACCTGCTGGCACGCGCGCTCGAGACCTCCGTCGGCTCGAGTGAGGAGGCGCCGTCGACCACGCCGTCAGTGGCCGTGGGTGCCTACGTCGGCGCCACAGTGATGGTGCTCACGCAGGTCGCGATGACGGCGATCATGACCATGACCCCAGTGCACATGCGCGCGTACGACCACCACCTGGGCTCCGTCGGCCTGGTGATCGGGCTGCACATCGCGGCCATGTTCCTGCCCTCGCCGCTGACGGGAATGCTGGTGGACCGGGTTGGGCGCACGGCGATGGCGGTCGCGGCGGGGCTGACTCTGCTGGCGGCTGGAGGGGTCGCGGCGTTGGCGCCGGGTGACTCGCTCGGCCCCCTCATCCTCGCCCTGATCCTGCTGGGGCTGGGATGGAACTTCGGCCTGATCTCGGGCACCGCTCTGGTCATCGACGCGACGGTGCCCGGCAACCGGGCGCGGGTGCAGGGGAGCGTCGACGTGCTCATCGCCCTGGCCGGCGCCGGTGGCGGGGTGATGTCGGGCGTGGTGGTCGCGGCAACTGACTACGCGTTCCTGTCGCTGACCGGTGGGCTGCTGGCGTTGCTGCTCGTCCCTGTTCTGTTCTGGGCCCGGAGATCGAGTCATATACGTACGTTCTGATAGAATGGCTCCAGTCGTCGACGACGAGGGGAGAACGATGGAGCGCAGCGTGACTCGACGGCACGACCCCGAGCGCCGCGACCGGATCATCACCGCGACCCTCGATCTCATCGCCGAGCACGGAGTGGCCGGCGCCACGTACCGGACGGTCGCGGCGGCCGCAGACATACCCCTCGGCTCGATGACCTACCACTTCCCCAGCCGTGAGGACCTGATCTTCGCAGCCTTCGAGCGGTTCGCCGACGAGAGCTTCTCGCCCCTCGATCGTGCCATGGCCACACCGGGCACCGACCCCGTCGACGCGCTCACCCGCCTCGTCCTCGAGGACGACGGCGATGTTCGGACGAAGGTCCTCCTTGCCGAGCTCTACGTGCTGGCGTTCCGGCATGGGCGCTACGCGGACCTGATGCGCCAGTGGATGCGCCGGTCCCGCGACGTCATCGCGCAGCGGGTCGACTGGGTCAGCCCCCGCGCGATCGACGCAGTCCAGGAGGGCCTCGGCCTGCAGCGCTGGCTGGCGCCCGACGAGGTGACCGAGGACATCGTGCGGCACGTCTTCCAAGCGCTGATCCCCGAACCCCCAAACCCGCCTTCGGCCCCCGAGCAGGAGTAGAAACATGAACGCGATCCCCTTCAACGACGGCTGGGCCTACCGCCTGCCGCTCGGCCCGTTCGCGGCCGCCAACGGCGAGGGCGCCGAGCCCGCGCCGGTCCGGCTGCCGCACGACGCCCTCCGCGACACCGACCGCACCCCCGACGCCCCGGGTAAGGGCGCCGGCGCGTACTACCCGCAGGCGGGCTTCACCTACCTCAAGACCTTCGCCGTCCCCGAGGAGTGGCGCGGCCGGCTTGTGCGGCTCGAGGTGCAGGGCGCCTACCGTCGCGCCCAGGTCTTCCTCAACGACGAGTTCGCGGGCAACCGCGCAGACGGGTACGCCCGCTTCTTCGTCGACCTCACCCCGTACCTCCGCTACGGCCAGGACAACGAGCTGCGTGTCGAGGTGCGCTCCGGCCAGGACTCCCGCTGGTACTCCGGCGCGGGCCTGCACCGGCCGGTCGTCCTCCACGTCGACGAGCCCGTTCACGTCGTGCCAGACGGCGTGGCCGTGACGACCGTGCGGGTGGAGGACGATCAGGCGGTGGTCGACGTCGTGACCACGGTGAGGAACGCCGGGATGGCCACGGCCACCGTCGTGGCCGACACGGTGCTGCGCGACGCCGACGGCGGGGAGGTGGAGCGCGACGCCACGCCGTCGACGCTTGCCCCGGGTGAGACCGCTCTTGTCAGGCAGCGGTTCTACGTTCAGCGGCCCCGTCTGTGGAGCCCGGAGTACCCGTCGCTCTACACCGCCCAGGTGTCGCTGGACGGCGCTCCCACGGTGGTGAGGTTCGGCATCCGCACCGTCACCGTCGACCCCCGGAAGGGCCTGCGGATCAACGGCGAGCCCGTCCTGCTCCGGGGCGCCTGCCTCCACGCGGACAACGGGCCCCTCGGCGCCGCCGCTATCGGGCGCGCCGACGAACGCCGCATCGAGCTGCTCAAGGAGGCCGGATTCAACGCCATCCGCACCGCCCACAACCCCGCCTCGCCCGCCATGCTCGACGCCTGCGACCGGCTCGGCGTCCTCGTCATGGACGAGGCCTTCGACATGTGGACCCGGTTCAAGACCCCGTACGACTACGCGGCGGAGTTCCCCCAGTGGTGGGCCGCCGACCTCGAGGCCATGGTGGCCAAGGACCGCAACCACGCATCCGTGATCATGTACTCGATCGGCAACGAGATCATCGAGGTGGGCACCCCGCACGGCGCCCGCTGGGCGCGTCGAATGGCCGAGCACGTCCGCGCGTTGGACCCGTCGCGGCTGGTCACCAACGGCATCAACCCGTTCCTGGCGGTGATCGACGAGGTGCCCGCGATCGCCGAGGAGTCCGGCGGCCTGAACGAGATGATGGCCGCGGAAGGCGGGCCGTTCGCCATCGTCAGCGCCAGCGCGTCGGCCGGCCGGCGCACGGCGGAGTCCAGCGCCCCGCTCGACGTGCTGGGGCTCAACTACGCGGAGTCGCGCTATGCGATCGACGAGGACCTGTTCCCGCACCGCGTGATCGTGGGCTCTGAGACGTTCCCGTCGCTGATCGGCCGGCTGTGGCCGATGGTCAGGGATGCGCCGAACGTGATCGGCGACTTCACCTGGACCGGCTGGGACTACCTCGGCGAGGTGGGGATCGGGGCGACGGCCTACGCCGAGGACCCCGATGCGGTCCCCGGGCTGGAGCGCGAGTACCCGTACCTGACGGCGTGGTGCGGCGACCTCGACATCACCGGTTGGCGCCGCCCCGTCTCCTACTACCGCGAGATCGTGTTCGGCCTGCGCACCGAGCCCTACATCGCGGTGCGGCGGCCGGAGCACCACGGGCACACCATCACCATGCAGTCGCCGTGGGCCTGGAGCGATTCGGTCTCGTCGTGGACGTGGCCGGGCTTCGAGGGAAAGCCGGTCGTCGTCGAGGTCTACTGCGACGCCGACGAGGTGGCGCTGCTGCTCGACGGGCTGGAGGTGTCGCGGGCGACGGTGGGGGAGACCCACCCGATGATGGCCACGCTGGAGACCGCCTACCGGGCGGGGGAGCTGACCGCCGTCGCGTACCGGGACGGCGAGGAGGCGGGGCGCACCAGCATCGCCACCGCGACGACGCCCGCATTGTTGACCGCGAGCGTGGACCGCGCCGCGCTGTGCGACGACGACGCCGACCTCGCGTTCGTCGCCATCGAACTGCGCGATGACCATGGCGTTCTCATCACGACGGGGGACCGTGAGGTCACCGTCGGGGTGGAAGGGGCCGGGGTGCTGGCCGGGATGTGCAGCGCCAACCCGAAGACGACCGAGCGCTTCGACGCTTCCACGTGGCGCACGTTCGACGGCCGGGCGCTCGCCGTGGTGCGGCCTTCCGGGGCGGGCGGGGTGACCGTGACGGTGTCGGCCGAGGGGCTGGAGCCGGTGCGGCTGACCTTGACCGTGAGCTGAGGCCGCCGGACCCGCGCGAACTCGTGGCGCACCTTTCGCGCGATTGGGTCGGGACGGGATGACCGGCAGATCTGGTCGCGTAGTCGCGATCACATCCGCCGCTCACCCAGCGGTCATCGAGCCCGCGTCGTAA
>DATITN010000288.1:0-2462 GCA_035467795.1 Arachnia sp. | reverse complement strand
GGGCTCCGGACTCGGGCACTCCGATCGCGCCACCCTGCTGGCGGTCCTCCGCGACACCGAACGCCCCACTCCCCCGTTCGAGCCCGTGCCCGCGGACCCGGCGGCCCGCCAGGCCCGCTGGGTGGAACCGATGTTGTGCGTTCAGGTGCGCTACCTCAACGTCACACCCGACGGCGCCCTCCGGCAGCCCGTCCTGCGGGCACTCCGCCCGGACGTGTCCCCCGCCGAGGCCGCGACCGCGGATCTCCTGTAGCGCCGGCCCGGGGGCCACGCATCCAGAAGAGGGCACCGACGACCCACCCCGCGGGCTGAGGTGCGAGGAGCGTCAGCGACGAGTCTCGAAGCCTAGGAAACGCTAGTTGACAAGGTCACTTTCCTCAGGCTTCGAGGCCGCTTCGCGGCTCCTCAGCCAGCAGGACAGGGCCGCGGATCTCCTGTAGCGCCGGGGCTCCTCAGGGAGCGGAAGTGTCGCGGCGCGCGACGAGCACGATGTCGTCGTGGTGGTGCGCCCCCGCACCCTCGGCAACGCTCCGCGCACGCCGTTCGTGCACCAGCACCGTCCAGCCGTCGCCCAGCCGCTCGGCCACGTCGTCGGGATAGGCAAGCGTGGCGGGGTCGACGTGCGAGTGCTGCGGGTTGAAGTCCGCGTGGTGCACCACCAGCAGCGCGCCTCCGGGCGCGACGGCGGAGGCCAGCGCATCAACGGCCGGCGAATCCTTCGGCAGGGGCACGTAGAACGCGGAGACCAGATCGAAGTCGTCGTGTGGGAGGGGCGCCTCCCCGATGTTGCCCAACACCCATTCGACGATCAGGCCGGTGGCCTCCACCGCCCGCTGCCCCCGCTCGATCGCCACCAGCGACGGGTCCAGCGCGGTGACCTCCCAGCCGTGTGCCGCCAGCCAGATCGCGTCGGCGCCCTCGCCGCAGCCCACGTCCAGCACGCGCCCGCGGCGCAGCTTCGGCGCTTCCGCGACCAGGGCGGCGTTGGGCTCCCCGCTCCACATTCTGTCGGTGTCGCGGTAGGCCTGATCCCAGTCGTGCTCGTGTGGCATGCCCAAGTATCCCGCCGATCCCGAGCCCCCGGCAACAGTGGCAGGCGCCGGTAGGCTGGAGGCGATGACCGAGCCCCAGCCCATCGCAACGCTCCCGCCCATCGAGGAGCTGCACGGCGACGTGCCGCGCAGCCCGCGCACGGGCGAGCCGACGCGCCCCGCCGTCGTGCTGGTCTCGGCGATCCTGCTGTACCTGGCCGCGGCCGCACTCGCTGCCGCCTACGGCTGGCACTGGTGGCAGGCGGCGCACCCGGACAGCTACGCCACCTCGGCGCGGCTCATCGAGTGGGTGGCGCCCGAGCCCGGAAAGTGGCTGTCGCTGACGCTGGAGGGCGGGTTCGCCGCGGCGCTGGTGCTGGCCGCCGGCGCGTGCGGGGTGGTGGGCTTCCATGCGTGGAACGGGTGGCGGTGGACGCGGTGGGGCTGCCTCGTGGCCGTGGCTCTGGCCGGCGGTTTCGCCGCGATCCTGGGCGACTGGGCGTTCATCGGCCTCGGGCTCGCCGTCGTCGGGGGCGCGCTGCTGTTCCTCCCCCCGTCGACGAGGTACTTCCGCCAGTGGGAGCAGGTGCGCGCCATCCGCCCGGAGGCCTACCGCAGGCCCAGCTCCATCTTCTACGGCCGGCTGCCGCGGTTCCGATGAGGCCCTAGGCTCACTGACCATGGCTTCCAACCCCTTCCTCGACGGCGCGCTGCGCGTGGTGCGCGACGTCGCCCTCCGCGCCATCGACAGGGCCACCCCGCCCCAGGCCCGACGCCGCGCCTCGGCCAGGCGGCCCGCTGAACCCACCCGCTCCCCCCGCCCGCCGGCGGCTTCGGGCGGCTATCCCGGCGACTACCAGCAGAGCCCCACGATCGTGTACAACCCGCACCGCGACGGTCGCCCTGACCCGGGCGAGGTGGTGTGGACCTGGGTGCCCTACGAGGAGGATTTCAGCCAGGGCAAGGACCGGCCCGTGCTCCTCATCGGGCGCGACGGCGGCTGGCTGCTGGGGCTGCAGGTCACCTCGCAGGACCACGACGTCGACGCGGCCCAGGAGGCCGACGCGGGCCGCTACTGGACCGACATCGGCACCGGCGAGTGGGACAACCAGCGCCGCCCCAGCGAGGTGCGCGTCAACCGGATCATCCGGATCGACCCGGACGCGGTCCGCCGCGTGGGCGCCATCCTGGACGAACAGGTCTTCGACGCAGTGGCGCGCGAGGTCCGCCGCCACTTCTGAGCCCGGGCACTTGGCCAGCGATGACGTTGCGCCGCCGGTGAACATCACCGCCGCCGATTCGGGTCTCCGCCACGGTCCCTGATTGAATAGTGGACCAGAAGCAACGAGAGGCGCCCATGATCACCGTGACGGACCTGACCAAGGTCTACCTCCAGGGCAAGCGCGAGGTGCGCGCCCTGGACGGCGTCAC
>DATITN010000287.1:0-8453 GCA_035467795.1 Arachnia sp. | reverse complement strand
CACGACGACGACCTCGCCGCCGCCGCGGACCTGTTCCGCGGGCGCCCCACCATGGTCCTCACCGGCGCCGGCATGTCGACCGCCTCCGGCCTGCCCGATTACCGCGGCCGCGATGCGGTGCCCCGCTCGCCGATGACCTACCAGGAGTTCGTGGGATCGGACCTCAGCCGTCGGCGCTACTGGGCGCGCAGCACGGTGGGCTGGCGGTGGTTCGCCCAGGCGCGCCCCAACGCGGCGCACCACGCACTGGCTGACCTGGGCCAGCTGACCCCGCTCACCGGCGTGGTCACGCAGAACGTCGACGGGCTGCACCAGGCGGCGGGGTCGCGGCCGGTGCTGGACCTGCACGGCGCACTCGAACGGGTGGTCTGTCTCGCCTGCCGCACCCTGATTGACCGGGACGGTATGCAGGAGCAACTCCTCACGCTCAACCCGCGCTTCGCAGAGCGCCTCGACGCGCTCGCCGTCGAAAGCCGCACCGCCCCCGACGGGGATGCCGAAGTGGATCGAACAGACGACTTCGCCTACCCGGACTGCCCGCACTGCGGCGGCATGCTGAAACCTGACGTGGTCTTCTTCGGGGAGAACGCAGACCGCGCCGTCGTCGGCGAGGCGATGGCGCTGCTGGACGAGGCCGCGGCGCTGCTCGTCCTCGGGTCCAGCCTGTCGGTGATGAGCGGTCTCCGGTTCGTTCGCCGGGCCGCCCAGCGGGGCCGAGACGTCGTCATCGTCAACGACGGTGCCACCCGCGGCGACGACCTCGCCACCCTACGACTGCACGGCCGCCTCGAGGACGTGCTCGCAGACTGGGTTGCACGGCTCGGATGAGAACATTCCGGAAGGCGGGCACCCGTCGGGCGATCGCCACCGAGGTGGCAAGCCTGCGTTGGCTGTCCGAGGCGACCCCCGCCGGAGGTGCCGCCGTCGCCGAACTCGCCGGCTCCGGGGAGACCTGGCTGGAGACGGTGCTGCTGGACGAGGGGACGCCAACGCGCGCACACGCGGCCGAGTTCGGCCGCCGGCTGGCGTTGACCCACGCCGCCGGCGCCAAGTGGTGGGGTGAGGCGCCCCCGGGTCTGGACCCGGCGGATCTGGCGACGGCGAACCTGCCGACGCCCGCAGCCGCAGTGCCCACCTGGGGGTCGTTCGGCGAGTACTACGCCGAGGGGCGGCTCAGGCCCTACGTCGCGATGGCCACCGGGCTTGAACCCGAGGACACCCGGCTGTTGCACCGGGTGTGCGACGCCGTGGCGACGGGGCGTTTCGACTCGCCGCAACCCGCGCTCTGCGGGGAGGTGGCGCGCATCCATGGCGACCTGTGGGCCGGCAACGTGGTGTGGACGGCCGACGGGGTGGGTACGCTCATCGACCCCTGCGCCAACGGCGGGCACGCTGAGACGGACCTGGCAGAGCTGGCGTTGTTCGGGAACGGGCAGATCTCCGACATCCTCGACGGCTACTGCGAGGTCAGCACGCCCGAGGAGGGCCTGAGCCAGCGAATGCCCCTGCACCAACTGCACATGCTGCTGGTTCACGTGGTCCTGTTCGGCGGCGGGTACGTGCCGATGGCCCTGAAGGTGGCGCGCGGGCTGCTGCGCTAGCGGGACTCGGCTGCGCAGTCGGGCGGATGCTGGGTTAGGTTTGCGCGCATGAGCACTGCAGCCGCCGCCCAGAAGAAGAAGTTCACGTTCGGGCTTCTGCCCCGGATCGTCGTCGCCATCACGCTGGGCGTGTTGTTCGGGAACTTCTTCCCCGACTGGCTGACGCGCGTCTTCGTCACCTTCAACGGCGTGTTCGGCCAGTTCCTCGGTTTCGCCATCCCGCTCATCATCCTCGGACTCATCGCCCCGGCCATCGCCCAGCTGGGTCGCGGCGCGGGCCGGTGGCTGGCAGTGACCGCCGCCCTTGCCTACGCGTCGACGCTGAGCGCCGGCCTCATCGGGTTGGGCGCGTCGCTGCTCGTGCTCCCGCGGGTGCTGCCCGAAGGCGGGGCGCCGTCGCTCACCAACCCCGAAGAGGCGCTGCTCGCCCCCTACTTCGCGCTGGAGATCCCGCCCCTGTTCGGCGTCATGTCGGCGCTGGTGTTGGCGTTCATCGTCGGCGTCGCGCTGACGGCGATCGAGGGCGGCGCGCTGCAGCGCGGCTTCGAGGAGTTCCGCGAGGTGATCAACATGGTCATTCAGAAGATCCTCATCCCACTGCTGCCGTTCTACATCTTCGGCATCTTCCTCAACATGACGCAGGGCGGCCAGGTGTACACGGTCATCGCCACCTTCCTGGGTGTGGTGGTGTTCGTGTTCATCCTGACCTGGGTGATGCTCCTGGCGCTGTACACCGTCGCGGGGATCATCACGGGGCGGAACCCGCTGAAAATGCTGGTCACCATGCTTCCGGCCTACGCCACGGCGCTCGGCACCTCGTCCTCGGCGGCCACCATCCCCGTCACGCTGCGCCAGGCGATCAAGATGGGTGTGTCCCAGCCGGTGGCCGCTTTCGCCATCCCGCTCAACGCCACCATCCATCTCGCCGGGTCCACCATCAAGATCACCTGCTTTGCGCTGGCCGTGATGATGCTCGCGGGCATCGAGGTCAACGTGGGCGTGATGATCGGGTTCGTGATGATGCTGGGCGTGATGATGGTGGCGGCCCCGGGCGTGCCTGGCGGCGCGATCATGACCGCAGCAGGCCTGCTCTCGACGATGCTCGGGTTCACCGAGGCGCAGGTGGGCCTCATGATCGCGGCCTACATCGCCATCGACTCCTTCGGCACCGCCACCAACGTCACCGGCGACGGGGCCCTGGCGGCCATCGTCGACAAGTGGGTGTCGCGGTCCAGGCACAAGGACGAGTTGGCCGAGGAGGCCGTCGTCCGGGCCGCCGCCTGACGCTCGGGCGCGTCTCGCCCAGTGGGCCCTGGGCGGCGACCGTCAGCCTCAGAACTCGGGGGCAGCCTGGTCGGACACGGGCGCCCTTCGCGACAGCGCCGCCTCCGCGGTCTTCGCCAGCACCGGGTCCACCTGAATGGTCGCGGCTGCGCGTTCTCCTCCGGTGAGGGCCGGCAGGGCGGCCGCCGCCGCCGCGATCTGAGCGATGGCGGCCCGCTCGGACATGGAGTCGCTGTCGATGACGAGGTCGAAGTTGGACTCGTCGGACCAGTCGACGTTGTAGAACAGCCGGACGAACCGGGCGCGGATCTCGTCGTCGGCCTTGATCAACCGGAGCGCTTCGCCGGGCTCGATGCCGTTGCGCTTCGCGACCCGGCTCGCGCGCACCTCGTCAGGCGCCTTCACGAGCACGTTCACCACGTCCGCCATGCCTTGGAGCACCCGGAATCCGCCCCTGCCGAGGATCACCACGTTGCCGCGGGCTGCGAAGGCCGCGATGGTCTCGTTCATCATCTGAATGGCCGTGGCGCTGTCCTCTTTGAACAGCTCCCAGATCTTGGGCTTGCGGTCATAGATGGCATCGAGCCGGGTGACGCCGTATTGACGGATGACCTTGTTGACGGTCGATTTGTCCACGAAGTCGTAGCCCAGCTGATGGGCAAGTTCCTGCGCGATCCGGCCTCCCTGGCTGCCGAGCTGACGGGACACGGTGATGACGGCCATGACTACCTCCTCGAGCCAGCGGACAGCGGTGTCCGCTCTTGCAGCTGACTGTAGTCCTGCCGTGACGCGCCGGGGCGGGATCCCTGGTTGGTCGCGTGGGTCAACGTGGCGCTGGAATCCGCCTGTGCGGTCACCATCGGCGACCCTCCTTCGGACTGTGGTGAGATGGGCCCATGACCACTGACGTTGACTTCTGGTTCGATCCCATCTGCCCCTGGGCTTGGATGACCTCGCGTTGGATGCTCGAGGTGGAGAAGGTCCGCGACGTGAAGGTCACCTTCCACGTCATGAGCCTGGCCGTTCTCAATCACCGCCGCGACCTCCCCCCGGCCTACCGGCGGCACATGGACCGGGCCTGGATGCCGGCCCGCGCAGCGCTCCTCGTCGAGCAGCGCCACGGGTCCGACACGCTGCGCGAGTTCTACACCGAGCTCGGCACCCGCTTCCACCCCGGCGGTGAGAAGCAGGGGCCGGAGACCGTCGCGGCCGCGCTGGCCGCCGTCGGCGCCGATGCCGACATCGTCGACATCGCCCAGACGGGGGACATCGACGACGATCTCCGCCGCTCCCACCACGAGGGCATGGACCCGGTGGGCGACGAGGTGGGCACCCCGGTGCTCCGCGTCAACGGGATGAGCCTGTTCGGCCCGGTGATCTCCCCTGCGCCGAAGGGCGAGGAGGCGGGCAACCTGTTCGACGGCTTCGTGAAGGTCACCGCCTACCCCGGCTTCTTCGAGCTGAAGCGCACCCGCACCGTGGACCCGATCTTCGACTGAGTGCCGAAGCCGCAATTAGCACCTGACATTTGGACTAATTAGTCCACCCCGCGATCTACGGTGTGGACCCCGTTGGCTAGCGTGTGCGGCATGGGCAAGGTTCTGGTTGCGTACGCGACCCGCGGGGGCACCGCACGCGACATCGCCGAGGCAGTCGGCTCGGTCCTCAGATCCACCGGACATCAGGTCCTCGTCGCGGACCTGAAGTCCCGCCCCTCCGTCGACGGCGCGGCCCTGGTCGTGCTCGGCAGCGGGATCAACGCGGGCAGCTGGTATCAGGAGGCGACGGCGTGGGTCGCGGCGGAGGAGGGCGCGCTGCGGGAGGTGAGGGTCGCGGTGTTCAACGCGTGCCTCAACGCGGCCGATCCGGCCAAGCGCGTCGAATCCCTTGCCTACAACGCGTCGATGGCGGAACGGCTGGGCGCGGAGGCGAGCGAGTCGTTCGCCGGGCGGTTCGTCCCGGAGCATGTGAGCTGGTGGAGGAGATGGTTCCTGCACACGATGCAGAAGCCGATGCAGGACAACCTGGACCTCGGCGCGGTGCGCGCCTGGGCGTCGACCCTCTACGTCCCCCCTTCCGTCCCCTGAGGGCGTGCCCGCCGAAGGCGCGGGCGGCGTCGCGAAGGGGCGTGACCCCAGCCCGCACACGGGGCTGAGCGCAGGCGCGCATACCATCGAAGGCATGCGACGCCGTGCCTTCCTCCTCGGAGCCGCCGCACTCCCGGCGGCCGCCTGCTCGGGGCCCGTGTCGCTGCCCATCCCCGACGTCGGCGGCCTCGGCGGGTGCCGCACACCCGACTCCCTGGCGTCCTTCTCCACGCTCGGCGGCGCACCGCTGCGCTACGAGATCACCGGAACCCCCCAGGCGTTCCGCGCCGATCCGCGGTTCATCGAGCGACTCGAGGAGTGGGCCGCGGACTGGGTGTCGGTCAGTGGCCTCGGGCCCCTCCGGGAGGTGTCCACGTACGGCGCCTTCGTCGACAGGTGCGACTCCTGGCACGCCGCCGGCCGCGCCTTCGACTTCGCCGAGCTGCTGCACGAGGGCGGCCGCGTGTCCTGCCGCTACGACGTCTGGGGCGAGGACCCCGCCGAGCTCCCCGGCTACTGGCGGCTCGCCGCCTCCGTCGCGTCCCGCTTCACCTACACGCTGACCTACCGCTACAACGCGCAGCACCACAACCACATCCACATCGACAACGGGATCAACGGCTACGAGGCCGCGTCGTTCCGGGAGGGGTCGCGGACCCAGGTGGAGCTGGTGCAGGGCGTCTTGCGCCACGTGTTCGGCCGCGACGTCGAGGCGTCCGGCCGCTACGACGGGCAGACCCGGTCCGCAGTCCGCGCCGTCCAGCGTGAGCTGGGCATCAGCGTCCCGCTGGCCACGGCCGACGGGTGGCGCGAGTTCCTCACCGGCGCCGCGGGTCAGCGCTGAGCCTTCAGCGCCTCCCGCAGCACGTCCAGGCCGACGGACCCGACGTCCAACGCCCGGCCATGGAACTTCCGCAGGTCGAACCCCGCCCCGTCACGCGCCGCCGCCTCGTCGCGGGCCTGCTCCCACAGCCGCTGTCCCACCTTGTACGCCGGAGCCTGCCCCGCCCACCCCAGGTACCTCTCCAGCTCGAAGCGCACGAACTCCTCGGCCATGTTCACATTCGCCTTGAGGAACGGCCACGCCTTGTCCGCGTCCCAGGTGCCGCCGCCCCACTCCTCGGGGGCCGGCTTGCCGAGGTGGACGCCGATGTCGAGGACGACGCGCGCGGCCCGCATCCGCTGGGCGTCGAGCATGCCCATCCGGTCTCCCGGGTCGTCGAGGAAGCCGAGCTGTTCCATCAGCCGCTCCGCATACAGCGCCCAGCCCTCTCCGTGCCCGGACACCCAGCAGATCAGGCTGCGCCACCTGTTGAGCTCGCCGGCGCGGTAGACGGCCTGCGCGATCTGCAGGTGATGCCCAGGCACGCCCTCGTGGTACACCGTCGTCTTCTCGCGCCAGGTACCGAAGCTCTCGACGCCCGGGGGAACCGACCACCACATGCGCCCCGGCCGCGAGAAGTCGTCGGTGGGGCCGGTGTAGTAGATGCCACCGTTCTGGGTGGGTGCGATGCAGCACTCCAGCCGACGGATGGGGTCCGCGATGTCGAAATGGGTGCCCGCCAGTGCCTCGACGGCGGCGTCCGAGGTCTGCTGCATCCAGCTCTGGAGGGCGTCGGTGCCGTGGAGTTGGCGGGTGACGTCCTCGTCGAGGAGCCGCATGGCCTCGTCTGCGGTGGTGCCGTCACCGTAGAGCTGATGCGCCACCTCGTCCTGCTCCGCGACGATGCGGGCCAGTTCCTCGCGACCCCACTCGTAGGTCTCGTCGAGGTCGATGGTGGCGCCGAGGAACAGCCGCGACAGCCGCCCGTAGCGTTCCCGGCCGACGGCGTCGGCCAGCGGAGCAGTCGGGGCGAGCTCGCGCAGGGTCTCGGCGAGCCGGGCGTAGGCGACGCGAGCCACGTCGGCGTTGTGGCTCAGCGCGTCGGCGAGCGGACCGGACACGTCCGGGGTGGCCGCCAGCGAGGTCCAGAAGGAGCCGCCCCCGGCGAGTTCGTCGGCCTGCCGGATGCCCATCTCCATCTGTCGGAGCGCGGGCGCGGGGCCGTGGGCGACGGCGAGGCGCAGCGACTCGATGTACCCGTCGACGGCTGCCGGCACGGCGCCCATGCGCGCCGCGATGATCTCCCAGTCGTCGGTGGTGGCGGTGGGCATGAGGTCGAAGACGTCGCGGATGTGCTGGAGCGGGGAGGCGATGTTGTTGAGCTGGGCGTAGTCCTCGCCGGCCTCGAACAGCTCGAGGTCCAACCCGAGGCGTTCGCGCATCGCGGCGGCGGTCACGGCGTCGACGTCGTCGACGGACTCCGTGGCCTCCACCCGGCGCAGCGCCTCCCGGGCGGCCTCGGCCCGCTGGGCCAGGCCGGCGGGGGAGAAGTCGTCGAGCTCGTGATCGTGGCCCGGCGCGCCGATTCCGGTGGCGGTGATGGGGCTGAGGCTGACGATGGTGTCGACGTAGGCGTCGGCGACCTTGTCCAGCGGGGTACTCTCGCGGTTGGTCATGGTGCCGACGCTACCAGCGGGGCTTCGTCAACTGCCGGCGAGCATGTCCCTCACCAGGGGCACCACCTCGGTGCCGTACAGGCCGATGGTGTCCATGATGGCCTCGTGGGAGAGGCGGCCGCTGGAGACCTTGAGCTGGAACCGCTGCGCGCCGAGCGCACGGAAGCCGAGGGCAACCTTCGCCGCCACCGTCTCGGGTGATCCGACGGCAATCGCGCCGTGATCCGCCTCGTTGTCGAAGTGCTCGCGGGACATGCGCCCCCACCCGCGTTCGCGCCCGATCTTGGAGGTCTGCTCCAGCCAGGGCTTGAACATGCGCTCGCGCGCCTCGTCGTCGGTCTGGGCCAGGTGGCCGGGGGAGTGCCAGCCCACGGGCTGCGGCTCCTTGCCCAGCTCGTCGAGGGCGCGGCGATGCAGGTCCGCGAACGGCGCGAACCGGTCCACCGAGCCGCCGATGATGGCGAGCATGAGCGGAAGGCCGTAGTTCGCCGCGCGGAGCACAGACTGCGGGCTGCCGCCGACGGCCACCCAGGTGGTGAGCGGTGTCGCGGCGAGGCGCGGGAAAAGTTCGACGTCGTCGAGGCTCTGGGTGAGCTGCCCCGACCAGGTCTGCCGCCCGCCGCGGATGAGTTGGGCGATCATGGCGAGCTTCTCCTCGAAGAGGGCCTCGTAGTCGGCGAGGTCGTAGCCGAAGAGCGGGAAGGACTCGATGAACGAGCCGCGGCCGGCGATGAGCTCGGCGCGGCCTCCGCTCAGGGCGTCGAGGGTCGCGAAGCGCTCGAAGACGCGGACGGGATCGTCGGAGGAGAGGACGGTGACGGCGGTGGCCAGCTTCAGGTGTGTCGTGCGGGTGGCGATGCCGGCCAGGACCATGTCGGGGGCTGAGACGGCGAAGTCGTCGCGGTGGTGCTCGCCGATGCCGATGACGTCGAGGCCCACCTCGTCTGCCAGGACCGCCTCGTCGATGAGGTTGCGGATCACC
>DATITN010000286.1:0-16640 GCA_035467795.1 Arachnia sp. | reverse complement strand
ACCCGTGACGGCGAACGCGTAGTTGGCCCCGATGGCCGCGCCGGCGAAACCGCCGGCGAGGGCGACAACCAGTCCGAGGAGGAAGACCCCCAGAGTTGCCGTGAACCTCGTTGTTCTCCTAGAAAACCTGAAGTGACGTGGGGGACGAGGGTCAGGGGGCGGGCGGCTCGTAGGAGCACAGGGCGTCGACCTTGTCGGCAGAGGCCGATGTGGGGTCGAACTGGTAGCCGAGGAATTCGCTCGCCAGCCGCAGCGCCAGCTGCTCGCCGATGACGCGTTGCCCCAGGCAGAGGACCTGCCCGTTGTTGGAGAGCACTAGACGCTCCACAGAGAATGAATCGTGCGCAGTACTGGCGCGCACCCCGGGAACCTTGTTGGCAGCCATGGCGACACCCATGCCGGTCCCGCAGACGAAGATGCCCCGGTCGGCTTCACCATTGGCGATCTTCCTCGCCCCGGCCACGCCGAGAGGGGGGTACGCCGTCGGGTCGGTATCGGCATTCACGCCTACGTCGATGACCTCATCGACGCGCGGGTCGTTGTGCAACATGTCTTTGATGGCGTCCTTGTAGGAGACGCCCGCCTGGTCGGCGGCCAGCACCACTCGCAGTCCCATAATCCAGCTCCTCAATCCCGCAGCTGCTCTGCCGCGTCTATGAGAAGAGTATCACCAAAGATGATAGAAATACCACCCTGCGTGGTAAAAACTTCACAAGTGGTGTGAAGTGTGGGGTTCAGCCCGCCTATGGGCTCGCGATCGTGACCTGAGCCCCCCACTCCGTAAGCCGTTGAAGGTCGGTGGGCTCGATTCCGGGGTCCACGATCACGTGGTCGAACTCGTCCAGGCGCGCGAACGTGTGCAGCGCCTTTCGCTGCAGCTTGGTGTGGTCGAGCGCCAACACCTTCGTCCGGGCCGACCGCATCATCGCCTTCTTCACCTGGACGACTGACTCGTAGGGATGGAAGCATCGGCCGTCGGAGATCCCGGAGGCGGACAGCACGCAGAAGTCGACGTCGAGACCCGCAAGGGTGGAGATCGCTGTGGGGCCCAGGAGTGCGTCCGCCCAGCCCTCGTATGTGCCGCCTGTGACGAAGAGGTGCAGGTCCTGGGTCTGAGCGGCCTCGCGGGCCACCAACAACGAGTTGGTGATCACCGTCATCGGGGCGGACCTGGCCAACTCCCGGATCACATAGACCCCGCTGGTTGAGTCATCGAGTGCCACCGAACTGCCTGTGGGGATGAGCTCCGCGACGCGTCGGGCAATCTTCGCCTTACTCTCCGGCTCCTGGTCGAGCCTGAACACGGCGCTGGCCTCCTGCAGCCCGCTGGCGGCCGCCGAGACCTGGCCTCGATGCAGCTGCAGCAACCCGGCCTCCTCGAGGGCCCGAACGTCGCGATAGGCGGTCATCGTGCTGACCCCGGTGTGCTTGACGATGTCGTCAATCGTGACCGACCCGTGCTTGATCACAAGCTCGGCGATCACGAGGTGACGGGCACGTTGTGGTGCGGATCCCGGCTGCTTTGCTCTGCTGTCATCGACCATGGTGGGGCACTCCTGCGTAGGCACGCCTCGTGGGTATTGTGCAGTTGCACCCTACTCCGGGTGGCACGATGGTGACCGTGCCTAAGGACGTTGCCGAACTCATCGCGTTGTTCGATCTGCAGACCACCGGCGAGAACCGGTTCCGCGGGCCGCACCCCACCACGTTGCTGCAACGGCTCTTCGGTGGGCAGGTGCTTGGGCAGACGTTGGTGGCCGCCGCCCACACTGTGCCCCCGGACCGACTCGTGCACTCCCTGAACGCCTACTTCCTGCGCCCCGGGGCCATCGACCAGCCCCTGGACTTCGAGGTGGAGGTGATGCGCGACGGCAGCACCTTCAGCAACCGGCGCGTGGTGACCCGCCAGGGGGATTCGGTGATCTTCCAGATGACCGCCTCGTTCCAGAAGCCCGAGGAGGGCCTCAGCCACTCGGCGTCCCCGCCCGGCGACGTCGCCGTTCCGGAGTCGTGCCCCTCGCTGCACGAGGTGCTGGAGCGGCGCTTCGGCGCCAGCGTGCGGCTGGTCTCGGAGTGGGACGCCCTCGACGTGCGGCTCGCGGCCAGGCCGGACCTGGTTGAGGGTGGCGGCAACATGAAGGCGTGGATCCGGACGAAAGAGCCGATGCCGGAGGATCCACTGCTGCACGCAGCGGTGCTGGCCTACCTCTCGGACATCACGCTGCTCAGCGTCTCGACCGTTCCCCATGCGGTGGAGTTCCTGTCCCCCTCGATGCAGGCCGCCTCGATCGACCACGCCATGTGGTTCCACCGTCCGGTGCGGGTCGACGAGTGGCTGCTCTACGACATGACATCGCCGTCGGCCTCCCACGCGCGCGGCTTCGCCATGGGGCGGTTGTTCCAGGATGGTCTGGCGGTGGCGTCCTGCGCCCAGGAGGGGCTCATCCGGGTGCTGTCATGATCCCGGACGCGGAACCGCGGCCCGCACCCCGGGGGAGGGGGCGCGGGCCGCGGCGTCTTGAGGAACCTGTGCGGAAGGTCAGGCAGCGAGTCCCTGGCCGGCGCGCAGGGTGGCCAGCGCCTGACGCTCGATCTGGCGTACCCTCTCGGCGGTGATGCCCCAGTGGACGCCGATGTCGGCCAGCTTGGCCTGGCGGCCGTCGAGGAGCCCGTAGCGGCGGCGCACCACGTCCTGGGACCGCTCGTCGAGACTGGAGAGCATGCCCTCAAGCCGGGCCCGGTCCTCGGCGTCCAACACCATCTCGTCCGGGCCGGGCGAGGTCTCGCGGGCGATCAGATCTCCCAGAGCCGTGTCGCCGTCGGCCTCGACGGGGGCGTCGAGGGAGACGTGATCTCGCGAGTAGCGGATCAGGTCCACGATCTTGGACTCCTCGAGGCCCAGCTCGTCGGCGATCTCAGCGAGCTCCGGCTCGCGGCCCAGCTGGCGTTCCAGGTTGCGGCGCACGGCCGAGACCTGGTTGACCTGCTCGGCCACATGCACGGGAAGACGCACGATCCGGCCCTGCTGGGCGATGCCTCGCGAGATGGCCTGGCGCACCCACCACGTGGCATAGGTGGAGAACTTGAAGCCCTTGGCGTAGTCGAACTTCTCCACCGCACGGATCAGGCCGGTGTTTCCCTCCTGGACAAGATCCAGCATGGGCATCTGGGAGCGCCCGTACTTGCGGGCGACGGAGACCACGAGCCGCAGGTTGGCCTGGATGAAGCGCTGCATGGCGCGCTCGCCGAGCACGGCAAGCTCCTGCAGCTCGTCATCGGTGGCCTCCACCGCGGAGGGGGTCACGCCGTCGAGGATCTGCTGGGCATAGAGCCCTGCCTCGATCTCGCGGGCCAGGTCTACTTCCTCGAGGGCGTTGAGCAGTGGCGTCTTGGCGATGGCGTCGAGGTAGAGGCCCACCGCATCCTTGCCGTCGATGCCGTCGTTGGTTCGTGTACGCGCAGTCGTGATCATATCTATGGAAACCTTTCGCACAGTCGTCACCCGGAACAACGCGCGAGAGGCCCCGAGGGTTCCCGCTCTGGGCACTCGAACGAAGAACTGCGACCTGGGTCTGACGCGCAGGGCCCCGAACCCTGACCAGGGGTGGGGGTTTCCCTGGCCGATCCGTTTGAGTGGCCGCTGAACGCGTGCAAGAATGGAGCGCGTCACCCTTGACCAAAGCGGGGCGACGCACGCGCTGAAATCCCTAGTGGCCCGCGAGAGGACCAATGTGACCCAGGACGCTGAAGGAACCGGCAAGCCTACCCGCACACGCAGGGCCGCCGAAAGCGCGACGTCCGCAGTTCCGGCCACCCCCCGTCGCACACGGGCGGCAGCCAAGCCGGGCACCGCGGCCCAGGCCGCACCCAAGACCGCTACTCGCCGCGGCAAAACCGCGAAGGCCGAGGAGCCCACCATCGCCCAGGCCTCCACTGGTGAGGTCGAGGTCCAGTTCAAGCGCGAGGGGGAGGACGTGGTTCTCACGGTCGGCGGCAAGAAGCGTTCCCTCGACGAGGTGGACGACTCGACGTTCAACGAAGCCAGCGAGGCGCCGCTCGTCAAGGAACTCGTCGAGGAGGAGGGCTTCGCGCTCTCGGACTCCGACGACGCTGACGAGCCCGAGCAGCAGGTGGTGTCCGCGGGCGCCACCGCAGACCCCGTCAAGGACTACCTCAAGCAGATCGGCAAGGTGGCGCTGCTCAACGCCGTCGAGGAGGTCGAGCTCGCCAAGCGCATCGAGGCCGGCCTCTTCGCCGACGAGCGGCTGCACTCCGCCGAGACCAAGGTCAGCCCCGGGGACGTCGAAGATCTGGAATGGATCGCCGAAGACGGGCGCCGCGCCAAGAATCACCTCCTCGAGGCCAACCTCCGCCTCGTCGTCTCCCTCGCCAAGCGCTACACAGGCCGCGGCATGCTGTTCCTGGACCTCATCCAGGAGGGCAACCTCGGCCTCATCCGTGCGGTCGAGAAGTTCGACTACACCAAGGGCTACAAGTTCTCCACCTACGCCACGTGGTGGATCAAGCAGGCCATCACCCGTGCCATGGCGGACCAGGCCCGCACCATCCGCATCCCGGTGCACATGGTGGAGGTCATCAACAAGCTGGCACGCGTCCAGCGGCAGATGCTGCAGGACCTGGGCCGCGAACCCACCCCCGAAGAGCTCGCCGTCGAGCTGGACATGACGCCCGAGAAGGTCGTCGAGGTGCAGAAGTACGGCCGCGAACCCATCTCGCTGCACACGCCCCTGGGCGAGGACGGCGACTCGGAGTTCGGCGACCTCATCGAGGACTCCGAGGCCGTGGTGCCCGCTGACGCGGTCAACTTCACGCTGCTACAGGAGCAGCTCAACGACGTGCTGGACACGCTCAGCGAGCGGGAGGCCGGCGTGGTCTCGATGCGCTTCGGGCTGACCGACGGGCAGCCGAAGACCCTCGACGAGATCGGAAAGGTCTACGGTGTGACGCGCGAGCGCATCCGCCAGATCGAGTCCAAGACCATGTCGAAGCTGCGCCACCCGTCGCGGTCGCAGGTCCTCCGCGACTATCTGGACTGAGCCGCCAGCTCCACGAAATTCCGCAGCATGCCGTGCACGGCGTGGGTGATCGTCGAGGACTCGGCGAACGCCACCAGCTGCTCGGTGTCGGCCGGGTCGAAGTAGCCCGCGTCGCGGTAGATGCGGATCCGGGCGGCGAGGCCGGCCGAGTCCAGCTCCGGATGGAACTGGGTGGCATACACCCGCCGACCGACCCGGAACGCCTGGATCGGGCACGCCGCGCCGGTGGCCAGAACCGTCGATCCCGCAGCCGGGACCCGGCAGCCCTCCTTGTGCGCGGTGAAAGCCTGGAATGAGTGGGGGACGCCGTCGAACAGGGGATCCTCGCGGCCGTGGGCGGTGAGTGTCGCGGTGACCACGCCCACATCTTCGCCGACGCTGCGGTCCACCACGCCGCCCAGCTGGGCGGTGATCGCCCCGACGCCGTAGCAGAGGCCGAGGAACGGGAAGTCCCGCTCCACCACCTCGGCGATCATGCGGCTGAGGTCCGCCTCAACACGCTGCTGCAGCGGTGACTTGTCGGTGTCGCTGGCGTTGTAGGGTCCGCCGCCGAGGAACACTCCCGAGAATTCCTCCAGCCTCGGCTGCGCCATGGGGGCTTCCTCAACGCGAATCTGGAGCAGCTGGTCTTGCCGGAGGCCGGCGAGGCGCGCGATTGCCTCCCACTCGCCCAGGGCGGCGTCGTCCTCCGGGCGGGTGCTGAGCAGGAGGAATGGCTTCATGTGGGCTCCTTGAACGAGGGGGCGCCGGCGCGTAGCTCCTCTATGACCGCCCGGGTCACAGCCACCGGGTCGCCGCCGTTGGCCGCGGCGACCCGGCGCTGGCGCAGGTAGCTCGGGCCGAGACGGACCAGGTCGGCCACGTGGGCGAGGTTCTCGGCGCAGCCCAGCTGGTCCGCGATCGGGGTCAGCTCCTCCAGCCAGCGCAGGATGCCGTCGCTGACGTGGATGAGGTACTCGTCCTTGCGGGGGGTGATGATGTCTGCCGCAAGGCCGTACCGGGCGGCGCGCCACTTGTTCTCCCTCATGAACCAGAACGGCAGGCGGTCGATGGGCTCGCCGGAGGCTATGGCCCGGGACATGCGCTCCACCAGGCACTGGTTGAAGGCCGTCAGCGCGCCGAGCTCCATGAGGGTGGGCACCGAGTCCATCGTGCGGTTCTCGACGGTGCCCCAGGTGGACGGCCGCACGTCCCACCTGATCTCGGAGGGGTTCTGGATGAGGCCCACGCCCTCGAGCTGGGAGGCGTACCGCTCCAGCTCCTCCCAGTCGCTCATGTGGTAGGGGAGTCCGTTGGTGGGCAGCTGTTGGAAGACCATGGTGCGCTGTGAGGCGAACCTGGTGTCCTCACCGATCCAGAACGGCGACGAGGCGGACAGCGCGATGAAATAGGGCGCGAACCGTGCCATGCCGTAGACGATGGGCAGGGCCTTGGCGCGCTGGTCGATGCCGGTGTGGATGTGGAGGCCGTTGATGGCCATCTGCCGGCCCCACCATCCGTTGCGCTCGGTCACCCGCCGGTACTGGGCCTTGTCTCCGGGCAATTGCCGAGTGGGGTCGCCGAACGGGTGGGCGCCGGCGCCCAGGAGCGTCAGCCCCTTCGGCTCCAGCAGCGCCAGCGCGAAGTCCAGGTGCTGGCGCATCTCCCGCACCGCCGAGGGCACCGTCTCGTGCACCCCCGAGACCAGCTCGATCATGCTCGTGAGGTATTCGGATCGGATCGGCCCGTTGACCGCGTCCTCGACCTGGGACAGCACCACATCAGCGGCCGGCACCTGCTCCATCGTGTGCGCGTCGACGACGGCGAGCTCCCACTCGATGCCGATCGTCGACTGCTTGGACTGCCCGAATTTGATCCTCATTGAGCCCCTCCTCGCTGCAGGCGCTGGTTGCAGCGACATTCAGAGCCCCAAGTCTGACACCTCAGGCCCCCTCGCGCCGGGGTGTGTGTGGGGATCTGGACAGCGGGCCGGTTGGCATTAGGCTGGCCACCGAGGAAAGAGGTGCCCCCCATGAAGCTGTTCGATCGTGTCGAACTCGCCCCCGCTGACCCCATTCTCGGACTCACCGAGGCCTTCGTCGCCGATCCGCGCGCGGAGAAGGTCAACCTCGGAGTGGGCGTCTACCTCGACGAGACGGGCAAGCTTCCGCTGCTGGAGTGCGTGCGCACCGCGGAGCAGAGGATCGCGGCCGAGTCCAAGGCGAAGGGGTACCTGGGGATCGACGGGATGCCCGCGTACCGCGAGGCCGTCAGGTCACTGGTGTTCGGCCCGGGGGCCGAGGCCGTGGCTGAGGGCCGCATCGCCACCGCGCAGACCCTGGGTGGGACGGGCGCGTTGAAGGTGGGCGCGGACCTCCTCAAGCAGATCGAGCCGTCCGCCACCGTGCTGATCTCGAACCCCAGCTGGGAGAACCATCGCGCCCTCTTCACGCGCGCCGGGTTCCGGGTGGACTCCTACCGCTACTACGAGGAGGCGCTGCACGGCATCGACTTCGACGGCATGCTGGCCGATCTGCGCCTGGCGGATCCCGGAACCGTCGTGGTGCTGCACGCGTGCTGCCACAACCCCACCGGGTACGACCTCTCGGCGGAACAGTGGGACCAGGTCATCGAGGTGCTGCGCGATCGCAACCTGATGCCGTTCCTGGACATGGCGTACCAGGGTTTCGGCTTCGGCATCGAGGAGGACGGCGCCGTCGTGGCCAAGTTCGTGGCCTCGGGGTTGGAGTTCTTCCTCGCCACGTCGTTCTCGAAGTCGTTCAGCCTGTACGGGGAGCGGATCGGATCCCTCTCGGTGGTCACGTCGTCGCCGGACACTGCCCGGCGGGTCCTGTCGCAGCTCAAGATCTGCATCCGCACCAACTACTCCAACCCGTCCACCCACGGCGCCGCGCTGGTCACCACCGTGCTGGAGGACCCGGAGCTGAGGCGCGGATGGGAGCACGAGCTGGCCGGGATGCGGGACCGCATCAAGCAGCTGCGGCGCGGCCTGGTGGGCGCGCTCGAGGCCCGCGGCGTGCACGACATGGGGTTCATCGCGGCTCAGCTCGGGATGTTCAGCTACTCGGGCCTGACCAAGCCCCAGATGGTTGCGCTGCGCTCCGAGTACGGGATCTACGGCACCGACGCCGGGCGCATGTGCGTGGCTGCGCTCAACGACGGCAACCTCGCCTACGTGGCGGACGCGATCGCGGCGGTGCGCACGTCCGGGCGCTGAGCCGGCCCCCGGGGCGGGTCAGTGTCGGGCCAGCCCGCTGGCCCGCCGCACCGGGGTGGCGATCGCCTCCTCGAGGCGTTCCCAACTGCCGTAGAGACGGACGCGCCCCCGCGCCCTGGTGACCGCGGTGTAGAGCAGCTCTCGGGTCAGGAGGGCAGAACCCGACGGCGGGATCACCACCGACACGGTGCCGAACTGGCTGCCCTGGGACTTGTGGATGGTCATCGCGTGCAGGTCCGCCGCGTCGTCCAGCAGCGCGGGTGCCACCCACAGCGACCCGTCCGGCCGGTCCACCACGGCCACGAGGTCGCCGTCGGCGCCCTGGAGCACCACCGCCGTGTCGCCGTTGTGATAGAGGTCCGTGTTGCGCTGGATGAGCAGGGGCTGCCCCGCGTAGGGCCTGCCGTCGAAACCGTAGTCCGGCAGCTGGGTCGCGAGCCACGCCCGGGCGGAGCGGGCCCAGTGCCCCACGCCGAACGGACCCTCGCGATGTCCACACAGGATCCGGTGGGCGCCGAGCGCCGTGAGAGCAGCGTCCGCATCGCCGCGGACGGCTGCCGACACCACACCGGATGCGGTGGCCAGCACGTCCTCGCGCACGGTGGACAGGGAGACAGGGTCCGCGGTGCCGTCGAAGGCGATCAGCTCGATGCTGTGGGACTCCTCGATCACCTGACGGGCAGCCGCGGCGTCGCCGGCGAGAATGGCCTCCGCGAGGCGGTTGATCTCCTGGTTGGAGCGGAAGTTCGTGCGCAGGCGGGCGATGTGGCCGCCGGGCTCGGTCACCAGGGTGCCGGCCTGTTCGATGTCTGCAAGGACCGCCCCCGCCTCCACGGAGCGCAGCTGGTGCGGATCTCCCAGCAGGATCAGGCGCGTCTCGGGGGCGAGTGCTGCCACCAGGTGCCCCATCAGCTCCAGAGACACCATCGAGGTCTCGTCGACCACCACCACGTCGTACGGCAGTGGGGTGGCCGGCCCGTACTCCAGATGCATGGAGCGGGGCCGGGCCCCGAGGAGCTTGTGCAGTGTCCCGCCCCACACGCGCAGGCTGCCCGTGAGCCGCTCCGCGACGGCCGACTGCAGCCTGGCTGCCGCCTTGCCCGTGGGGGCGGCAAGGGCCACCCGCGGATCTGACGGGGCGAGCGAGTCCAGGATTCGGGCCACGATGCTGGTCTTGCCAGTGCCGGGCCCGCCGGTGATCACCGTGGTGCCGTGGGAGAGAGCGGCCGCCACGGCCGCCTCCTGGTACTCATCGGCGGTCTCGCCGACCGCCGCCGCAACTGTGGCATTAGCGACCGCGGCGGCCTCCGTCGAGCTCCTCAGCCGCAGCGCCCGCGACAACCGGCGCTCCTGCTTCCAGTACCGGTCCAGGTAGAGGAGGGAGCCGTCCAGACGGAACGGGCGAGTCGCCGCCTCAGGGACCCCGACGGCGGGGGAGGCCGCCACGCGGGTGACCCACTCGCGCGGCTCCGGCCAGGCCAGCACGGGGAGCTCCCCGTGGGCGGCCTGGCCGTCGAGGTCCGCCTCCGGGAGCAGCGCGAGCGAGGCCGTGGACAGATCCACGCACACCGATCCCAGCCGCAGCTCGCGCGCGGCCATCGCGAAGGCCAGCTGCACCTCGGGGTCCGTCTCGCCGGCCAGCGTGGCGAGCCGGCGCGCCAGGTGGAAGTCGATGGGCTTGAGCATGCCTGCGGCGCAGAAGCTGGCGAGCACACCGGTGGCCGCGACGGGGACCTCATGCATGGGTGCCTCCCAACAGCTCCGAGGCGGCGACGACCAGGTCCGCCGCCGGCCGCCACGCCATCACGCCGCAGGCGGTGCCCTCGACCACCGGGGTGGTGGGGCCGGCCATGCCCCGCACGAACAGGTAGCCGACACCGCCCAGGTGCCGCTCGGGGGCGTAGCCCGGTAGGCGGGTGGACAGGTAGCGGTGCAACGCGACGCAGTAGAGGATGGCCTGCAGCGGGTAGTGGGCCTGCATCATCGCCTCCGCCATCGCCGGGGCCACGTAGTGGCCCACCGTCACCTCGGCCTCGCCGGCGGGGGCGAGTCTGTTGGTCTTGTAGTCCACCACCAGGAAACGGCCGTCGGCGAGCTGGAGGACGGCGTCGATGGAGCCGGTGAGGAACCCGTTGAGCACGGAGTCCGCGGCGTCGGACGACCGCAGGCGCTGCGGATACTCCACCAGGGGGTCCGAGCTCGGCAGGTGGGCGGCCATGAGGTCCGCGAGCATGCGCAGCGTGGCGGGCGCGCCCCGGTCTGCCAGCGGCAGGTCGAAGTCCAGCTCGGGGAGCCGTTGGGCGGTTGGGATGTCGGTGAGTGCGGCGGCGCTCAGCGGCAGGAGCGGGGTGCGGCACACCGCCACCAACGCGGCGCTGAGCGTGTCATGCAGGACGGGGTCCAGGGCGTGCTGCGGGCCGAGTTCCGCCACGACTGCAGCCGCGGAGGACTCCAGCGAGTCCGGCGCCCAGGCGAGGCGCTCCAGGGCCTCGTGTGCCAGGGTGCCGAACGCGGCACCAGCGGGTAGCCCAGTCATGGGCGAGGGTGCGGCGAGCGCATGCCCCGCGGGGATGGGCAGCGCGACGTCGACCACAGTGGCCTCGTCCGTCAGGACGTGGGCCGCCGCCTGCTCATGGAGCCCCTGTGTCAGCCCCGAGTAGGACGTGCGCCTCCAGGTGGTGTCGATGTCGCGGGCGAGCACCGCGAGCTCAAGTGCCGGTGCGGAGCGCGGTGCCGGAGGTGATGGCTTGGGCGGGGGAATCTGTGGGTCCATCTCGGTGCGGGACACCGCGGTGCCCGTCACGGCCCCACGGCGACGTCGTTCCCAGGCCCGCAGCAGCGTGCCCAGGGGCCCGCCCCGCTGCTTTCCGGAGGTCTCGACATGCCAGGCGACGCAGAAGTGCTGCGCGCGGGTGAAGCCGACGTAGAGGAGCCGTAGCTCCTCCGTCAGGCTCTGATCGTCCAGAGTCCGCGCCAGGGGGTCGTCGTAGCGGGGCACCGGACCGACGTAGAGGTGACGGCGGCCCTCGTGGACGAGGGTGAACGGCTTGGACCGGACCGCCTTCACCCCGTCGGTCTCCGGCAGCAGGACGATGGGGAACTCAAGGCCCTTCGCGGCGTGGATGGTCATCACGCGCACGGCCTCCTCATCCGAGGCCACCCGAATGGCGTCCCCCGAGTCCTCGTCCGCGGCCCGCTCGTCCAACACCGCCAAAAGGCCGCTGAGCGAAGTCGCGCCACCGGCGTCGAGTAGTTCGGCCACGTGGAGCAGGTCAGCCAACTCGCGTTCGCCGTCCGGCTCGGCAAGGAGACGCTCGTCGAGACCTTCCGCGGTGCGCAGGTGGCTCAGCACCGACGAGATGCCACCCTCGGTGAACCTTAGGCCTAGCGTGCGCACCAGGGTGGAGACCCGGGCGGGCTCTGAGGAGGCCGGGTCCAGCAGCGCCCCCAGGCGTGAGCCGAGGAGCGCAGTCAGCGCAGCGAGCCGGATCGTGGCCTGGGCCGGATCCGACATCGCGGTGAGGAGAGCTGCCCAGTCGCGCGCCGCAGGCTGGGTCCAGACGGACTGGCTACCGGTGAGCACGGCCGGGATGCCGGCACCCTCGAGCACGGCGCGCAGTTCGCGGGCGCGGGCTCCGCGGCGCACGAGGATGGCAATGTCGGAGTATCGGACCCGCGGCTCCGCCCGGCGCGTGAACTCCGCTCGGGAGACCAGGTTCTGCACCGTGACGACGAGGTCCTGGTCGATGGCCGCCGCCGCGGGCTGCGGCCCGAGTTGCCGCGGGGTGGCGGTTCGCAGCCAGAGGCGGTGCGGTCCGGGCAGTTGGAGCCGGGGTTCGTGCTCGTGCGCGGTCACGGGGCCGACGGCGACCGACTCATGGCCCAGGCTGACACCCTCGAACAGCTCCAGGACGCCGTCGACGAGCGCCTTGTCGCTGCGGCGGTTGACCGCCAGGGTGTGCACGTCCGCCGCCTCCTTGGCGTCGAGATAGCTCTGCAGGTCAGCCCCGCGGAAGGCGTAGATGGACTGCTTGGGGTCCCCGATGAGGATGGTGGCGCGGCCCTCGCTGACGAACGCCTGCTCGACGATGGCCCACTGCTCGGGGTCCGTGTCCTGGAACTCGTCGATCAGCACCACGCTGAACCGGCGCCTCAACTCCGCGACGACGGCCTCCCCGCTGCCGTCCGCGCGCGTCAGCCGCAAGAGACGGGTGATGACGTCGTTGTAGGTGCAGACGCCCTCGGCGGCCTTGCGTTCCTCGTACAGCCCGCGGACGGCCTGGGCGAAGTGGTGGTGCGGGCCCTCGGGGGGGAGAAGGTCCAGAGTGGTGGTGCAGGCTGCCTCGCCGATCCGCAGCGCCGCCTGGGGGAGCAGCGGGGGCTGCGGATCTGTGCGATGCAGCCTCAGATAGGTGTCTGCCGCGCACTGTCGCACGAGATCCATCGGGTCTGCGCCCACCTCTTCGGCCGGGTCCCAGTCACCGAGGATGCCAAGCTCGTGCAGCATCGCCTGGCAGAACGAGTGGGTGGTGAGGATGGTCAGTTCGTTGAACCGCGCGACGGCATCCGCGAGGCGGGAGCGGTGAAGATCGACATCCCATGAGGCCAGGTGCGCGGCGACGGCGTCCGTCGGGTCTGGGAGCCCGCCCCCCGCGAGGACCTCGTCGAGGGCCCGCACGGTGCTGGTGAGGCGTTCGAACACGCGGGAGCGCAGCTCGCCGGTGGCGTGGCGGCCGAACGTGATCAGGAGCAGCTGACCCGCGTCGAGTCCGTCCTCGGCGAGGTAGCGGGCCGCGAGCGCTGCGATGGCGTAGGTCTTGCCGGTCCCGGCGCTGGCCTCCAGCAGGGTGGTGCGCCGGGGGAGCGGTCCGGTGAGGTCGAAGGGTGATCCGCTCATGACTGTGTCCTCACGAGTGGGGTGTACAGGGCGAGCGCCCAGGAGGCGAAGGCCGAGGGGTGCGTGCCGGGATCCTGGGGCAGCGGGGCGTCTTCGAAGAGCTCGCCCACGTCGGAGTCGAAGAAGAGGGTCCAGGACGGCCCCGGCCAGCTCCACTTCTTGTGGTAGCCGCGAAACGGCCCGGCCCATTCGGCCAGGTTGAGCGCGCCTTGGTGGACGTCCCTGGCGTAGGTGAGCGCGGCGGCGGCCGGCACGGCCAGGAGCCGCTGGTGACCGAGGATGTAGGCGCTGGCGATCACGCCGAGGTGGGCGAGGGCCTCGTCCGGATCCGTTGGCGCGAAGTCCTGCGACCGCGGCTTCACCTGCCCGTAATCGCGTTCCAACCGGTGCAGCCGCGCGGGGGCGGTGTGTCCGGCTGCGGCGAGGGCGAGCGACTCCAGCCAGGGCCTGATGACCTGTTCGTCTCCGGTGCTGGCGCTGACCGTGACCGCGATCCCGCCGCGGGTGCGGACCTCGTCGACGAGACGGAGCGTGCCCAGGCCGGGGGCCTCCACCGACAGGGAGATGGCGTGTTCGGCCAGTTCGGCGTCCCAGTCCTGCTGCGCGCAGGCCCACAGCGCGGCGGCGTCAGTCCGGGCTGCCTGGAACGCGAGGCGACCAACCTCCAGCGGCGGGTGGAGCTCCCGCTGCGTGAGCTCCACCTCCACCGACTCGCCGCTGAGGCCGGATTTCCAGGCGTCGAGGAGGTTGTTGACGATGCCCCACCGGTCCAGCCCGCGCGTCTCCAGCGGGATGTCGTCGGTCAGCTCCGCCTGCTGCCGGAAGGTGATCCCCGCCGCCGACTGGAGGAAGGCGCGGGCCGGGTCCGCGAGGAAGCGGGAGAGTTGGGTCAGGCTCACCTGGGCGGGGATGGCGCCCAGGGGCCGGCTTCGGGCCTCTGTTCGCCGCCGCTCGTGGCGTCGGGGCAGCGGCTGGCGGCGGCGCCGGGCCAACGCCCCGGCGTAGGCGGCCGCGTCGAAGCTCGGCTCGGCGACGAAGTTGCCCGCCGAGGTTGCGGTGGGCGGGTGCTGGCGCGGCACCGGGGTGGCTCCCACCCGCTCAAGCAGCCAGTCGACGGCCACCGGCAGGGCGGCCGGGCCGTTCGTGCGCTCGGACCGGGCCTGGCGGACGATGAGGAGGAGTTCCGCGGACCGGGCGTGGCTCAACAGCTGCTCGCGTCGCCGGGCCCTTGGATCAGGCATGTCCTCGGCGAGGTCCAGGCAGTCGGCCGGGGCGCCCGCCCGGCCAGGAACGGCGTCGTCGGTGACGCCGAGCAACGCCACCACCCTGAACTCGACGTGTGGCAACTCCCCGAGCGGCACCACCGCCAGAGACCCGTTCCCGGCCGCCGGGCGCCGCCGGTAGCCGGCGGCCGCATCCGCCAGCAGGAGCGAGAACTCGTGACGCGTCAGCGTGGTGTCATCCGCCGCGTGGTTGGTCTCCAGCCTCGTCAGCGCCCGTGCGGCGGCGGTCAGCTGCCACTCCTCGGTGCGCGGCAGGCCCGCCAGCGAGTCCAGCGCGGCCCGGCAGCGCGCCACCCAACCGGGGATGGTGGCCGGCGCCGCGGTGGACGCGATGAGGAGCCGGAGGCGCGACACGATCTCGCAGAGGGACCCCACTGTGTCCATGTCCGACGCGGTGACCACCTCCGTGCCGCTGAGGCCCACGCCGGCGTCCTCTCCGGGCGCCACGGCGAGCCCGACGAGCAGCCGGTCCAGGCCGCGGAGCCACGTGTTCTGGCTGACGTCCCCCAGCCCGAACTGCGCGCGATGCGCCGCGTCCATGCCCCACCGGACACCGGCGCCGCCGATCAGCTCAACCACCGTGGCCCGGTCTGTCAGCCGCCAGCGGTGGGCGATGGGCGGGCGGAGCAGCAGCTCGACCAGCCCGCTGGCGGTGGCGCGCGAGCCGCCCAACCGCATGAGGTCCACCAGGAGTAGGACCAGGGGATTGGGTGGGGTGAGGCCGACGGAGTGGACGCGCAGTGACCGTCCGGGATGGGAAGCGCCTCTGACGCCTGGCGCGAATGCGGCGTCGAGCAGCGGGGCGAAACGCTCCGGCTGTGGACACACCACCACCACGTCCCGAGGCTCCAGCGTGGGGTCCGCGGCGAACAGCCGGGTGAGCTCGTCGCGCATCACCTCCACCTGGCGGGCCTCGCCGTGGGAATCGTGGAGCGCCACCACAGGGGCAGGGGCGGCGTCCCCGGGGAGTTGCAGCGTGCGGGTGGCCAGTGCGGTGGCCCATTGCGCGCCTGGGGTACCGGCCTTCTGGATCAGCCGCACCTCCCGCCGCGAGGCCAACGACTCGATGATGCGCAGCTCGGAGGCGCTCAGGTGGTCGATGCCCACCAGCATCGTGGGCGTGGTGTCGCGATTCGCCACTTCCTCAACGGCCGCCAGCACCGCGAGGGGATCCAGCTCCAGACGGGCCACAGCCGCCCGCATCAGCTCGGGCTGCCATGCCGCCACCTGAGGCAACTCGGCTCCGCCCGGACCCGTGGCGCCGCCGTCGAGCCATGAGGCGACGAGCTCCGGCGCCAGCTCGACGTAGCTGCGCAGCAGCCGTGCCAGGCGGATGGCCGTGGCGCGCCGCCGGCCGGGGCGCCGGGCGTCCGCCTCAAGCGCCCCACGCAGCAGCGGATATCCGTCAGCGACGTCGTCGAGGGCCTTCTGGACCGCAAGGTCAAGCGGTGTGCCGAGCCACCGGGCGCGTTCGCGGTGGACACCGGCGGCGTCGGCCAGCTGCCGGACGAGGTCCGCCGGCGTCAGGTAGTCGATGCCTGCGGAGATGCCCACGCGGGCCGCCACCTCCTGACCGACAAGGCGGGCCGTCTCATGGGTGGCCACGAGGACGCGCGCAGCCTCGAACGGGCCGAGACCCAGACCGTGCAGCGTCTCGACGAGATGGTCCATCAGCGCACCCCACCGAGCGCCCAGCACCGCCGTCACCGACATCCCGAAGTCCCCCTCATCCACCTCGCCAGTCACCTTAGCTGGCCCCACCGACGAAACCGGATCGGTGCGTCTGGGCAATCGGTGAAGTGCGGTTTGTCGGTGGCGCCCGCCAGAATAGGGGGATGCGCGACCATATCCTCGAAGCCCTGGACCCGGAACAGCGCCGCGTGGCCACCCTCCTGGACTCTCCTGTGGTGGTGCTCGCGGGCGCAGGCACCGGGAAGACCCGCGCCATCACGCACCGGATCGCGCATGCCGTCAGCCAGGGCCGCTACCAGCCCTCCGCCACCCTGGCGGTGACCTTCACCACGCGCGCGGCAGGCGAGATGCGCGCCAGGCTCGCCTCGCTGGGGGTCCGCGGGGCCCAGGCCCGCACCATCCACTCGGCGGCGCTGCGCCAATGCCAGTTCTTCTGGCCCCAGGCGTACGGGGTGGAGTTTCCCCGGGTGGCGGAGAACACGTTCGGGCTCGTG
>DATITN010000285.1:0-2012 GCA_035467795.1 Arachnia sp. | reverse complement strand
GAAGGACTCTTCGACGATGGCCTTGAAGGCGGGCAGCTGCCCCGCGTGGTGCGCCGCGACACCCGCCTGCAGCGCATCCCTGAATGCCTCGAACTCCAATGCCTCCAGGTCCTGGGCGCTGAGGCCGGTGACGTGACGGTCCGCGATGGCGCCGAGGAGGGCGGCCTCGGCGCGGTTGGTGAGCCTGATCCCGGCATCGTGGACCTGCCGCACCGCGGCGTCGCAGCCCACGCGGGAGAAGATGAAGTAGATGGCGGGCAGCAGGGAGCCGCCCTCCAGGGCGATGGCCACCTCACCGCGGCTCGTGGGCCGTCCGGCGAAACGCGGGTGGGTGGCGCCCCCGTACTGGCCGGAGCCCTGGCTCTGTCCGGCCTTGCCGCGCCCGCTGCGGCCGCGGGGGCGCCGTGAGTCGTCGCGCACCCGGGACGCCTCGTTCCTGCTCACCTGCAGCAGCTCGCGGTTGACCCTGGCCATCCGCTCCGCGGGCAGCTCCGTGGCGGTGGGGGCCACCCCGTCGAACAGATCCAGGAGCTTTCGGCCCACCAGGACATGCTGGAAGAGCGGCACAGGGCGGCGTTCGGAGACCACCACGGAGAACTCCCCCCGCACCGTGCGCAGCCACTCGCCGAAGTCTTCGACGTTGCTGACGGTCGCGGAGAGGGCCACGATCTGCACCGACTCCGCCAGGCCGAGGATCACCTCCTCCCACACCGGGCCACGGAACCTGTCCGCCAGGTAGTGGACCTCGTCCATCACCACGAAGCCGAGGTTCCCGAGCGTCGGTGAGCCCGCGTAGATCATGTTGCGCAGCACCTCAGTGGTCATCACCACGATCTGCGCCTCGGAGTTGACGGAGATGTCTCCCGTGAGCAACCCGACCCGCTCCGGGCCGTAGCGGTCCACCAGGTCGTGGTACTTCTGGTTCGACAGCGCCTTGATGGGGGTGGTGTAGAAGCACTTGCGGGATCTGGTGAGCGCGAGGTGGACTGCGAACTCCCCCACCACGGTCTTGCCTGCGCCGGTAGGTGCGGCCACCAGCACCCCGCGGCCGAGCCCCAGCTCGCGGCAGCCGTCGATCTGGTACTCGTCCAGGCCGAACGGATAGAGTGCGGCGAACTCGCGCACCTCGTCTGGCTGGGCCTCAGTGCTCACCCACCAAACCTAGCAGCGCTGGCTGGCGACCCGGTTCAGGCGACGATGAGGCGCAGCACCCCAGGATGGGATTCAACCTTGGCGGGCACCTCGCCCATCTCCTCGCCGTCGCCCATGAGGAACAGGTCGTCCCCGTCAACCTCGACGGTGCGCGCCCGAAGGCGCTCCACCACCGGGGAGTGCACGAAGCCGCCGGTGTAGGTGAGGGGGAGCAGGCGCAGCAGCTTCCCGCGTGAGGCCTTGTGGATGATGGTCACGTCCAGCAGCCCATCGGCCGCGTCTGCGTCCGGGGAGATCTGCATCCCGCCGCCGAAAACGCCGGTGTTGCACACGGCCACCAGCATGGCCTCCACCTCGCGGGGCTCGCCGTCGATGACGAGCCGGTAGGTGAGCGGGGAGAAGTGCACCAGCTCACGCAGCGCGATATAGCCGTAGCTGAGCGGACCCAAGCGGAGACGGATGTCGTTGGTGGCACGGTTGACGCGCGCGTCGTAGCCGCTGGAGACCACGGCGCCCACGTAGCGGGAGCCGGTGGAGTTGGTAAGCAGGGACAGGTCCATCACGCGCACCTTTCCCCGCACCAGGGCCTCGACTGACTCCTTGATCGAGCCGGGCACGCCGGCGCCCCGGGCGAAGTCGTTGCCCGTCCCGGCCGGGATGACGGCCAGGGTGGCGTCGGTGTCCGCGCAGGCGTTGAGACCGAGATGGGCCATGCCGTCTCCGCCCATGACGGCCACCACGTCACCCTCGCGCGCGATCAGCGCGGCCGCCCTGGTGAGGTCCCGAGCCTGCTCGTAGGACGTTGACATGACGATGTGCAGCTCAGCGTCGGTGACGCCCTCCTGGAGGCGACGGACCAC
>DATITN010000284.1:0-10556 GCA_035467795.1 Arachnia sp. | reverse complement strand
CAGCCGCCGCAGCGCGCCCAGGATCAGCCGCCGGCCCAGCCGGCGGTGCCCCCGCCGTCGCAGAATCCGACGCAGGGTGAGGGGGGCGGCTACCGTCCTCCGTTCTCCAGCTGACCTGCTCGCCGAGGCCCGCCCCCATGCGTGGGAGCGGGCCACAGCCATGCCAAGGGGGAGGATGCCCCGGTGGTTGAGCCCGCCGCGGCACGAAGGCCCGCTGCGGCGTCGAAACCGACCCGGGCACGGTGATTCCTCAACTGATTGACATTTCAACGAAACTCGTTTAAGGTTGAACCAACAGCCCACGAAAGGACCCACACATGACCGTCAACGAGCTCAACGGCACCTACATCCTCGACGCCTCCCACAGCACCTTCTCCTTCGTGACCCGCCACGCGATGGTCACCAAGGTCCGCGGCTCCTTCGAGCAGTTCGAGGGCTCGGCGGTTGTCGACGCCGCCAACCCCGCCAACTCCACGCTGGACGTCACCATCGACGCCGGGTCGATCACCACCCGCAACGCTGACCGCGACGGCCACATCCGATCCGCCGATTTCTTCGACGTCGAGAACCACCCCACCTGGACCTTCAAGGGCACCGACTTCGCCATCAAGGGCGACGTCGTCGAGGTGACCGGTGACCTCACCATCAAGGACACCACCCGCCCCATCACCCTCCCGCTCGAGTACCAGGGCGCCGCCAAGGACCCCTTCGGCAACGTCCGCGTGGGCTTCGAGGGCTCCACCGACATCCTTCGCTCGGACTTCGGCCTCACCTGGAACGCCGCCCTCGAGACCGGTGGCTTCCTGGTCTCGGACAAGGTCGCCATCGAGGTTGAGATCTCCGCGATCCAGCAGGCCGCCTGATCCACCCGCTCACAGCGCCCCGGCCGGTCGGTCGGGGCGCTGTCGCGTCCCGTCGCTTGCCTCTCAGGGCGGAGTGGGACAAGCTTCGCTCCGTGACCGACGCCGAGCCCCACGACCCGACGGCGCCCACCGTCGGCGTCGGCCCGCACCCCCAGCCCTGGCCCGGCGACGAGCGCCTGGACCCCGAACTCCTCGCTGAGGGCGACCGCCGCAACGTGATCGACCGGTACCGCTACTGGCGGCTGGACGCGATCGTCGCGGACCTCGACCGAACGCGGGCGCCCCTGCATGTGGCCATCCAGAACTGGGAACACGACTTCAACATCGGCTCCATCGTCCGCACGGCCAACGCGTTCAATGTCGCGGCGGTGCACATCGTGGGCAGGCGGCGGTGGAACCGCAGGGGAGCGATGGTGACGGACCGCTACCTGCACGTCTTCCACCACGAGGACGAGGCCTCGCTGCTGGCCCACCTCGCCGCCCTGGGTGTCACGCCCATCGGCGTCGACAACCTGCCGGGGTCGGTCCCGCTCGAGACGGCCCAGCTCCCAGAGCGCTGCTGCCTGGTCTTCGGCTCCGAGGGCCCAGGCCTGACCGAGGCGATGGTCGCGGGGTGCGAGCGCCTCGTCGCCATCACGCAGCGGGGCTCGACACGCTCGATGAACGCCGGCGCTGCCGCGGCCATCGCGATGTACCACTGGAGCCTCCAGCACGCCGGCCCTCGCTGACCCGCGGGCTATTGTGGCGACCATGCAGCCAGAGCGTTTCGCGGCGGGCCTGACCCCCCTTCCGACGGCGGCCCGCGTGACCCAGAAGCGCGGCGCGCTCCGCTGGCGGATCATCTCCACCGTCATCTCGCTGGCCATCCTGGCCGTGATCATTCTCACCATCGGACGCGACTGGCCTCAGGAATGGACCATCGCCATGGTGGCGATCTGGGTGGGCTCGTCGGCCTTCTGGATCGTGGTCTCGGTGTTCGGCCTGCAGCGCGCCAAGCGCGACCTCGGCCGCATCCAGGACGGAATCGCGTTCTACCTCGACCCCGACGGTGTCGAGTTCGTCACCCCGCCTGCGCCTCCGGTCCCGTGGGATCGCGTCACGGCCCTCAAGCTCACCGGGGGACTCTCCGGTGCCGGGCCGTCCATCGTGCTGGAGGCCGACGGTGTCGCGGTGGCCAAGGTGCCCGCCAGCTTCGTCGACGCCAGCCCCGCAGTGATCGACTCGGCCGCCCGGGCCTACTCGCTCGGCCGCGTCGGATTGGACGTCTCAGCCCTCGACAGGGTGCTCTGACCCGCTTGAGTGCTGACCCCGCCCTCCCTCCTGGGACCCTGAGGCGATAAGGTTGGGGCGACCCGACGTCTCACTCAGAAAAGAGGCATCCATGCCCATTGCTACTCCCGAGATCTACGCCGAAATGCTCGATCGGGCCAAGGCGAACAAGTTTGCCTACCCGGCTATCAACATCACCTCATCGTCGACGGTGACCGCGGCCATCCAGGGGTTCGCGGAGGCTGGTTCTGACGGCATCATCCAGGTTTCGACCGGCGGCGCCGAGTATGCCTCCGGGTCCACCATCAAGGACAAGGTCACCGGTGCCGCCGCGCTCGCGGCGTACGCGCAGGAGGTGGCGAAGAACTACCCCATCCAGATCGCCCTGCACACCGACCACTGCCCCAAGGACAAGCTGGACTCGTTCGTCCGCCCGCTGCTGGCCATCTCGGCCGAGCGCGTGAAGAACGGACAGCTCCCGCTGTTCCAGTCCCACATGTGGGACGGCTCGGCCGTGCCGATGGAGGAGAACCTGCAGATCGCTGACGAGCTGCTGGCCCTCACCAAGGCCGCCAACATCATCCTCGAGATCGAGGTGGGCGTCGTCGGTGGCGAAGAGGACGGCGTCTCCGCCGAAATCAACGACAAGCTCTACACCACCATCGAAGACGGCATGCGCACCATCGAGGTGCTCGGCCTGGGCGAGAAGGGCCGCTACATGACGGCTCTCACCTTCGGAAACGTGCACGGCGTGTACAAGCCCGGTGCGGTCAAGCTGCGCCCCGAGGTGCTCAAGGAGATCCAGGACGCCGTCGGCGCCAAGTACGGCAAGGACAAGCCGTTCGACCTGGTCTTCCACGGCGGCTCCGGCTCCACCGCACAGGAGATCTCGGACGCGGTGGACTTCGGCGTCATCAAGATGAACGTGGACACGGACACTCAGTACGCGTACACCCGCCCGGTCGCGGGCCACATGTTCAGCAACTACGACGGCGTCCTCAAGGTCGACGGCGAGGTCGGCAACAAGAAGGCCTACGATCCGCGCGCCTGGGGCAAGATGGCCGAGTCCGGCATGGCCGCCCGCATCGTGGAGGCGTGCGAGAACCTCCGCTCCGCCGGCACCACCATGGGCGCCAAGTGAGCTGACGCGCACCCAGCAAGATGCCGAGTGGCCGGTCCCCCAGGGGGCCGGCCACTCGGCGTTTCGGTCTCGGGCTACTTCAGGGAGGTGTAGGCGCCGCCCTCCCGTTGGCTGAGGTGCCGTGCAGCGGCCTCGAAGCCTGGAGAAGGTGACCTTGTCGGCCCACGTTTCATAGGCCTCGAGGCTCGTCGCTGCGCTCCTCGCTCCTCGGCCAGCGGGGGTGGGGTCGGTCCTCGGCCGGGGGGCGGTGTGGCTACTTCAGGGAGGTGTAGGCGCCGCCGTCGATGAGGCTGGTGAAGCCGAGGTCCTTCATGATGTTGATCGCCGCAGCGGAGCGGTTGCCGGAGCGGCAGTAGACCACGTAGGTCTCGTCCTTGGGGAGCTCGCCGACGCGGTCGGCGAAGTCCGCGGTCTGCACGTCGATGTTGAGGGCGCCCTCGATGTTGCCAGCCTGGTACTCGGAGGGGGTGCGGACGTCAATGACCGTGGCGCCGTCGGTGATGGCCGTGCGCGCGGCGTCGGCGCCCGCATCGGAGCATCCGCTGAGCCCGAACAGGGCGACGACGGCGACGACGAGGGTGAGGAGGGGCATGCGTAGCTTCATGCCCACAGTATATACCCCCATGGGTATGCATTCGTCACAGTTCGGTAACGACGGTGGCGCCCCGGATGTCGGAATGATAGCGTTAGCATTCGTCGGGCTGGGCACGAGAAGCCCACCGATCCGGCAGGTACGAAGGAGTACGTGTGACCAAACTTCTAGAGCTGAAGAACGTCTCGAAGACGTTCCCCGGCGTGAAAGCGCTGAGCAACGTCCACCTGGATCTCAATGCGGGCGAGGTGCTCGGCCTGTGCGGTGAGAACGGCGCCGGCAAGTCCACGCTGATGAAGATCCTCACCGGCATCTACACCCCGGACCCGGGGGCGGAGATCTGGCTGCAGGGCAAGCAGGTGGAGGTGCGCAACACCAACCACGCCCGTGACCTCGGCCTCAGCATCATCCATCAGGAGCTCAATATGGTTCCTGACCTCACCGTCGCCCAGAACCTGTTCCTCGGCCGCCCCGGCAGCCACAAGGGGGGCTACATCGACGACGCCAAGCTCAACCGTGAGGCCGGCGAGCTGATCGACAGGCTCGGCATGAACCTCAATCCCAAGACCTATGTCCGGGACCTGTCCGTCGCGCGCCAGCAGATGGTCGAGATCGCGCGCGCACTGTCCTACGATTCGCGGATCCTCGTCATGGACGAGCCGACGGCGGCCCTCACGCTCGCCGAGACCGACGCTCTGTTCGGCATGATCCGAGATTTCATCACCCCGGAGACCGGCCTGATCTACATCTCGCACCGCATGCCGGAGATCGAGGAGATCACGGACCGCGTGTCCATCCTGCGGGATGGCCAATTCATCGGCACGGTCGTCACCAAGGAGGTCGAGATCCGCGAGATCATCTCGATGATGGTGGGCCGCGAGGTCTCCGGTGAGGCCCGCCCCCGCACCAAGCCCCTCTCGGACGAGGTCATCCTCAAGGTGGAGGGCCTCAACAGCAAGAAGTTGGTGCGCGATGTCGGCTTCGAGGTCCGCAAGGGCGAGGTGTTGGGTTTCGCCGGGCTGATGGGTGCCGGGCGCACCGAGGTGGCCCGCGCCGTCTTCGGCGCGGACCCACGCATCAGCGGAGACATCTTCGTGCACGGCCAGAAGGTGAACATCCGCACCGCGGCAGACGCCGTCCGCGCCGGCATCGGCTACCTGTCAGAGGATCGGAAGCAGTTCGGGGTCCTGCTGGATCAGGACGTCAAGGCCAACACGGCCATGGCGGCCATGAAGGACTTCCACATCGGCGGCTTCATCCTCGACGGCAAGATCAAGACGGTCGGCACCGAGTACTCGAAGAAACTGCGCGTCAAGACCCCCAGCGTGAATCAGCTGCTGGGGAAGCTCTCGGGCGGCAACCAGCAGAAGGTAGTCATCGCGAAGTGGCTCGTGCGCAACTGTGACGTGCTCATCTTCGACGAGCCCACCCGCGGCATCGACGTCGGCGCCAAGGAAGAGATCTACACCCTCATCGAGCAGCTGTCCGGTCAGGGCAAGGCGATCATCGTCATCTCGTCCGAGCTGCCGGAGGTGCTGCGCGTGTCGCACCGCATCGCCGTCATGGCACACGGGCACATCACCGGTTTCCTCAACAACGAGGACGCCTCCCAGGAGAACATCATGGAGCTCGCCACCGTTGGCATGGCTCAGTTGAAAGGACACGCAGCGTGAGCACTGACACCGCCACCAAGGCCGCACCCGCCGAACCCTCCCGGGTGCAGCAGTTCCTCAAATCGTCGCTGCAGCAGGTGTTCGTCTTCGCCGCGCTGATCGTGGTGTTCGTCTTCTTCATGATCTTCGCGCCCAACTTCAACGCCGGCGTCGTCATCCCCAACATCCTGCTCCAGGCCGCAGCCATCGGCACGATGGCGCTGGGGGCGACGTTCGTGATCGCCACGGGCGGCATCGACCTGTCGGTCGGCACCGGCATGACGTTCACGGCCGTCATGGCGGGCGTGTTCATGTCTGCGGAGTTCATGAACCTCCCGCTGGGCATCGGCCTGCTCCTCACCATCCTGGTGGGCGCGGCGATGGGCATGGTCAACGGCCTGCTCATCGCGTACCTCCACATCCCGCCCTTCATCGCCACGCTCGCGATGATGATGGTCACCCGCGGGCTGTCGCTGATCATCTCCAACGCCTCCAGCATCAAGATCGCAAACCCTGACTATTCGCTGATTTCCAACGGACGGATCATCCCCTTCCTGTCGAACGCGGCGCTCGTCTTCGTGTTCATGGGCATCATCGCCGCCGTCATCCTCGGGAAGACCCTGCTCGGGCGCTACGCCCTGGCGATCGGGTCCAACGAGGAAGCCACGCGGCTGTCGGGCATCAACGTGAAGTTCTGGAAGGCGCTCGTCTACGTCACCGCAGGCGTCTTCACCGCCTTCGGCGCCATCCTCTACTCCGGCCGCTTCGGCTTCGTCCAGCCCGCTGAGGGTCTGGGCATGGAGCTCCAGGTCATCGCGGCCGTGGTCATCGGCGGCACGTCGCTCTCCGGCGGCCGCGCCAACATCATCGGCACCATGATGGGCGCCCTGCTCATGATGACGCTGACCGTCGGTCTCCAGATGATGGGCGTCGCCCAGCAGTGGCAGCTCGTCGTCACCGGTGTCGTCGTCCTGCTCGCCGTCTACGTTGACATCGTGCGCCGTCAGCGCGCCTCCGCCGTCTAAATCCACCCACAACTTCATCCACGTCACGGGAGGGCGGTCCTCCCAGAAACCGAAAGGAAACCGCCATGCGCATGCTGCGCTCCGCACTGGCAATGTCGTCAGTGCTCGTCCTGGGCCTCACGGCCTGCTCCACCTCGTCCACCACCACCTCGTCGGCCCCTGCCCCCGCAGATACCACCGCGAGCTCGTCCGCACCTGCCGAGTCCTCGGCCCCCGCCGAGTTGGGAGAGATCCCGATGGGTGACGGCACCCAGACCATCTACCTGGTGTCCAAGGGCTTCCAGCACCGCTTCTGGCAGGCAGTCAACCAGGGCGCCGAGGAGGCCGGCGAGGAGTTCAACTACAACGTCGAGTTCGTCGGCCCGGAGAACGAGCAGGCCGTCACCCAGCAGCTCGATCAGCTCCGCACCGCCCTGCAGTCGGCGCCCGCCGCCATCGGCTTCGCCGCCCTGGACTCCGGCGCAGCCGGTCCCGTCCTGGCGGAGATCCAGGCCGCGAACATCCCGATCATCGCCTTCGACTCCGGCGTCGATTCGGACATCCCGCTGACCACCGTCTCCACCGACAACAAGGCCGCCGCTGCTGAGGCTGCCAAGAACATGGTCGAGCTGCTGGGCGGCACCGGCACCGTCGGCATGGTCTGCCACGACCAGACGTCGGCCACCGGCAAGCAGCGCTGCGAGGGCTTCCAGGAGTACATGGCCGCCAACGCACCCGACATCAAGGTCCTTGACCCGCAGTACGCGGGTGAGGTCGGCCTCGCCGCCAACACCGCCAAGGCCCTCATCCAGGCCAACGCAGACATCACCGGCATCTACGGCTCCAACGAGGCTTCGGCCATCGGCGCCCTCCAGGGCACCATCGAGTCCGGCAAGGAACTCAAGATCGTCGGCTTCGACTCCGGCAAGGCCCAGCTCGACGCCATCCGCAACGGCCAGCAGGCCGGCGCCATCACCCAGTCGCCCGTGAAGATGGGCTACGAGACCGTCGTCGCCGCCATCCGCGCCATCAACGGCCAGGAACTGCCGAAGATCATCGACTCCGGCTTCGCCTGGTACGACGCCACCAACATCGACGATCCCGACATCGCCGCCAACCTCTACGAGTGAGAGATACGGGGTGGGCCTTCGGGCCCACCCCGTCCCACGCCCCCACATCCCGTTCCCCCGGGCGCAGCCCCGGCCGGCCAGCTGCGCCCACCACACCGCACCGGCACCCATGAGAACCGCAAGACAATGATCAAAGAAGGTGTGTTTCGTGTCCAACTACCCCAAGATCGGCATTCGCCCCATCATCGACGGGCGGCGCAACGGCGTCCGCGAGAGCCTCGAAGACCAGACCATGAACATGGCTCTGCGCGTCAAGGAGCTGTATGAGGCCGAGCTGCGCTACCCCGACGGCACCCCCGTCCAGGTGGTCATCGCCGACTCGACGATCGGCCGAGTTCCCGAGGCTCAGGCCACGGCTGAGAAGTTCAAGCGCGAGAACGTGGGCCTGACGCTGTCGGTCACGCCGTGCTGGGCGTACGGTTCCGAAACCATCGACATGGACCGCACCATGCCCCACGCCATCTGGGGCTTCAACGGCTCGGAGCGCCCGGGGGCCGTCTACCTGGCCGCCGCGCTGGCTGGTCACACCCAGCTGGGCATCCCCGCCTTCGGTATCTACGGCGAAGAGGTCCGCGACGCCGACGACGACTCCATTCCCGACGACGTACGCCAGCGGCTGCTGGACTACGCGGGCGCCGGCCTCGCCGTCGCGCTCATGAAGGGCAAGTCCTTCCTGTCCATCGGCGGCGTGTCCATGGGCATCGCCGGCTGCGTAGTCAAGGAGGAGTTCTGGAACTACTGGCTCGGCATGCGCAACGAGTACGTCGACATGGTGGAGCTCGAGCGCCGCATCAAGCTCGGCATCTACGACGAGGCCGAGTACGAGAAGGCCTACGCCTGGGTGCGCGAGAACCTCGTCCAGGGGGAGGACTTCAACCCCGAGGAATGGCAGCGCTCCGCCGAGGACCACGAGGAGTGGTGGGCATACGTCACCAAGCTCGTCCTCATCGGCCGCGACCTCATGATCGGCAACCCGAAGCTGGCTGAGAAGGGGTTCGGGGAGGAGGCGCTGGGTCACGGCGCGCTCGTCTCCGGCTTCCAGGGGCAGCGCCAGTGGACCGACTACCTGCCCAACGGCGACCTGATGGAGACCCTCCTCAACACGCAGTTCGACTGGAACGGCAAGCGCCAGCCGCAGGTCATGGCCACGGAGAACGACAACCTCAACGGCGCCTCGATGCTGTTCAACTACCTGCTGACCAACCGGGCGCAGATCTTCTCCGACGTGCGCACCTACTGGAGCGCGGACGCCATCGAACGCGTCACGGGGCACCGCCCCGAGGGCCGCGCGGCCCAGGGCGTCATCGACCTCCGCAACTCCGGCGCCACCACCCTGGACGGCACCTTCGCCGCGAAGGACGCCGACGGCAACGCCTGCATCAAGCCCTGGTGGGACCTGACGGACGAGGACATCGCCGCGATGACCGAGGCCACCACCTTCCACCCGGCCAACACCGGCTACTTCCGCGGCGGCGGCTTCTCCACCCACTTCCGCTCGGCGGGAGACGTGCCGGTCACCATGACCCGCATCAACTGGATCGACGGGCTGGGGCCGGTGCTGCAGCTGGCCGAGGGCTACACCGTCGAACTGCCCGACGAGGTGGCCAAGACCATCGAGCTGAGGACCGATCCGGGGTGGCCCACCACCTGGTTCGTGCCCACCATCACCGGCGAGGGCGCCTTCACCTCCGTCTACGAGGTGATGAACGCCTGGGGCTCCAACCACGGCGCGATCAGCTACGGCCACATCGGCCACCAGCTCATCACGATGGCCTCCATGCTCCGCATTCCCGTCAACATGCACAACGTGTCGAGGGAGCGGATCTTCCGCCCGAAGAACTGGCTGGGCTTCGGCTCCGCCGACCTGGAGAGCGCCGACTACCGCGCCTGCGCGCAGTTCGGTCCTCTCTACAACTGACGTCTCGGGTTCCCCCAGCCTGAGGCAGTGACCCCGCCGCGACCCATACTGGGGACGCGGCGGGGTTTCATCCCCCGCGCACCCCCGATCCCACCAGGAGGACCACCGTGAGACCAGTCACCGCGCTGGCCGTGGACCTCGGCTCGTCGTCGGGCCGGGTCATCGCCGGCACCTTCCGCGACGGCAGGGTGGAGGAGGTGGAGGTGCGGAGGTTCGCCCACGAGGCGATGCTCCGCAGTGGTTCCCTGGCGTGGGATCTGGACTTCATCTGGGCCGAGGTGGTCGCGGGGCTGCGGGACGCCGTCGCCCGCTTCCCCGACGCCATCAGCGTCTCCGTCGACACCTGGGGCGTGGACTATGTCCCCCTCGATGCCGACGGCGATCGGCTCACCCCCGGCCGCGCCTACCGCGACGAGCGCACCGCTCGGACACACGCGGCGTTCCGCGCTCGGCTCAGCGACTGGGCCGCCTGGGACGCCACCGGCATCGCCCCGGCCACCATCAACACCGCCAACCAGCTGTTCGCCTTCCTGGCGGAGGAGCCGGAGGTCGCGGCAAGCGTGGATCAGATCCTCCTGCTGCCTGACTACTTCACTTACCTGCTCTCCGGGATCCGAGGCTGGTCCCGGTCACACGCGTCCTCGACGGGTCTCTGCCGCCCCGGGGCCCATGAGTTCAGCGACGAGGTGTTCGACGCGCTCGGCATCCCGCGACGCTGGGTGGGTGAGGTGACCCGCGAACACGCCGTCGTCGGGCCATGCACAGTCTTAGGGCTGGAGCAGCTGACGGTGGTCACCGCCGGCGCGCACGACACCGCCTGCGCGGTCCACGCGCTTCAACGCGACGTGGACGACGAGTCCTACTTCCTTTCCTGCGGCTCCTGGTCCGTGCTGGGCGTGCTCCGCGACGAGCCGCTCATGTCACGGGAGGCGTACCAGTTGGGCCTCACCAACGAGGCGCGCGCCGACGACGGGCTACGCCCCCTGT
>DATITN010000283.1:0-4051 GCA_035467795.1 Arachnia sp. | reverse complement strand
CGGACTGTGCAGAACCACGTGCACAACGTGTTGCGGAAGTTGCAGCTGCACAACCGGGTGGAGTTGACGCTGTACGCGATCGACCAGGGGTGGCACGACCCCTCGGCGTGAGTCCCTGTATTGCCTGCGGCGGTTTCGACGCGGTCGCGGCGCTTCGCGCGCACCCGGCTCAACCAGCGGACTAGGGCACGACCCCTCGGCCTAGCAGCTGAAACGCACGCTGACAAGGTCACTTCTCCTAGGCTTCGAGGCCGCTTCGCGGCTCCTCAGCCAGCGGACCAGGGCACGACCCGCCCCCGCTCGTTGAGCCGCGCAAAGCAGCGCAGCTGCGCAGCGCGCGTCGAAACGCCGTGACGAGTCCACCGTCGGTCCAGCGGGGGGTCCACCGTCGGTTCCCAGGGCGGGGGGTTCGTGGGCGGTGCAGTAACCTACGCACCATGTCGAGCATCATCTCCCGGGAAGAACTACGCGCGCTGCCGATGGTCCAGCAGCCGTCGTACCCGGACCAGGCAGCCCTGGACAAGACCATCGACGCACTCGAGTCGCTGCCCCCACTGGTGTTCGCCGGCGAGTGCGACGACCTCCGCGCCAAGATGGCCGACGTCGCAGACGGGCGCGCGTTCCTCCTGCAGGGCGGCGACTGCGCCGAAACCTTCGACGCCGTCACCGCGCAGAACATCAAGTCCAAGCTGCTGGTCCAGCTCTCGATGGCCGTGGTCATGACCTACGCCGCGCAGGTCCCCGTCGTCAAGGTGGGCCGCATCGCCGGGCAGTACGCCAAGCCGCGCTCCAACAACATGGAGACCCGAGGAGACGTGTCGCTGCCCGCCTACCGCGGCGACGCCATCAACGGCTTCGACTTCACCCCCGAGGACCGCGCCCACAACCCGGCCCGGCTCCTGCAGGTCTACAACTCCTCGGCCGCCACCCTCAACCTGGTGCGCGCCTTCGTCAAGGGCGGCTTCGCCGACCTCCGCGGCGTGCACACCTGGAACGGGCAGTTCGTCCGCGACTCCGCCGTCGAGGCCGAATACGAGGAGCTCGCCTCCGAGATCGACCGCGCCCTGGCGTTCATGGTGGCCTGCGGCGTCCACGACTCCGCCCTCAACACCGTCGACTTCTACGCCTCCCACGAGGCGCTGCTGCTCGAGTACGAGCGCGCGCTGACCCGCGTCGACTCCCGCTCGCAGGAGCTCTACACCTGCTCCGGCCACTTCCTCTGGATCGGGGAACGCACCCGGCAACTCGACGGCGCCCACGTGGAGCTGCTGCGCCGCGTGCAGAACCCGCTGGGCATCAAGCTCGGCCCCACCACCACCGCCGAACAGGCCATCGCCCTGGCGGACCGGCTGGACCCGAACCGCGTCCCAGGACGGATCACCTTCATCACCCGCATGGGCGCCAAGAAGGTCCGCGACGTGCTGCCGGGCGTCATCAAGGGCGTCGAGGCCACCGGCCGCAAGGTCGCGTGGGTGTGCGACCCGATGCACGGCAACACCTTCGAGGCCGCCAACGGCTACAAGACGCGATCCTTCACCGACGTCGTCGACGAGGTCAACGGATTCTTCGACGTCCACGAGGAGCTCGGCACCTGGCCCGGTGGCCTTCACGTCGAGCTCACCGGCGACGACGTCACCGAATGCGTCGGCGGCGTCATGAACCTCATGGAGGAGGACCTCGCCAACCGCTACGAGACGGTGTGCGACCCCCGCCTCAACCGCAACCAGTCGCTGGAGCTGGCGTTCACCGTCGCCCAACGGCTTCGCTCCGGCCGGCTGAAGCGGGTGAACCCGGTCCAGGAGTACATGGCCAGGGAACTGTGATCGACCTCCGCTCGGACACCGTGACCCGGCCCAGCGCCGGGATGCTCGACGCGATGGTCGAGGCCCCCGTCGGCGACGACGTGTACGGCGAGGACCCGACTGTCGCGGCGCTGGAGCAGCGCGTGGCCGGGCTGTTCGGCAAGGAGGCGGGGCTGTTCTGCGCCACCGGATCGCTGTCCAACCTGCTCGGCATCTGGCTGCACACCGAGCCCGGCCGCGAGGTGCTGTGCGACGCGTACGCGCACATCGCGCGCGCCGAGATGGGCGCGCACGGCGCCCTGCACGGGGTGACGATGCGCACCTGGGTCTCGACGTCGGGGCGGTTGGTGGCCGACGACGCCCTGAGCCTGGTGGCCGTGAACTGCCGGCCGTACCTGGTGGAGACCGCCTGTGTCGCGGTGGAGGACACCCACAACTTCGGCGGCGGCACCGTCCAGGACTACGCGCAGCTGCGCGCTCTGAGCGAGGGCGCGCGGGAGCTCGGCGTGGCCACACACCTCGACGGGGCCCGGTTGGGCAACGCGGTCGCGGTGACGGGGCGCCCCCTCAGCGACTACGGGCAACTCTTCGACACCGTCACGTTCTGCCTGTCCAAGGGACTCGGCGCCCCCGTCGGGAGCGTCCTGGTGGGGACGGCCGACGAGATGGCCCGGGCCCGCGTGCAGCGCAAGCGGCTGGGCGCCGGGTGGCGTCAGGCAGGGCTGCTGGCGGCCGCGGGGCTGTATGCGATCGAACACAACATGGGCCGGATCGTCGATGACCACTCGGCGGCGTCGACGCTGGCCAGGGCCATCAACGAGGCGTGCCCGGGTGCGGTCGACGAGTCGTCGGTGGAGACCAACATCGTGCTGATCCCGATGGCCGGGGCCCCTGCGGTGGCTGCGCGGCTGGCCGAGCGGGGGGTGCGGGTCAGCGTGCTCGGGCCGTCGTCGCTGCGCGCCGTGACGCACATGGATGTCACCGAGGAGGAGTGTCGCGGGGCGGGCGCCCTCATCGGCGCCGCCCTGGCTCAGGAGTCGTAGGTCAGTTCCGCGATGGGGCGCGGCCAGGCGCCCAGCTGCTGCCACACGAAGTCGGGGACGCGGGCGAAGAAGCCGTGCAGGAACCTGGAGGCGGCGTCGATGTCCTCGGGCTCCCACCTGCCACCGCCACCCACCATGATCCGGTCACCGGAGATGGCGAACTTCGGGGCGTCACCCGCCATCAGGTACTCCATCTGGCGTTGATGCATCACGTCTGAGGCGAACCGCGGCGCGGGGGTGCGCACCTTGTAGCGCCGGTTGAAGTCCTCCCACTCGAACTTCTGCGACGGCCCCAGCAGCTCCCAGTTCACGGACAGGTCCTGGAACGGGAACGTGGTGCGGAACTCGCACAGCTCCTCGCTGTGGTGGCGGGTCTCGGTGTGGGTGCGGCCCTGCGCGTCGGTGCGCGTGTGCGTGGTGTCCCACTCGTGGCGCAGCCGCATGAACGGGAGGCCCTCGTTGTCGGAGTAGATGATGTCCAGGGCCTGGTGGTTGCGCCCGCCTCGGGTGTGATCGAGTAGCTGGAGGTAGGAGTCGTCGCGGGGGATGTAGGTCCAGCTTGGCCGCTGGTAGAAGCTGAGCGACGGCGGGGGCGGCGGGGCGGTGAAGGTCGCGGCGGCGGAGGCGAGGATCCGGGCGCGTGTCGCGGCGAGCTGTTCGACGGCAGCGGCCAGCCCGTCGGCCTCCTTCGGCGCGTCGATGAGGACCAGGTGCCCGCCGTCGACGGTGACCCGGTACGGCCCGATGAGCGTCGGGGCGGCAGCCTCGACGAGGGCCTCCGCGTAGGCCGGGTCGTTGGCGGCCGCGGTGAGCTCGCCGAGCACCATTGTCTGGCCGGGGAGGCTCAGCTTCGGCGCGGCGCCGCGGAACACCTCGGCGGGGAGGAGGGGGCGGCCCAGCGGCATGGTCACGACGTAGCCGCCGGACTTCCATTGCGAGCACTTGTAGCGGAACGCGGAGAACTCGGTGCCGTCGGAGGCTCGGCCGATGATCTGGTCATCCACCGAACGCTTGAACCCCATCCCGAACGGCGGCACGTTCAGCCCGTACGCGATGGCGATCGACGGCGAGGTGACGAAGGTCCAGCCGTGCTCGGTGAGCTCTTTGACGTACAGATGTCGACGGATGCCCCAGACGGCGCCCACGGCGGCGGCCAGCGCTACGACGGCGAACAGGATCCAGACGATCTCGGACATGGGGTGATTC
>DATITN010000282.1:0-5861 GCA_035467795.1 Arachnia sp. | reverse complement strand
GCCAGAAGGGCGGCGAGGTTGGGGCCGTCCACGAACTCCATCACCAGGCAGGACAGGCCCTCGTGTTCGAGGAAGTCGTACACCGTCACGATGTTGGGGTGGGACAGCTGCGCGGCGAATCGGGCCTCATCGCGGAACCGCTCGGCGAGGGCCAGCTCGTGCTGTGTGTGCGGGTGCATGATCTTCAACGCGACCCGGCGTTCCAGGGTGTCGTCGACCCGCCTCCCAGACCTGGCCCATGCCGCCGGAGGCCACATGGCGGATCAGCCGATAACGCTCCGAGAGCACCAGCCCCGGACACAGTCGCTGCATCCCAACCTCCACCATTGACCATCGAGACCGCCGGCTTGGCTCCGCCACTAGCGGTCGGTCCGCAGAGCGGCCTACGGGGATTCGGTCGGGTCTCAGCGTAATACCAGGCGGCCGGATTCCACTCCCCGAGTCAGACGTGCACCGGGCACAGGCCCTGTGGCGGGGGACAGCTCAGCTGTCCTGGTCTGCCTCGTTCAACAGCGTCAGCAGCGTGCGTCGGGCTTCCTCCACGCCGGCGCGGGCGGAGCGCAGGCGCTCCGCGTCGGCACTCGGCGGCAGGCTGGTCTCGACGTCCACGGCGGTGACCAGCGACGCGAGTGCCGTGCGCCACTGCCGGGCCCGATCCTGCTGAGCCGTGTCAGTGCCGGCTACTGCCAGCAGCCGCAGTTCCTCCTCGGCCACGAGCAGCCGGGGCCGCCCGGCCTCCCACAGAGCCGAGGCCTCTGCCGCGCTGGGTGAGGCCAGCACGCGGGGCAGCAGGTCCGCGTCCGCCCAGGAGAGGTCGCTGCGGACCAGTGCGAAGCGACGCTCGATCTCCTTGGCTGCGCTTCGGCTGCGTGACCACATGATCCCCGCCACGGCCAGGGCGGCGCCGATCGCGAGCAGGATGAGCAGCCACCACAGGCCGCTGCCCTCAGCCTCTGGCGCCGGCTCGGCGGGCGCCTCGGTGCTGGGCGATTCCGCCGGAGTCGTCTCAGCCGGCGGCTCGTTCGAGGCGGAAACGGTGACCGTCGCGGTCGCGGTCGCCGTGGCGGTTTCGGTCGCCGTCGCCGTGGGTCGGGAGAGGGACGGTAGGGCGGTGGGCCTGGCCGGCATCGAGATGGACGGCAGAGAGGTGATCTCCGGTAGGGACCCGGACCCGCATCCGGCCGACAGCGCCACAGCCATGAGCGCCACGAGCGCGAATACTCGTCCGCTCGTCAACGCGGCTTTCATCGCCACAATCATCCCCGCTCTGGAGTGCCGACCAGCTGTGCGCCGGTTCACCGGCTAAGAGTTGCACAATTGGCGACGCTGAGGCGGTTGGTCCAGCGTGGGGGAGGCTGTTCTCGGCACGCTTGTCAGACCAAGGTATCCCCTTGTGCTTCATGATGGCGGCGGGGTCCTCGTCGATGGGTGCCGCATTTCGGATCACGTTCAGCCTGGAGCGGATGCCGGTCTTGATGACCGGCGAGTTCCTGCTGCCATCTGCACCATCGCGCGACATGTTTGTGGGCGATGCTAGCGGCGTTCATCTTGATGTGGATCGAAGTGTGCCGCCAGTTCAGAGCGCGTTCACCGTCCGTTCATTTAGACGGGCTTCTATTGGTCGCGGCGGCCCACAGCTGCCGGTTCGTATCCGTGCTTAGGCACACCCGAAAGGACATTCCACATGACCCGACGCATTCGCCTCTCCCTCGCGGCCGTGGGCTGCGCCTCCGCGCTGCTCCTCACCGCGTGCGGTGGCCAGACCACCCCCGAGGCAACGACGGACCCGGCGTCGTCCGCGGCCTCCTCCGAAGGCACCTCCGCCCTCAGCGGTTCCGTTGAGGCCGACGGTTCCTCCACGGTATCCCCGCTCACCGAGGCTGCCGCTGACAAGTTCCGCGACGTTGAGCCCGATGTCAACGTCACCGTGGCCACCTCCGGCACCGGCGGAGGCTTCAAGAAGTTCTGCGCCGGCGAGACGGACATTTCCAACGCCTCACGCCCGATCAAGGACGAAGAAGCGGCGGATTGCGACGCCGCAGGAATCGAGTACACCGAGATCATCATGGCCAACGACGGCCTCGCCGTCGTCATCAACCCGGAGAACGACTGGGCCGAGTGCCTGACAGTCGAGCAGCTCCAGACCATGTGGGCCCCTGAATCCGAGGCCACGATCATGAACTGGAACCAGATCGATCCCAGCTTCCCCGATCAGGCACTGACCCTGTTCGGCGCCGGCACCGACTCGGGCACCTTCGACTATTTCACCGAGGCCATCAACGGTGAGAGCGGTGCCTCGCGTACCGACTTCGCCCCGTCCGAGGACGACAACATCACCATTCAGGGCGTCTCCGGCGACAAGGGCGCGGTGGGCTTCTTCGGCCTCAGCTACGTCGAGGAGAACCCCGGCGTCATCACGGCCGTTCAGGTCGACAGCGGCGCCGGCTGCGTGGCCCCGTCCAAGGAGACCGTCCAGAACGGCGAGTACACCCCGCTCGGCCGTCCCCTGTTCATCTACGTGGCCAACCAGGCGTACACGGACAAGCCGCAGGTCAAGTCCTTCGTCGACTTCTACGTGGAGAACGAGGCGGAGATCGCCGAAGACGCGCTGTTCATCGGACTCACCGAGGAGCAGAAGGCCACGGCTCAGGATCAGCTCGCGTCGCTCAGCTGATTGAGCGGTCGAGAGACTCCTGATGTCCAGCATCACTTCGCAGGGTCTGGGGGCCGAAAGGCCCCCAGCCCTCGACCTGGGCCACCGCGCCCGCCACGGCGAGACAGCCGTCATGACCCTGCTCAGGGTGGCGGCGGCAGCCTCCGTCCTCATCACTCTGGGAATCGTCGCGGCTCTGGTCATTCCCTCCATCGGGTTTTTCGCGGAGGTCTCCGTCGTGGACTTCCTCTTCGGCACGAGGTGGGCGCCCCGGTTCGCTGACGCGAGCTTCGGCGTGCTTCCCTTGGTGACGGCCACGCTGTGGACCAGCGCGATCGCGCTCGTCGTCGCGGTGCCGCTCGGCCTCGCATCCGCCATCTACCTGGCGGAGTACGCCCCTCGGCGGGTCCGGGCCTTCCTCAAGCCCATCCTGGAGATCCTGGCAGGCGTGCCGACGGTAATCTACGGCCTCTTCGCCCTCACCTTCATCCAGACCACCGTGATCAAGGAATGGCTAGGCCTGGAGACGGGCGCCTTCAGCGTGTTCGCGGCGGGCCTCGTCATGGGTGTGATGATCATCCCCACCATTGCCTCCATCAGCGAGGACTCCATGACCGCAGTGCCGGACGCGATGCGGCAGGGGTCGGCCGCGCTGGGCGCCAACCGCATGCAGACCACCCTTCGCGTGGTCTTCCCCGCCGCCATGTCCGGCATCCTCGCCGCAGTGATCCTCGGTGTCTCGCGCGCTGTGGGCGAAACCATGATCGTCGCCATCGCGGCAGGCAACCAGGCGCGAATGGTCACCGGCCCTCTCGAGCAGGGGCAGACGATGACAGGGTTCATCGCCAACGCAGCGCTCGGTGACTCGCGCGTCGGCTCGCTGGAGTACGACACGCTCTTCGCTGTTGGCCTCCTGCTGTTCCTCGTCACGCTGGTGATCAACTTCATCAGCATCGCTCTGGTTCGACGCTTCCGGGAGGAGTACTGATGGCCGAGAACACCACCCCAGGTGCTGGTGGCCAAGTGGGGGCAGGCACGAATGCTGGCCTCGCTGATCGCGGTACGCCAGCCAACCGACCCCTCGGCAGGGCTGAGGGCGGCGAGAACAGTCCCAAGGCACTGGCGTTCCTCGTGGTCATGTGGGTGGCCCTGGCCTTTGCGTTGCTCTTCCTCCTCACGCTGATCGTGACCACGTTCGTGGAGGGCCTCCCCAGGCTCGATTCGCGCCTCCTTACGGAGTACCCGGCGTCGGATCCGGAGGAGGCGGGCGCCAAGCCGGCCATTCTTGGCTCCCTGTGGGTCATCGGCACCACCGCCGTGATGGCCATCCCCCTCGGTGTGGCCGCGGCGGTGTATCTCGAGGAGTTCAGCGACCGGACCAAGTGGTTCAATCGCGTGATCGAACTCAACGTGCAGAACCTGGCCGCCATCCCGTCGGTCGTCTACGGTCTCCTGACCCTTGCTTTCCTTTCGTTCTTCGGGGTCGGCAACAAGAACATGGTGATCGTCGGGGCTACCGCACTGGCGCTCCTGATCCTCCCGGTGATCATCATCTCCACCCGTGAGGCCCTCAGGTCCGTCTCGGTTGAGATCCGGCAGGGTTCTCTCGCGCTGGGGGCAACCCCCCTCCAGACGACGTGGCTGCAGACTCTGCCTGCCGCCGTGCCCGGGATCGCCACCGGGTCCATCCTCGCGCTCTCCCGCGCGTTCGGCGAGGCCGCGCCCCTGCTGGTCCTCGGAGGCCTGGTCTTCCTGAGCTTCGATCCGAACGGGATCCTCAGCGGATACACCACCATGCCGATCCAGATCTTCAACTGGGTTGGCCGGCCGCAGGCCGGTTTCCACGTACTCGCCGCAGCAGCGAGCATCCTGCTTCTGGTGCTCCTGTTGGCCATGAACGGCCTCGCCATCTTCATCCGCAACCACTACCAGCGTCGCTGGTGAACGAGTCTCTGAGGACACCATGACCGTGCACGCCATGAACCCGGCACCCTCCACCAAAGCGCCCAGCACGATCATCAGCTGCGGCGACGTGAGCATCTACTACGACGATTTCCTCGCCGTCACGGACGTGAACATGTCGTTCGCCCAGCATCAGATCACGGCCCTCATCGGCCCCTCCGGGTGCGGCAAGTCGACGCTGCTGCGGTCGCTGAACCGCATGAACGACCTCGTCATAGGGTCCAGGCTCACCGGCTCCGTTCGCTACCACGGGCAGGACATCTACTCGCCCCAGGTGGACGCCATCGAGGTGCGGCGCCGGATCGGGATGGTGTTCCAGAAGCCCAACCCGTTCCCCAAGTCCATCTACGACAACATCGCCTACGGCCCTCGTGTCACCAACATGAAGGTCGACAGCATGGACGACCTTGTGGAGGACAGCCTGCGCCGTGCGGCGATCTGGGACGAGGTGAAGGACAAGCTCAAGCAGTCCGCGTTCGGCCTCTCCGGAGGTCAGCAGCAGCGCCTGTGCATCGCCCGGACCATCGCCGTCAAGCCCGAGGTGATCCTCATGGACGAGCCGTGCTCAGCCTTGGACCCCATCTCGACGGGGGCCATCGAGGATCTGATGATCCAGCTCCGCGAGGATTACGCGATCATCATCGTGACCCACAACATGCAGCAGGCCGGTCGCGTGGCGGACCGGACTGCGTTCTTCACGGCCGCACAGGACCCGATCACAGGTCAGCGCACGGGCCGGCTGGTTGAGTACGACGACACGCGCACCATCTTCGAGCGGCCGGCGGATAAGCGCACGGAGGACTACATCTCGGGCCGGTTCGGCTGAGTCGATGGGCGCATCTGCTGTCCGGACTGCGGGTGTCCGGCCGCCACGCTGGCCGGTGAGGGCGGTGGTGATTCCCCCGCAGGGTGTTCCGTCGCCGCTCGGCCAGTCGCTGTGGGCGTTCTCTCAGCGGGGCGTCGATGTGGAGATCCACTTCGACGGGGCGTCGGCGCTGATCGCGGTGGGGGAGGGGGACGTCTCCGTCGTGGTGGTGCCGCTGAGCCTGCCTGGCGTGGAGATCGCCCGCTTCATCTCCGCGGTCAGGGGCTATGCAGGGGTTCCTGTTCTCGTGGGGCTCTCGGGTGACCAGGATCCCGGTCTGGTCGTGGCAGCCCTGGACGCCGGGGCGCAGGGCCTGATCTCGTTTCCCCTGTCGCCGTCGGAGTTGTGTGATCACCTTCGGGGCATCGGGGTCAGTGGCCC
>DATITN010000281.1:0-3127 GCA_035467795.1 Arachnia sp. | reverse complement strand
TGACCATGGCCGAGGCCACCGAGCAGGTGATGGACTACGTCCGCGCACACGTGCCGGTGGCCCGCAAGGCTCCCCTGGCGGGCAACACCATCGGGACGGACCGTGCGTTCCTCGCCCGGGACATGCCGGAGCTGGAGCAGTGGGTGCACTACCGCAACGTCGACGTGTCCACCATCAAGGAGCTGTCGAAGCGGTGGTACCCGCGGGTGCACTACGGCGCACCGAAGAAGGCCGGCAACCACCGGGCGCTGGCAGACATCCAGGAGTCCATCGAGGAGCTGCGCTACTACCGCGAGGCGGTCTTCGTGCCGCCGCCCGGTCCGTCGCCGGCGGAGCTGCGCGCCATCGCGGAGCGCCATCGGGGCACCCTCTCCGGGGCCGCAGGAGAGGCAATTTCGCAGGGCCACTAGGGGTGCGCTATTGTTTCTCAGTCGCCGCGCCCCTGCCGGCATGGCGGCAACATGGTGGGTATAGCTCAGCTGGTAGAGCACCTGGTTGTGGTCCAGGGGGCCGCGGGTTCAAGTCCCGTTACTCACCCCACGCAGAACCCGCCCCGAGCATCTCGGGGCAGGTTTTTTCGCGCCATCGGCGATCACACGGTCAGGTCGCGGTCCGCGAAGAGGCGATAGGTCCCGACGACTGCCAAGGCGATGATGCCCACAGACAGTGCCACGAACACCGGGTCCAGGGCGCCGTCTGCCATCAGGGTGGCCGCGTCGAAGTACTTGAACGGCGTCACAAACTTCAGGAAGGACAGGTCTTCATTGAGATTGACCAGGTAGTAGACGAGGAACGTCAGGAACATCACCGAGGTTGCCCGCGACGCGGCCCTCTTCGGGCGCCTCGACACCCCCGCGACGAGGGCGCCCACCGCCAGGAAGATGAGTTGCAGGAACAGCAGCCCCACCATCAGGACGGCCACCTCATCGCTGGAGGACCGCCCGTCACCGAAGAAGCCGACGAAGTACAGCGACGACGCGGTGGTCACGAGGTTGAGGACAAGGACATTGACCAGGCCGGCGAGCAGCTTGCCGGTGAGCGCACGGCCTCGGGTGATGGGCTTGGCGAAGAGGAACTCGGAGGTCCTGTCCCGCTCTTCCTTCGAGATGATGGTTGAGCCGAGGAGGACTGCGTGCACGGCCCCCATCACGGCCACGTACAGGAACAGCACACCGTAGAACCCGCTCGCCGTCGACAGGTCGAAGCCGGTCATCCCGAACACCACCAGGACCGCCCTCGGCAGCGTGGCCATCAACTGCTCCACCGACTGGCCGGCCTCCTCGTAGCCGGCGAACTTCGCCATACCGGCACCCACCAGGGCCACCATTCCCAGGGACCAGAAGAGCAGCCCCAGGCGGTTCACCTTCAACTCACGCAGAAAGACGTTCATCTCTTCCTCCTACGCCGACGCCCGCACGTCTTTGCGTACGTAGATCAGATAGCTCAGGGTGATCGTGACGGCGACGAAGACAACCAGGACGATCAGTGGCGCGGTCGCCAGACTCGAGTTGGCGATGATGTGCTCGGTCTCGAAGTACTTGAACGGCGTCAGGAACCACGCCTCGTCGTTGGCCAGGACGTCACCCACCACGCCGACGATGTAGAACGCGAAGACAGTCGGCAGGGACACCGCGACAACCGACTTGATCCTGGGGATCGTGACGGCGAACAGCGCCCCGAGCGCCAGGAAGAACAGTTGAACCAGGAACAGCGTGGACGCCATGAGGAGGAAGGTGCGAGCCGAGAAGGCATCCTCGGACATGATGGAGGCGACGGTGAAGGCGACCGACGCGAAGACGAGATTGGTGATGATCAGCAGCACCAGCGCCGCTCCCAGCTTGGCGGTGACCACCCGGGACCTGGTGATGGGCTTCGACAACAGGAAGTCCGCCGTCTTCCCCGAGGCCTCCTTCGAGATGATCCCGGTCCCGAGATTCATCGCCTGGATGGATCCGGCGAGGATCGCGAAACTGAGCAGGTAGCCGAAGAACCCGTAGATGCTGAAGAAGGTCGCCAGGGAGATGTTCAGGGCGTCGAGCACGACCTCCGGGAACTGCTCGAACACCTCACTCATCACCGCGACGTCCCGGGTGAACGTCGGATAGAGCGCCATGAACGCCACCAGGATCCCGGTGAGGGACAGCACCCAGCTGCCCGTCGATCGCCCGTGGGCCCGCAACTCCCGGAGGAAGACGTTCACCGCTCGTCCCCCCTCTGGTAGTAGTGCAGGAAGATCTCCTCCAGGTCCGGTTCCTCGACGAGGAGGTCGACGAGGTCCTGCTCGGCGAGCATCCTGGTCACCTCGTTGATGCGGCCGCGGTACAGGAAGCTCACCGAGTTGTTGGCCACCACGAGGTCGCTCACGCCCTCGATCCGGAAGCGCGACGGGTCAGGTGGCCCGGCCAGCTCCACCCTGAAGCGCTTGGTCTGGTTCTCGAGCAGCGTCCTGATCTCCTCGACCTTGATGATCGAGCCCTCCTTGATGATGGCCACCCGGTCACAGAGTCGCTGCACCTCCCCCAGGATGTGCGAGGAGAACAGGATGGTGGCGCCCCTCTGGTTCTCCTCCCTCAGCCGGTGGAAGAACTGCTGCTGGATGAGCGGATCCAACCCGCCGGTGGGCTCGTCGAGGATGATCAGCTTCGGCTCGTGGGCCAACCCCTGGATGATCCCGACCTTCTTCTTGTTGCCGTAGGACAGGTCGTCGATCTTCTTCTTCAGGTCCAGATCGAACATCTCGGCGAGCTCCCGGATGCGAGCCTCGCTGGCCTTGGCGTCCTTGGCGTAGAAGCTGGCCGAGTACTTCAGCAGGTCGATGGCCCGCATGTCGTCGTAGTAGAACACCTCGGAGGGGAGGTAGCCGACCTCCTGCCGGATCTCGGGGCCGAATTTGGTGATGTCCTTCCCGAACACGGTCGCGGAGCCGCTGGTGGGGTGGATCAGGCCGAGGAGTGTTCTGATGGTGGTGGACTTGCCGGCCCCGTTGGGCCCGATGAAGCCGTAGATCTCGCCGTCCAGCACGGACATGTCGACATCGACGATGCCGCGGGCGGTGCCGTAGGACTTGGTCAACTTCTGCGTCTCGATGACGTACATCTCTGCTCCGATGAGCGATGGAAACCACCTC
>DATITN010000280.1:0-2951 GCA_035467795.1 Arachnia sp. | reverse complement strand
CCCGGCGTCGGCCAGGACGGTGAGGGCGCGTTGGTCGGAGTCCTCGAGGCCCACGCCGGGTGGGCCGAGGAGGACGGAGATCACGCAGTCCGCGCACGCGTCTCCGCGCACGGTGCAGGTGGTGCAGTCAACATGCAAGGTGGCCATGACGCCACCCTTCCCCACCCCTCCGACACTTTCTGTCAGACCCCACCCCTACCGTGATCCCATGCCCGAGATCTCCGCCTCCCAACCCTCGTTCGAGGATCTCGGCGTCCACCTCTCGCAGGTCACGTTCGTCGTGGTGGACCTCGAGACGACGGGGGGCGCGGCGGACTCGGAGATCACCGAGGTGGGCGCGGTGAAGGTGCGCGGAGGCCAGGTGATCGGCGAGTTCCAAACGCTGGTGCGCCCCTCCACTCCCATTCCCGCCATGATCCAGGTCCTCACCGGCATCACCAACCAGATGGTGGCCACCGCTCCCCCGCCGTCGCAGGTGCTGCCCGCGTTCGCGGAATTCGCCGCCGGCGCGGTGATCGTGGCGCACAACGCCCGCTTCGACACCGGCTTCCTCAAGCGCGGCTACGAGCAGCTCGGCCTCGCCTGGCCGCGGCCCACCGTCGTCGACACCGTGGCCCTGGCCCGCACCGCCCTCCTCCGCGACGAGGTGCCCAACTGCAAGCTGGCCACCCTCGCCCGCTTCTTCCGCGCCGGCACCGAGCCCAACCACCGAGCCCTCAGCGACGCGCGCGCCACCGTCGACGTCCTCCACGGCCTGCTGGAGCGCGTGGGCAACCTCGGCGTCCACACCCTGGAGGACCTCACCGAGTTCGCGCTGCAGGTTTCCCCGGACCGCCGCGCCAAGCGCACCTGGGCCACCAACGCCCCCGAGTGCGCCGGCGTCTACTTCTTCTACACAGACTCAGTCACCCCCGACGGCGAGAAGAAGCGCGAGGTCCTCTACGTCGGCAAGTCCACCAACCTGCGCCGCCGCGTCCGCTCCTACTTCTCCGCGGCGGAGAAGCGCGGCCGCATCCACGAGATGGTGCGGGTGGCCTCCGGGGTGGAGTTCGTCAAGTGCGCCACGGACCTGGAGGCGGAGGTGCGGGAACTGCGGATGATCGAGTCCCTCGCCCCGCGCTACAACCGCCGCTCCAAGAATCAGCGGAAGGTGAGCTGGCTCAAGCTCACCGACGAGGCGTTCCCGCGGCTGTCGATCGTCACGCAGGTCAAGTCGGAGGGCACCTACTTCGGCCCCTTCAGATCCCGCGACGCCGCCGACGAGGCGGCGCTCACCCTTTACGACGCGTTCCGCCTCCGCCGCTGCACCACGCGTCTCTCCGCCAAGAAGACCTCAGCCTCCTGCGCGCTGGCGGAGATGGGCCGCTGCGTGGCGCCGTGCGAGCTGGGTGACGGCGCCGCCCAGTACCCCGCCATCGCGCAGGCCGTGTCCAGCAGCTGGCTGGGCGACGTACGCCCGGTGCTGCGCAGCGTGCGGGTGCGGATGCGCAAGCTGGTGGCGCAGGAGCGCTTCGAGGAGGCGGGCACCATCTCGGACCGGCTCACCGCCTACTACCGCACGTCCATCCGCTTCCATCGCCTCCGCTCCCTGGCGCTCTGCCGACAGCTCGTGGCGGCCATCCCGTCAGCCGCGGGCTGGGACATCCACGTCATCCGCTACGGCAAGCTCGCCGCCGCCACGACGGCGCCCTCCGCCCGTGCACGCGCCGCCGCCGACGAGGCCATGGCGGCAGCCGAGACGGTCCTCCCGCCCCGCGGCGGCCTCCCGGCGGGCAGCGTGGAGGAGGCGGAGCGGATCGCAGCCTGGCTGGAGTTGCCCGGCGTCCGGCTCATCGAGACCGACGGCGAGTGGGCCTGGCCCCTCCACGCCGGCCTGCCCGACGGCGCCCTCGCCGAAGAGCTCCTCGGCCCGGCACCGCCCCTGCCGGTCGATGACCCGGTGGAGCGAACGGTCGCGGCCCTCCTCGCCTCCTAGTGCAGTGAACGCCGTGCCCCCGTGGCGCGTGATCGAGGAACTGCACCAAAGCGCACCAAGCCCGAAGCGAGACTCGAAAAGAACCACCCGGAGTCCCCGAGGGCCGGCGGGGATAGACTCGATTGAGGGTTACCTTCGTGGGTTGAGGAGGGAAAATGATGGCAGTGCTCGACCGCAAAGCGGCCAAAGACGCAATGCAGCGTGGCGGTGAGGTTGGGCCCCTGGTTCGCCAGGCGACGGCGGGTGGCCGGCTCGTTGCCTACGTCGGGGACGAGTTGCCGGCTGCCAGGCCGGGTCAGGCGGTCAATCTGATCGCGGAGTACGACGCTCACATCGGGATGCTTGTCCAACAATCTGCGTTCAAGCACGTGTGGCTGCTCATTCCGAAGTCGGACATCGTCGACTGGGGCGTAATGCGACGCGCCGACGTGTCCGCGCCCGAGGTGGATCGCACGGCCACGATGGCGATGGGATTCATCTTCGGCCCGATCGGTGCCCTTCTCAGCGCCGGCATGGACAATGCGGCGGCGCAGAAGGTGGGATCGAAGCCGGTGATCGGCATCGCGTGTCGCCCCGAAGCAAGTACTGAAGGGGTGTTTCTCGATTTCCCGCTGACGAAGCAGTACCGCAATCTGTACGACTTCCTCAAACAGATCATGCCCGACAAGCTTCGCGAGTAAGCGGCAGCTGCCCCAAGACCTGACGTTCGGCCATGCATGTCCGGGCACCGCCTCAGAGGGCTTGTCTACACAGGCCAGCCGGTTGTCCCGCAATCGGCGCACTTCATGTCGACGACGGCCTCTTTGCCCCCCGTGAGGTAGGCCAGAAGCAATACCACGCCAACCACAGCGCAGCCGAGCCCTCCGACGACGGTCAGCCCGAGCATGCCCACAACTACCTTCCAGTCGTCACCCTGGATGCCTGTAGCGTCGCTGCCGGTCAGCAGATCCGTGACCAGTTGTACGCCTCCCCAGAG
>DATITN010000279.1:0-7068 GCA_035467795.1 Arachnia sp. | reverse complement strand
GAAAGATGATGTCGAAGCGGGGACGGTAAGCGGCCGTGAGTTCAGAGCCGTCGGCGAACTCCTCCACGACGAACTGGCCACCGTTCTCATGCTCGTAGCGTGCCAGGTAACTCTGCAGAAGGTGGCGGCTCTCCTCCTGGTCGTCGACAACTCCGATGCGGATCATGCGCCCTCCTCCCGGGTCCCACACAATATCAACCGGCACCTGGCGGGGCGCTGGTAGCCTCGCCCACAACTGGTTCCCGGGAGGACAGATGGATCTGTTGGTGGTGGGGTCTGGCCTGTTCGGGTTGACCATCGCGGAGCGGGCCGCAACTGAGCTCGGGTTGCGGGTCAGCGTCGTCGAGTCGCGGGACCACATCGGTGGAAACGCCTGGAGCACGGTGGACGAGGCCACCGGCATCGAGGAGCACCGCTACGGTGCCCACATCTTCCACACGTCCAACGACACGGTCTGGGGCTACGTCAATCGGTTCACGGAGTTCACCCCCTACGAGCACCGTGTCTACGCCCGCCACCGCGGAGAGGTCTTCCCGCTGCCGATCAACCTCGGCACCATCAACCAGTTCTTCCGCACAGGCCTCGGCCCCGACGAGGCCCGCAGGCTCATCGACGAGCAGGCCGGCGAGCTCGCCGGCCGCGAGCCGGGCAATCTCGAGGACAAGGCCATCTCGCTGATCGGCCGGCCGCTGTACGAGGCGTTCATCCGGGGCTACACCGCCAAGCAGTGGCAGACCGATCCCCGCGACCTGCCCGCGTCCATCATCACCAGGCTCCCCGTGCGGTTCACCTACGACAACCGCTACTTCTCAGACACCCACCAGGGCATGCCCCGCGACGGGTACGCGGCCTGGCTGGAGCGCATGGCCGATCATCGGCTCATCGACGTCCGGCTGGGCGTGGACTTCCTCGACGGCGGCCAGGAGCTCAGCCGAGACGCAGCGGTCGGTCAGGTCCCCGTGGTCTACACCGGCCCGATGGACCGCTACTTCGGCCACCGGTTCGGGGCGCTCGGTTGGCGCACGCTGGACTTCGATCGTCAGGTGTTGGACGTCTCGGATCATCAGGGCACCGCAGTGATCAACGAGTGCGACGAGGACGTGCCCTACACCCGGACACTGGAGTTCAAGCACTTCCACCCGGAACGGACGCACCGCTCCGGCACCGTCGTCGTGCGGGAGTACTCCCGCTTCGCGGTCGCGGGCGACGAGCCGTTCTACCCCGTCGCGACGGCAGACGACCGGGCGCGGTTGGAGCAGTACCGCGAGTCGGCGGTCGGGGAACCGCGCGTGCTGTTCGGCGGGCGGCTTGGGACCTACCAGTACCTGGACATGCACATGGCCATCGGCTCGGCGCTCAGCCGCTTCGACAGCACGGTGCGCGGCTGGTTCAGCTGATCCTCCGCCCTATACGCGATAGAGGATCAGGGCATAGACGCACACGGGTGCGGGACCCGGAAAGGGTCCCGCACCCGTGTGCGTTGTGAGGAGCGGTCAGCTTGCTGCCGAACCGGCCTCCGTGGTGGCGCTGTGGCGGCGCACCCGACGCCACACCAGGAACGCCCCGAGGAGGACCAGCGCGCCCAGGACGGCCGAGACCGCGTACTGGATGTAGACCCAGGTGGGCGGGGTGTAATCGACAGTCGTGCCGGGGGCGAGCCCGTTCATCGCGTTGGAGTTCGCGACAGTGAACAGGATGTTCTGAGTCGCGTTCCGGATGTCGGTGACCGCCTTGGCCGAGGAGGTGTCCGAGAGCGACTTCGACGGCTGGAAGGTCAGGGTGAGATCCGTGCCGGCGCTGATCGACTGGTTCGGGTTCATGTAGGGGTACAGGTTGAAGTCCGAGATGGCGAACCCCTCGAAGCCCCACTCGGTGCGGAGCACGTTGGTCATCAGCGCCTCCGAGCCACCGGCCCATGTTGACCCGATCCGGTTGAACGAGCTCATGACACCGCCCGCGCCGATCGTGGTCTCCTCGACGGTGCCGTTCTCGTCGGCGATGTAGGTGACGTCCATCGTGATGTCCTTGACGGCCATCTCGAACGGCTTCAGGTACAGCTCACGGATGGTCTGCTCGTTCGCCCAGGTGGCGATCCCGTTGTTGACGCGGTTCGTCTCCTGCTCGTTGAGCGCGAAGTGCTTGAGCATCGTGTAGACGCCCTTCTCGGCGACACCGTCGGCCACTGCGGTGAGCAGCGCGCCGGAGAGGAGCGGGTCCTCCGAGTAGTACTCGAAGTTGCGGCCCCCGAACGGAGAGCGGTGCAGGTTGGCCGCGGGTGCGTACCAGCCGTTGATCCCCTTCTGCAGCGCCTCGTTGCCGAGCATCCTGCCCATCTCGGTGCCGAGATCCACGTCCCAGGTCTGCGCGATGAGGAACTGAGAGGGGTACGCCACGCCGTTGATCGAGGAGTTGATGAAGGAGGAGAAGCCCGCGGGGCCGTCCGGCTCCAGCGTCTGCGGCTTGGCGATCGACCCGATGCCGGCGGTCTGGTATGCGCCGTTGAGCAGCAGGTCGGTCATTTCTCCCACGGTGAGGGAGTCCATGATCTCCTCCCACTGCGGGTCATCCTTCGCGAGCCCGCGCATGTCGACGAGCGTCAGGTCGGAGTCCTCTCCGAGAGCCGGCTTCTCACCGTCGAACTCCGCCGCGGCTGCCTCATGATCCCACGGGGCGAACCCGGCCACGACGGCCTCGTCGGCGACGAACATGTCGGCAGTCGGCGCCTGCGGGAAGGTACCCGCGAAGTCCGCACGCGACATCGAGAGGATCTTGCCCTCCTGGGGCTCGCTGGTGAAGGCGGCCGAGACATCGTCGAACTGGTTGGTGACCTCGGCGAGGTCGGTGGTCCGGTGGTCGTCGCCGGAGTACACAACGTCATCCGCCACCGTGTAAGTGATGGGTTCGACGCCGTCCGCCACGTTGTGCGAGTCGGTGCGCAGGCTGATCTCGTAGTCGCCTGCCTCGAGGACGTACGCGCGGTTGTCGAGGTGGTCGTAGGAGGCCATGTCCTCGACGGCGATCTCGAGGGTGAGGGTCTCGGACGCGCCGGGCTCGAGCAGCCCGGTCTTGTCGAATGCCCCGAGCACAACCTCGGACTTCTCGATGCCACCGGAGGTGTAGGGCGCGGTGTAGTACAGCTCGACCACGTCCTTGCCCGCCTCGTCGCCGGTGTTGGTGACCTCGACCTCCACAGACACGGTGCCGTCGACGTCGCCCGCCTCGCTCGAGACGATCTCCCACTCGAAGTCGCTGTAGCTGAGGCCGTAGCCGAACGGGTAGACCACCGCATCGTCGTAGTCGATGAAGCCCTCAGCTGCCGCGGTCTCGTAGTACCGGTAGCCGATGTAGATGCCCTCGGCGTAGTTCACGAACGGCGCGTCAGAGGTCAGCGTCGCGTTGGAGGTGGCCTGCTCCACGGCCGAGACCGGGAAGGACGCCTCGATGTTGTCGTAGATGAAGTCGCCGAAGTTCACAAACGTCGGATCTGCCGTGAAGTCGGCGGCCCAGACGTCGGCGGTGCGACCGGAGGGGTTCACCTCGCCGTTCAGGATTTTGCCCAGTGCCGAGAGACCGGTTGCTCCCGGCGATCCGGCCAGGAGGACCGCGTCGATCCCCGGGTCGTCCTGGACGTCGCCCATCTCGATGGTCGTCGACGAGTTGACCACGACCACCACCGTCTCGAAGGACTCCTTGGCAAGCTCGAGCAGGTCCCGCTCGTCCTGGTTCAGCTCCAGCTGGTGCTGACCGTCGACGGCGTTGGCGTCCCAGTCGGTCATGTCCCTCGACAGGTCGCCCCCCTCGCCACCGGGGCGGCCGATGTAGACGATCGCCGCGTCCGAGTAGTCCGCGAACGAGGCCTGGTGAGCCTCGTAGTCCGCGACGACGAGCTCGCCGATGTTGTAGCTGGAGGCTCCCGGGTTGTCCATCTCGATGTGGCCCCGCTTGTTCTCGGCGACGAACGCCTCGATCGCCGCGTAGACGGAATCGTTGACCTCGAAGCCCGCGTTCTCGAGCCCGCCCCGGGCGGTCACCGCAGATCGCGTGTCTACGGAGCCTGAGCCCGCGCCGCCAAAGACGGGGTCCGCCGCAGCACGGCCCAGCATCGTGACCCGCGCCCCCGAGTCGAGCGGCAGCGCGCCCGCCTCGTTCTTCGCCAGGACGATGCCGCCGGCGGCGATCTCCTCAACCAGTTCCTTGGCCGCCGCGTCGACCTCCTCGATGTCTGCGAAGTCGGACGTGTAGTACTCGGTGTCCCACTCCGCCGATTCCTCGGAGTTGGTGAAGGTGTAGGTGCCGGACCCGAGCTGGGACGCGACCCATCCGCCTCCGGCGACGAGCGCCACGTTCACGACGATGATCAGCGCGGTCACCGTGGCGAGCACGGGGATCCAGATCCACAGGAACTTCTTGTTCGACATGGGCGCCTTCTGGCGACCGGTGTCCTTCTTGGGTCGGGCGTTCACTTCTTCTCTCCTTCGAGTACGGGCGGCGTGGGGAGTCCTCTGGTCGGAGGACTACTCGGTGACCTCGGTGATGTTGCCGTCCTGGTCGATCTTCCAGGTCTGGCCGGTCGCGGCGGAGTCAGCCTCGATGGTGAACTTGCCGCCATCGATCTCGATGGTGCCCTGAACGCGCTCGGTGGCCTCCGAGTAGGTGTAGGGCATCACGAGGAGGCCGTACTTGACGGTGGGTGCGTCGACGTCGCTGGCCAGCATGACCTGGGCCCAGTCGTCGTCCTCGAGCGCCTCGAGCACCGTCTGGCGGGCGTTCTCGAGGTCCTCAGCCACGTCGATGTTCTGCGTGGCCTGGCTGCTCTGCGAGGCGCTGCCGGAGCCGCTGTCGCCCGAGCATGCGGTGACGCCGAAGACGCCGGTGAGGGCGATCAGCAGGCCGAGTCCGGTGGTCAGGATCTTGTTGGTCTTCACATTGTCTCCTTGTGGTCTCTGGCCTTGGGCTGGTCCCGCGGCCGGTAGTGGGGTGGCCGACGAACGAGTCCGTCGGCCACCCCTCGGGTGATCTGCGTCAGCCGGCGATCGGGCCGGCGTAGTTCAGGCCGAAGCCGTAGTCGTACTCGTTGCCGTTGGCGTCGGTGTAGGGCGTCATGTCCTTCGCGACATCCTCCAGCTGCGCCTCGACGGTATCCATGTTCGCGGGGAACTGGATCGGCAGGCGACCCATGGGCTCGTACAGGCCCAGGGAGACCTCGATGAGGGCCTGGTCGCTCGTGCCGAAGCCGACGACGATCGCGTCGGACGCCGCCTCGAACTCAGCCGGGACGACCGGGTTGATCGCCTTGAGGACGGTCACCACCGGGATGTCCTTGCCGCTGGCATCAACCGCTGCCACGGCCCGCTCGAACGCGTCGAGGTCGGCCTCGTTCGCGATCCGGGAGGTGTTGCCGAAGTAGGAGCGGTTCTGCTTGGTCCCGTCGGCGAGGATGTCACCGGAGATGGACTCCTGGCGCACGTTCTCACCGTCGGCGGTGTAGGGGCGGTACTGGAGGGACAGCGGATACCACTCATCGGCCTCGAGGTCGTGGCCGATGTTGGAGAAGTTGCCTCCGTTGTCGGGGCTGTCCATGCCGACGAGGACGAGGTCGACGTTGCTCAGGTCCGGAGCGGTGTAGCTGGTGACGACGCCTTCTGCGTCGGACACGGCCTCATCGGTGACGACGGTGCCGAAGTACTGCTCGGCAACCTCGAGGTCGATGCTCGGACCCTCGGTGTACTCGCCGGGCCCGAAGGCGCTGGCGAAGCCGTTGCTGTAGGAGCGCGGGATGTAGACGGTCTTGTCGGACCAGTCAGCTGCCTCGGCGGCGGCGATGGTTCCGCCGTCGTTCTTGACCATCACGACCGAGTCGAGCTGCGCGGCGTAGCCGGCCTCGAGCTTGTCGTCGCTGGCGAGAACCTCAGCGGACGCGTCGGGGTCCAGGAATGCGCTCTCGTAGAGCCCCGGGTTGAAGAGCATCGTGAGGATGCGCGCACCCGACTCCTGGAAGCGGGTCTCGGCGTCCACGTCAAGCTCCCCGGCCTCGAACTTCTGCTGCCACAGCGCAGAGGCCTCGAGGAGGAAGGTGGCGTCGTTGACGCCGCCGAACATGTCGTGTCCGGTGCCAAGCACCTCCAGGTAGCGCTCTGCAGGCGTCAGATCCTCTGCGCCCCAAGCCATGCCGAAGAAAGCGCCCTCGTCCTTGGAACCGCTCATGACGCCCCAGTCGGTGACGACAACGCCCTCGTAGGAGTTGTCCTCACGCAGGATCGACATGCGCCCGTTGTCGTAGGCGGTGCCGACACGCTCGCCGAACAGCGGCTCACCGTCAGCATCCAGCGCGATCGAGTAGGCGGTCATGACAGCCGCCGAATCGAGCGAACCGAGGAAACCCGCGGCGTGCTCGTCGAAGTTGTCACCGGGGTAGACACCGTACTTACCGGCGTCGGTGTGACCTTCGCGGCCACCTTCGCCCGGACCGTCGCCGGCCCAGTGCTTGATCATGGCGTTGACGGACTCGGAGCCCCAGACGTCTTCGCCACCGGTTCCCTGGAAACCGTCGACGTAGGCCGCGGCCAGTTCGGTGTTCTGATCGACGTCTTCACCGAAGGTCCCGCCGACGCGCAGCCAGCGCGGTTCCGTGGCGAGGTCGATCTGAGGGCTCAGCGCTGTCGAAATGCCCAGGGCGCGGTACTCCGCCGAAGCCATCTCGCCGAAGTTCGCGGTGTGCTCGGCGTTGAAGGTCGCGGCAAGCCCGAGGCTGGAGGGCCAGCGGGAGATGTCAGCGCCTTCAGCGTTGTACCCGCCGGAACCGGCGGTCGAGCGCGGGTCGGAGCTGAAGTTGACCGGCACGTAGGGCAGGTCCGACGTGGCGAGGGTCTCGACGTAGGCCTGCATCTCATTGACCCACGGGACGGTGACGGCCGCGTCGCTGCCGGCGGCGTTGAGCACGTTGCGCAGGTTGGACTCGGACAGGTAGGTCTTCTGCGCGTCGGTCAGGCCATCGGCGGGCGTGCGCTCGTGGGAGCTGAACAGCATGAGGCCGGCGATCTGCTCGATCGACATTCCTTCGGCGAGGTC
>DATITN010000278.1:0-30414 GCA_035467795.1 Arachnia sp. | reverse complement strand
CCGCCTCCGTCAGGCCGTCGACCCGCTGCGCGATCCACTTCAGCACCCGGGAGTTCTCCCCGAAGCCGGGCCACATGAAGCGGCCGTCGGTGTCGCGGCGGAACCAGTTGACGTAGAAGACCTTGGGCAGCTTGTCCGCGTGGGTGTTTCTTCCGATGCTGATCCAGTGCTGCACGTAGTCGGCGACGTGGTAGCCGATGAAGGGCAGCATCGCCATCGGATCGCGGCGCAGGACCCCCACCGCGCCCGAGGAGGCAGCGGTGGTCTCCGAGGAGCAGGTGGCTCCCATGAAGACGCCGTGCTGCCAGGTCCGTGACTGCATGACCAACGGGATGGTGTTCTCGCGCCGGCCACCGAAGACGATGGCGTCGAGCGGCACCCCCTGGGGGGAGTAGTAGTCCTCCGACAGGATGGGGCACTGGTCGATCGGGGTGCAGAAGCGGCTGTTGGGATGGGCCGCCTTCTCGTTGGGGCGCCCGCCGACGGGGCCCGTGCCTGCGCGCCACTCGCGGCCCTTCCAGTCCGTCAACACCGCGGGTGGCTCCTTCGTCATGCCCTCCCACCACACGTCGCCCTCGGGCGTCAGCGCCACGTTGGTGAAGATGGAGTTGCCGCCCTCCAGGGAGAGCATCGCGTTGGGGTTGGTGTCATGGCTGGTGCCCGGCGCCACGCCGAAGAAGCCCGTCTCCGGGTTGGTGGCGTAGAGGCGGCCGTCTGCCCCGAAACGCAGCCACGCGATGTCGTCACCGAGGGTCTCGACGGTCCAGCCGGGGATGGTGGGGTCCAGCATCGCGAGGTTGGTCTTGCCGCATGCCGACGGGAAGGCCGCCGCGATGTGGTACGCCCGGCCCTCCGGCGAGATCAGCTTGAGGATCAGCATGTGCTCGGCGAGCCAGCCCTCGTCGCGCGCCATGGCCGAGGCGATCCGCAGCGCGTAGCACTTCTTGCCCAGCAGGGAGTTGCCGCCATAGCCGGAGCCGTAGGACCAGATGACGCGTTCGTCGGGGAAGTGGACGATGTACTTGATCTCGCTGCACGGCCACGGCACGTCCTCCTGCCCCTCCACCAGCGGCATCCCGACGGAGTGCAGGGCGGGCACGAAGTCCGCGTCCGTCTGCTCCATGCGGGCGAGCGTCTCGGCACCCATCCGGGTCATGATCTTCATCGAGATGGCCACGTAGGCCGAATCCGAGACCTCCACGCCGTACTTCGGGTCCTCCGCGTCCATGGAGCCCATGCAGAACGGCATCACGTACATGGTGCGCCCGGCCATGCAGCCGTCGAACAGCGGCGTCATGATCCGCTTCATCTGGTCCGGGTCCATCCAGTTGTTGGTGGGGCCCGCGTTGCGCTCGTCCTTCGAGCAGATGAACGTCTGATCCTCCACGCGGGCCACATCGTCGGGGTCCGTGCGCGCCAGGACGGAGTTGGGCTTCAGCGTCTCGTTGAGCCGGATGACGGTGCCCTTGGCCTCCAGTTCGCGCACCAGGGCGTCGTACTCTTCGTCCGAGCCGTCGCAGTAGTGGATCGCCGCGGGCTTGCACAGCTCAACGACCTCGTCGAGCCAGGCCAGGAGCTTGGGGTGGGTGGGTGCCACGCCAGTGGTGGGAAGATCGGTCCGGGTCCTCTGGCGGGTTTCGGTGGCGGTTGACATTGGTCTCCTCGTTGCGGCACTGCGTCGGAAGCGCTCGTCATTGAGCGCTTCCACCCCAACCGTAGCCCTGGGACAGTTCTGACGTGCTGTCAGAGGGCCATCCCGATGTACTTGATCTCCAGGAACTCCTCGATGCCCTCAGGGCCGCCCTCGCGCCCCAGGCCCGAACTCTTGACCCCGCCGAAGGGGGCCGCCGGGTTCGAGACGAGGCCGGAGTTCAGCCCCACCATCCCCGACTCGAGGCGTTCCGCCGTGGTGAGTGCCTCCGTGAGGTCCTCTGCGAAGACGTAGCTCATCAGACCGAAGTCGGTGTCGTTGGCCAGAGCCACCGCATCGTCGACCGAGTCCACGGCGACGATCGGTGCCACGGGGCCGAAGATCTCCTCCCGGAAGCACCGCGACGAGGGGGCCACGTCGGCCAGCACCGTCGGCTGCATGAAGTGGCCCGGCCCGTCGACGCGCGCCCCGCCTACGACGACCCGGGCACCGTCCTCGACGGCCTCCCGGACCATCGCCTCCACGTCGTCCAACGCCGACGCGGAGACCAGCGGCCCCACCTCGACCCCGTCGGTCAAGCCGTCACCCACGCGCATGGCACCCACCCGGGCGGCGAGCTTGGCCGTGAACTCCTCCACCAGGCTGCGGTGCACGATCATCCGGTTGGCTGCCGTGCAGGCTTGGCCGATGTTGCGCATCTTCGCCACCAGTGCACCCTCGACGGCGCGGTCCACGTCCGCGCTCGGCAGCACCAGGAACGGCGCGTTGCCGCCGAGCTCCATGGATGTCTTCAGCACGTTCGCCGATGCCTGCTCCAGCAGCTTCACCCCCACGCTGGTGGACCCGGTGAAGGTCAGCTTCCGCAGCCGGCGGTCGGCGATCAGGGGGCCCGTGGTGGCCGAGGCCGAGGACGACACGAAGCAGTTCACCACCCCGGCCGGCACTCCCACCTCGTCGAACACGTCCATAAGCAGCAGTGAGGTCAGGGGTGTCAGCTGGGCGGGCTTGAGCACCGCGGTGCAGCCGGCCGCCAGCGCCGGCCCGAGCTTGCGAGTGGCCATCGCCAGCGGGAAGTTCCAGGGCGTGATCGCCAGGACCGGGCCCACCGGCTGCTTGGTGGTCAGCAGGCGCTGCCCGCCGACGGGGGCGACGGTGTAGCGCCCGTGGATGCGCGGGGTCTCCTCGGCGAACCACCGCAGGAACTCGGCCCCGTAGGTCACCTCGCCGCGCGCCTCAGCGAGAGGCTTGCCCATCTCCCGGGTCATCGTCTCGGCGAACTCGTCGGCCCGCTCCATGATCAGCGCCCAGGCGGCCCGCAGCAGCTCGCCTCGGAACCGGGGCTCGGTGGCCGCCCACCCGGCGGCGGCGTCGGCAGCGGCGTCCAGGCAGGCCATCGCCGTCGCGGCATCCGCGTCGGCCACCCTGGCGAGCTCCTCGCCGGTGGCGGGATTTTCCACGCTCAGCGTGGCCTCGTCGTCGGTGAACCGACCGTTGACGTAGTGGGTGGTGCGCAGCGCTGTCCAGGTCATGTCCAGGTCCCTCCGTAGCCCTGCACCCAGCTTAGAGCGGGGTGCAGGGCCACAGGTGAGCGGGCGGTTCCAGGCGGGTGAGGCGGCTCAGCCGACGATCGTGTTCGTGGTCGCGGTGGTGGCGGCGCTGAACAGGGCCGCGGTCTTGTCGTTGAACATCGGCCCATGCATCGCGATGATCCCCGAGTAGCCGTAGGAGTTCACCGACATCGTGGTCCCACTCCCTCGGCCCTCGTTGAAGGGGGCATACCAGGGGCCGCCCGAGGAGCCGCCGGTCATGTCACTGGCCACCCGGTAGGTCTGATCGTTGTTGAGCGGGTCGGTGCCGAGCGGGCCCTGCGAGTAGATGAGCTCCTTGCCCGCGTAGGGTGCCGCGGCGGGATAGCCGAACAGGGAGGTGTCGGCGCCAATGGCCACCGCGTCGAAGGCGATCTTCTGGGCGCCGACGGTCTTGTCCAGCTGCGCCAAGGCCCTTCCGTTGCCGCCTAGGCCGACGACGGCGAAGGCGAAGTCATGCAGGGTGGCCTGGGTGTTGAACTTGCGCTGCGAGGTGAAACCCTCGTGAGCCACGAGGGAGGTGGCCGTCCAGCAGCCGTAGGTGGTCGCGGCGCAGAACGACCCGCTGGTGGTCAGGGCGACGGCATTCGAGTCATAGTCAGGGATGAACAACCAGTTCGTCGCGAACTCGCCCTTCTGGTTGTCGAAGACGCAGTGGGCCGCGGTCACGACGATCGACCTGGTCCTATCGCCGTCCTCGATGACGGAGGCGGAGCACACGTAGTAGTACCTGCCCATCGCGAACAGCACCTTGCCGGTGGTCTTCTGGACGAGCCCCCCTCCAGGCCAGGATTCGCCGAGCGTGGTGGATGCGGCCAGGGCGGCCTCAGAGAAGGTGCCGGTGGCCGGATCGCGCACGAAGTCGCGGGGCTTGGCCTGGGCCACCTTGTCCTTGGTCCAGAAGTCGACGATGCGCTGGTGCTCGGCGCGGGCGCCGCTGTCGGCCGAGGCCTGCGTGGCCGGCATCAGGCTGAAGGTGAGCAGCAGGCTCACCATCAGCGCGGCCGGTCGGAAGAACTTCGCGATCATCGTGCTCGCTCCTTGTGCCCAGAGTGCGTCGCCAGGAACACCCCGGCCGACGATGCGACTGATCGTATGCCCGCACCTGGTCCACGCGAGGGCTTTGGATCAGGATTCGGGGCGGACCTTCGCGTCCTGCCGAGGGATGTAGATCTCTTTGATGATCATCAGCAGCGACGCCGTGACGGGCACCGCAACCAGGGCGCCGAGCAGTCCGAGGAGCGTGGCGCCCACCATGGCGCCGATCAGCACCAACGAGCCCGGAATGTCGACCGCCTTGGTCATCACGCGCGGGGTGAGAACGTAGGCCTCGATCTGCATGTAGGCGAACATCACGACGGCGAAGATCAGCGCCGTCACGGGGGAGGAGAAGAGGGTGACGGTGGTGATCAGGATCCAGGACAGGACCGGGCCGATCATCGGGATGAAGGTGATGAACAGGGCCAGGAAGGACAGCAGGGCCGCGAAGGGGGCGCCGAGGATGGTCATGAGGATGAAGGTGAAGGTGGCGTTGGCGGCGGCCAGGATCGCCATGCCTGACACGTAGCCGCCGACCGATTCGACGATCCGGTCTGTCATCGTGCCCAGCTGGGGGCGGGCGTGCGCCGGAGCGAGCTGCTGGAGTGCCCTCTTCATGGGATCAAGCGAGGCCAGGAAGTAGAGGGTGAGGACCAGAACGATCAGGCTCGTGGACACGAAGTCGACCAACCCCGTGCTGACGGCCAACGCGCCTCCACCGATCGCGAGGAGGTTTTCCGGATTCGACAGCCATGCCTGCGCCCGGGCGAGCAGAGCCTCGTAGAGGTCGCTCTGCCCGGTCGCGGCGGTCAGGGCCTTGAACCAGTCCGTGTTCTGGATGTTGGAGATGTACCCGGGCACCGCCGCCGCCAGTTGCGTCACCTGCCCCACCGCTGCCGGTGCGATGAGGGCTATCACCCCGCCAAGGATGAGGGCGAATCCGGCGAACACGACCGCGATGGCCAGCCCACGCGACATCCGATGGTTGCCCAGCCACAGGACGACGGGTTCCAGCGCCATGGCGATGAACAGCGCCGCTCCGATGGAGACAAGCACCGTCGAGAGGGCGGACAACGACCCGCCCAGGGAGATCGCCACCAGGGCGCCCGCCGTCGCGGTGAAGCCCCACATGAACGGGTGGCCCAGGTCGACGGCGAACCGGGACCGGCGATGCGTGCCGCGCCGCGCTACCGGCGGCGTCGGTTCCAGCTCAGTTACCGCTGTGGTGGCAGGCTGCGTGGTAGGCGGCGTGGCGGGGACACTGGGTTCCGTCTCGGACATGCGAGCAGCGTACGGTTCCGCCCGGGTCCGGCGCGACACGCGGCGCGTCGGGGTGTTCGGGACTACGTCCCTCCAACCCCTTCCTTGACCTCGGAAATGTACAAGCGCCAAGTCCCTGGAAAGCAGAAAGTCGAGAGGTATGGGCGCTTGCCCATTTCTCTCGACCTGCGTCGGGGTGTTCGGGACTACGTCCCTCCAACCCCTTCCTTGACCTCGGGAATGAACAAGCTCGAAGTTGAGCTGAAACGCGAAAGACCGAGAACTGATGAGCTTGCTCATCCCTCTCGGTCTGCGTCGGGGTGACAGGATTTGAACCTGCGGCCTCGTCGTCCCGAACGACGCGCGCTACCAAGCTGCGCCACACCCCGATTGGCCCAAGGGCCAACCGAGATACTAGCCCATCGGCCGTGTCAGCGCGAAACCGGGCGAAGGGTCAGCAGGGTCACCTCGGGACGGCACGCGAACCGGTACGGGGCGAAGGGGGAGGTGCCTACGCCCGCGGAGACGTGCAGGTGGGCGGTGTGCCCCGCAGAGGCGTGGGTGGAGAGGCCCTTGACGCGGGCGGGGTCCAGGTCGCAGTTGGTGATCAGCGCGCCGTAGCCGGGGACGCAGACCTGCCCGCCATGGGTGTGGCCGGCGAAGATCAGGTCCATTGCGTCCGCGGTCATGGCATCCAGCAGCCGCAGGTAGGGGGCGTGGGTCACGCCTATGTTGAGGTCCGCGGTGGCATCAGCCGGCCCCTCCACCGTGGCGTAGCGGTCGCGGCCCAGGTGGGCGTCGTCGACGCCGCGGAACGCCAACCGGTAGCCGTTGACCTCCAGGACCGCCCGACGGTGGGTCAGGTCCAGCCAGCCGTGCTTGGACATGCCGTCGCGGAGCTTCTCCCAGGGAAGGTCGGGGGACGACGGTCCCTTCGCCTCCGATTTCCCGTGCGCGAGATACAGCAGCGGGTTGCGGAAGTGCGGCTTGAAGTAGTCGTTGGAGCCCAACACGAACACCCCGGGCACGAACCGTAGCTTGTTCCACGCAGCCAGCAGAGGGAAGACAGCCTCGGCCTGCGCGATGTTGTCACCGGTGTTGACCACCAGATCAGGCTCAAGCGCCGCCAGGGAGCGAATGAAGTCCAGCTTGAAGTGCTGGCTGGTGGTGAGGTGGATGTCGGACATGTGCAGAATCCGGATCGACCGCCCCCCGGCAGGAAGAATCGGGAGCTCCACCTGCCGGACGGTGAACTGCGCCGCCTCGATCAGCCCCCAGCCGAAGCAGGCCGCGCCGACGGCGGCGGTGGCGCCGACGGCGCGGAGAACCGGCCGCGTCATTCGTTGGGGTTGCCCGGCTCGCGGTTGCCAGGCGGCGCGGGGGCCTCCTCCGCCGGAGGAGCCGGCTCGGCGGGTGCAGCGGGAGCAGGAGGCGCCACAGGCTCAGGCCTGGGGACGGGCTTCGGGCCCAGGGAGACCTTCAGCGACACCGTCGAGAACTTGATGGCCGAGCCCGTCGGCGAGATGCCAAGGAAGGTGCCCGCGGAGCGGCTGCTGTAGACGCTCCATCGCTGGGTCTGGAAGCCGGCGGCCTCAAGGGTGCGCTTGGCCTCGTTGTAGCCCATCCCGGACACGTCCGGCAGCGGCACCTTGACGCCCTCCAGAACCTCCGTGGTGGGGGCGGTGAAGCCGGTCTTCGGCTTGTCCGCCAGCGCGGAGGCCATGGCGGCCTTCCAGATCAGGCCGGCGTCTCCACCGCCGGAGCCTCGCAGGTACGTACCGCTGGGGAGCCTGACGTTCTTGAGCGTCTTGCGATTGGACTCGTACCAGGGGTTGGTCTTGTCGATGGCGATCCAGGCCGCGCCGGCCATCTCCGGGGTGTAGCCCGCGAACCAGACGGCCTGGTTTTCGCTGATCGTGCCCGTCTTGCCGGCCTGGGGGCGGCCGTCGCTCAGGCGGGCAGGGCGCCCGGTGCCGTTGTCGATGACGCTCTTGAGGATGTAGTTGACGCCGTCGGCGATCTCGGGCCGGATCACCTGCGTGCAGTCGGCCGGCGGCACCGCGAGGGATCTGCCGTCCTTGGTGGTGACCGTCTCCAGGATGATCGGGGTGCAGTGGACGCCGCGGTTGGCGAAGGTTGCGTAGGCCTCAGCCATGGACAGCGGCGTGACCTCGGAGGTGCCCAGCACGAAGGTGGGGTAGTTCTGGTTGACGCGCAGGTCCTGTCCGGTGGACATCTTCACGCCGGCGGCCTTGGCCATGTCGATCGAGGCGCAGATCCCGGCGTCGGCCTCCAACTGCATGAAGTAGGTGTTCACCGAGTCCTCGGCGCCCCGGATCATGTTGATCAGACCGTAGCCGCGGTTGTAGTTGCGCACCGTGTGCTCCTGCTTGAACACGAACGGCCCGGTGCAGTTCTTGAACGTCATGCCCTTAAGCGGCAGCGCCTCGGGGGCGTTGTACTGGCGCTCGGGCGTCATGCCGAGATCCAGTGCCGCGGCGATCGTGAACGTCTTGAAGGTGGATCCGGCCTGGTATCCCTCCGCGCCACCCATCGACTCCTCGACGTTGTAGTTGTAGTAGGTCTCGCCGGCGTCGGTGCCCATGTCCGGCCGCGACTGTGCCATGGCAACGATGAGCCCGGTGCTCGGCTGGATCAGCGCCGCGCCGGCCAGAACCGGGTCTGTGGGGGCGATCAGGTCTGCGACGGCAGCCTCGGCGGCGGCCTGGGCGGTGGGGTTGATCAGGGTCTGGATGGTGAGCCCGCCCCGGTTGAGCAGGTTCTCGCGCTCCTCAGTCGTCTCGCCCATGGCCGGCATCTGATCGCTGAGCAGGGTTCGCCGCACGTAGTCGCACAGGAAGGGGTACGGCGAGGCGGTGCAGCCGTTGGGGGTGCGCGTGACGGTGGCGGGATCGAACGCCACGGCCTTGGCCTCGGTGGCGCGCTCCTCGCTGATGATGCCAAGTTCGGCCATCCGGCTGAGCACGAAGTTGCGTCGCTCGATGGCCTTGACCGGATTCTTCACCGGGTTCAGCGCCACAGGGTTCTGCACGAGCCCGGCCAGCATTGCCGCCTGCTCCAGCGTCAGATCCTTGGCGGTGGTGCCCCAGTAGTGCTGCGCGGCGGCCTCGACGCCGTAGGCGCCCTCGCCGTAGTAGGCGATGTTGAGGTAGCGCTCAAGGATCTCGTCTTTGGAGAGGCGCTCCTCGAGGGCCATCGCGTAGCGCGCCTCGATGATCTTGCGGTCGATGGTCACCTCGGTGGCCTTGCGTGCGGCCTCCTTGTCGCCTGCGGCCACGGCCGATTCCACCCGCACGAGCTTGACGTACTGCTGCGTGAGCGTCGAGGCGCCCTGGGTGTCTCCAGTCATCGTCTTGACGAACGCGCGGCCGAAGCCCTGGAAGTCGATGGCGCCGTGCTCGTAGAAGCGGTGGTCCTCAATGGCGATCTGGGCGTCCTGCATGGCAGGGGCGATCTCGGAGAGTGGCACGTAGATGCGGTTCTCGTTGAAGAAGGTGGCCAGCACCTGGCCGTCGGCCATCAGGATCCGGGAGCGCTCGGACTGGGGAGGCGTCTCAAGGTCCGCAGGGAGGTACTCCAGCGACTCAGCGGCCAGCTTGGCGCTTCCGCCCGCGAGCGCGGCGAAGGGCACCGCGAGGCCCGACAGGAGGAGGCCGGCGAGCACGCTCACGGCGAGAAACATGAGGACGGAGTACGCCTTCTGGCTGAGGGAGGCAGACTTCATTGCTCCAGTTTACGTGACGGGTCCCAGTAGGCCATGGTCCGCGGCTTGGCTTGCGTTTTTGCTGGCCGGATACCCCTGTTGCTGAGCACCGCTGATGCGCTAGCGTGCATGTCATCTGACAGTGACTGCGCAAGGGAGGGCAGCTGATGTCCCTGGCTGAAGTGAGCGAATGGACGCTCCATGCCAAGTGCCGCGAAATGGCTGACGCACTATTTCCGGAAGGCAAGGACCAGAAGCGCGCGAGATCGGTATGCGTCGGGTGTCCGGTCCGCTCCGAGTGCCTGGCTGAGGCGTTGGACAACCGCATCGAGTGGGGCGTCTGGGGCGGGATGACGGAGCGGGAGCGACGCGCTCTCCTTCGCTCGCGCCCGGATATTGACTCGTGGCACGACGTGCTCGTCGAGCACCACGACACCCCGGGGGCCCACATCTCAGTGTTACCAACCCGCCGGATCTGAATCATCTCCACGACGGCGCGCGGCCCTGGCCGTGCGCCGTCGGCGTCTCAGTCGCGCATGTAGCGAGCCGGGATGTCGGCGACCCGGCCGCGGTTCCAGGGCCGAGCCCAGCCGCCCAACTCAAGCACCCAGTCCACCAGGTGCGCAGTCAGGCCCCAGATGAACTGATCGCCTAGCACGAACGCCGGCCCCTCGAAGCCGCTCGGGTGGTGGCCGGTCACCCGGACCTCCGCCGACGACAAAGCGGAGACGCCGAAGGCGTGCACGGCACCCGTCTCGGCCGGGTCGCGGGGCGCCAACCGGTGCCCGCCGGGCCACACCGCCACCACCGTCGTGACGTCGTAGCCGGAGGCCGGTACCCACAGCGGTGGCAACTCGCCCAGCACAGTGACGTGTTCTGCGGCCAAGCCGATCTCCTCGTTGGCCTCCCTCAACGCCGTGTGGCGCCGGTCCCGGTCCGTCGCGTCGACGGCGCCCCCCGGCAGGGCGATCTGGCCGGCGTGGCGGCGCATCGTCTCGGCGCGGGTCACGAAGGTGAGCGACGGGTCCGGCTCATCGGTGAACAGCATCAGCACTGCGGCGGCGCGTTCGCCCCGTGGCGTGCGGTGCACGTCTATCTCACGCGCGGCGGGCCCCTGGACCAGGGCGTGGCAGAGGGCCTCGAAGGTCTCGGGATGCCTCACTCCACCCCCAGGTAGTCGTCGGCCATCGCGAGAAGTTGCTCGGTGGATTCGAAGGGCCCCGCGTGGACGCCGACGATCCTGCCGTCGGCGTCGACGAAGTACGTGGTGGGCAGGCCGGGCACACGCAGCGGCACCTGGAGAGACTTGTCCGCGTCGATCACATGCGGATACTTCCACCCGACAAGCCCGGCGAACTCGATGGCCCACTCCGGCCTGGGGTCGTTGTAGTTGACGCCGACGAAGGCCACGTCGTCGAGCTCGGCGAGGCCCGCCCGCAGGTAGGGCGATTCCTCCCGACAGGGCCCGCACCATTGGGCCCACAGGTTGACGATGGTCGGCTTCCGCTCAAGTCCGGCCAGATTGACCATGGTGTCGCTGCCCAGGCAGGTCAGCTGGGTCTGCGGCAGCCCGTCGGCCACCTGGACCGTCGCGGGGTCCGTCAGCGGGCAGTCCGGGAGGCCGTACTCCCCCCTGAGCGACGCCAGGTCCACCGGCGCAGAGCTCGGCGGCTGCGAGGGCCCGGCCGTCGGAGAGCACGCAGACACCACGAGCGCCGCAGCGACGAGAGCGAGAAGGCGTGGGGTCACGATGCCGAGATTACCCGCGCGGCTCGCGGATCAGCTGGGCGGCGATGGCGGGATCCTGCTCGCCGATTCCGCTGCTGGGGCACAGATCGCGAACGGGGCACGCACCGCACGCGGGCCGCCGGGCGTGGCAGCAGCGCCGCCCGTGCCAGATCACCCGGTGGCACAGCATCACCCAGTCCTCAGGCGGGAACAGGGTGGCGACATCGCGCTCCACCAAGTCGGGCTTCGTGCTCCCGGTCCACCCCAGGCGGCCCGAGACGCGGATCAGGTGGGTGTCCGGCGTCACCCCGGGGACGCCGAAGGCGTTGCCCAGCACCACGTTGGCGGTCTTCCGGCCGACGCCGGGCAGCGTGACCAGCTCGGCAAGCGTGTTCGGAACGCGGCCGTCGAAGTCGTCGACGATTCGGCGCGCGAGTCCGATAATTGCGGCGCTCTTGGCGCGGAAGAAGCCCACGCTGAGGATGATCTGCTCGACGTCACCGGCGTCCGCCTCGGCCAGGGCGAGCGGGGTTGGGAAGCGGGCGAAGAGGCGCGGGGTGACGGTGTTGACGCGTCGGTCCGTGGACTGCGCGGAGAGCACGGTTGCGACGAGGAGCTCGAACGGCGTGGCGTAGTCCAGCTCGCAGCGGGCATCCGGATAGGCCTGCGCCAGCGCGCTGTGGACGGCCGAGGCCCGGTCCATCAGACCTCGACGATCAGCTCGACCTCGACGGGGGCGTCCAACGGCAGCACGGACACGCCGACGGCCGAGCGGACGTGGGCGCCCGCCTCGCCGAACACCTCACCGAACAGGGCCGAGGCGCCGTTGGCCACCGCCGGTTGGGCGGTGAAGCCCGGCTCGCTGGAGACGAACACCACCACCTTGAGAACGCGGCGGATGCGGTCCACCCCGCCGGCCACCTCGGCTGCGGCTGCCAGGGCGTTGAGCGCGGCCAGCCGGGCAGTCCGCACGCCCGTCTCCTGATCCACCTCGCCACCGAGTTTGCCGGTGGCGATCAGGTGCCCGTCGACGCTGGGCAGCTGGCCGGAGGTCCACACCTGGTTACCCACCTGCGTGGCGGGCACGTAGGCGGCCACGGGTGTGGCGACCGGCGGGAGGGCGATCCCCAGCTCGGCCAGCCGCTGCGTCGCGGAGGTCCCGCTCACTGCTGGGGGCGCTTGAAGTACCCGACGAGCGTGTCCGGGTTGGGCCCGGGGGCGAGCTGGATGAGCTCCCAACCATCCGACCCGAAGTTGTTGAGCAGCTGCTGCGCCACATGCGAGAGGATGGGCGCCACGAAGTATTCCCACTTGGTCATGGGCCCCAGCCTGCCATGTCTGCAGGCTGGGCGACACTTGGCGCTACGGACGCCCGAACGTGCTCTCGCGGTCCGCGTCACGGAAGCGCGGGAGATCATCGGGCTTGATCACCACGTCGGCGCTCTTCGTGCGCGACGCGATGGCCGCGACCACCGCGTCGAGTGTGGCCTTGGCCTCGGCGATGGTTGCCTCCGGCTTCTTCACCTCGCGGAACTTGTTGCGGCCGAGGATGACCAGCACCAGGGCGACGACCAGCGAGAAGAGCACGCTGGCCAGGAACCCGAGGGTGAAGGACGACCACGGTCCGAGCGGCGTGACGGCGTGCAGCAGTAGGCCGAGCGCAAGCGCGATCAGGATGACCAGCATCCACACGGCGTGGAAGACGAACACGGCGGCCCCGGCGAAGAGGCCGGCGCCGATTCCGGCGGCCTTGGCGGCGGGCTTGAGCTCGGCTGCCGCCAACTCGGATTCACGGGCGACGAAGTCCGAGACGGCATCCTTGATGTCCACCAGGGGGTGGCTGGGCTCAATAGGCATGTTGCTCCTTCCGGCAGTGGCCAGCCTAGTGGTTGTCACCGTCGGTTCGTCGGGGGGAGGGTCGGTTCAGGGCGCGTCGACGGGTCAGAGCTGAATGGCCAGGGCGCTGTCGGGAAGCACAACCGGGGCGGTCAGTTCCTCGTGATCCACCCAGGCGCGCCAGCACAGGAGCTGGAAGGGCAGCCGCAGGCTCTCGCCCGGACGGACCGCGCCGTCGTAGAGCTCAGAGACCTGATCCAGCAGGTGGCCGAGCTGCGCGGCGTCAAGGTTGGCCGCGAGGGGTTGGGCCCTGACCAGGCCCATGAGGTCGTCGCGGCTGACGCTCTGCCAGACCCGGAATGCCCGCTGCTCGACCTCGGGGAAGTACTTGCTGGTGCCCAGGGAGTCCAGGCTGTGGTGGCCGTAGTCGCCCTTCATCGCCATCGGGTCGAATCGTCGCAGGAGCGCGGCGAGGCGGCGGACCCAGGGGACCGAGTCGTCGCGCACCAGGTACGAGGCGCTCAGGCACCCTCCCGGACGAAGCACCCGGGCGAGCTGCGGGAGCGCCTGGGTGAGGTCGTAGCGGTGGAGCCCCTGGTGGATCAGCACCACCTCGAAGGTGAACGGGTCTGTGGGAATCGCTTCGGGCCGGGCCATGATCGGCGTGACCGAACGAACCCGGCGCAGCCGCTCGATGCGCTGCGGGTCCTCCGAAGTGGCGAACAGCGAGTGCCCCGCGTCCGTCAGCCGCCTCGCCAGGTGTGCATCGGGGTCCACAGCCAGTGCCCGCACACCGTGCCACACCGCCAGCCAGTCGAGGGCCTCGGTGGGAAGGGTAGCGCGGGTCATGGGTTCCTCTCGTACAGCGATCGCACCAAGGGTAACGGGAGGGACGTGGAGGCCGCGCCGCCCCAGTTGTCCACAGCCCGAGAAATGGCGGGACGCCGGAGCGGGGGTTTGCGAACAAGGAGGCATGGACAACACTGCGCCGACGTTGCTCTGCTCCCGGGACCCTGCCGTCATCGAGGCGGTCGAAGTGGCCGCAGCGGCGATGGATGTCGGGCTCCGCGTGGCGCGTGACGCACAGGAGGCCAGAGCGCTGTGGCCAACGGCCACGCTCCGGTTCCTCTCCACCGAGGTGGCGGCCCGCTGGGCTTCGGCGCCGCCAGGGCGGGCGTTCCTGGTGGGCACCTCCCCGGCAGAGCTGACCCGCTGTTCCGCCCAGCTGGAGCTGCCGGTCATCCCGCTGCCAGACGTCGGGGGTCGCCTCGTGGATGCACTCAAGCGGGCGGCGGGCGATGGGCTCCAACGCGGCATGACGGTGGCGCTGGTGGGCGCCGCAGGGGGCCTGGGGGTCAGCACCCTGGCGGTGTCGCTGGCCATCACCGCGGGGCGCCGCGGCACGTCGTCGGCCGTGGTGGATCTGGCCTCCTGCAGCGGAGGCCTGGATCTGGCCGCCGGAGGCGAGACGGTGGAAGGGATGCGATGGGCAGACCTGGGCCATGCCCGCGGCGAGTTGGGTGACCTGGCGGGCAGCCTGCCCTCGCTGGGGGGAGTGGCCCTGTTGGCGCACTCCAGGGAGGCGCCGTCCGTCCCGTCGGCCGAGACGGTCGCGGCGGTGATGGGCGCCTTGGCGCGGTCACACCGGATGATCGTGATGGACTGCGGGCGGGACCCGTCGCCAACTCCGGCAGATCACACGGTGCTGGTGGTGGGGGCGGATGTCAGGTCGGTGGCCGCGGCGCGGATGCTGGCGGAGGTGAAGGCACTTCGCCCCACGTCGATCGTCGTGCGCCGTGGCCCCGGGCGCACGCTCACCGAGCAGATGGTGGCGCGGGCGCTCGGCGCGCCCAGCCTGGGCCGGATGGACCACCACCGTGCGCTGCCACGGCTGGCGGAGCTCGGTCTGCTACCCGTGTCCGGGCCTGCCCGGCGGTATGCCCGGCAGGTGGGCGCCATCCTCGAAGGACTCCCCGATGCCTGACATCGAGCTGGATCGTCTGCAGGCGTCGTTGGCGTCGCTGGGGCGGCCCTTTACCCCGCTGGATGTGGTGGTGGCGCTTCGGGCAATGGGGGTGGCGGTGACGGACGCGGGAGTCCACGACGTCCTCGCAGACCTCAGACGCCACAGCGTCGGGGCCGGCCCGCTGGAGGATCTGCTGGGCAGGCCGGGGGTCTCGGACGTGGTCGTCAACGGCCCCCAGGACGTGTTCGTGGACACCGGTCAGGGATTGGAGCGCGCCGGCGTCACGTTCGTGGACGACGAGCAGGTGCGTCGCCTCGCCATCCGGCTGGCGGCGGCGGCCGGCCGGCGCCTGGATGACGCGGCCCCGTTCGTGGACGGACGTCTCCCCAGCGGGGTGCGGCTGCACGCCGTGCTCGCACCCGTGGCAGCGCCCGGGACCTGCATCTCGTTGCGCGTCCCGGCAGCCCGCAGCTTCTCGCTCCAGGATCTGGTGCGGGCGGGATCGCTCCCCGATGCCGGGGCCGCGCTTCTCCGGGCGGTGGTGGATCGGCGCGTCCCGTTCCTGGTCTCCGGAGGCACAGGCTCCGGCAAGACCACGCTGCTGGCCGCCATGGTGGGGCTGATCCCACACACCGAGCGGGTGGTCCTGGTGGAGGACGCGCGCGAGCTCGTCCCCGCGCATCCCCACTGTGTGCGCCTGGAGGCCAGGCCCGCCAACGCGGAGGGGACCGGCGCCATCACGCTCACCACGCTGGTGCGGCAGGCGCTTCGCATGAGGCCGGACAGGGTTGTGCTGGGCGAGGTGCGCGGCGCTGAGCTGACGGACCTGCTCACGGCTCTCAACACCGGGCACGAGGGCGGCTGTGGCACCATCCACGCGAACTCGATCCAGGATGTCCCGGCGCGGCTCGAGGCCCTGGCGGCCCTCGGCGGCATGGGGCGGGAGGCTTGCCACGCTCAGGTGGCCGCGGCGTTGAAGTTGGTCATCCACGTCGTCAGAGACCCGGGTGGGCGGCGCCGGGTGGCGCAGGTCGGGGTCTTCCGGCGCGGGGCGGACGGGAGAGTGGACGTGCTCCCGGCCGCCACCCTGTCCTCCTCCGGCGTCAGCTACGGCAAGGGCGCCGAACTGCTGCGCGTGGCGGTGGGTCCGTGCTAGCGGCAGCCCTGCTGGCCGGGCTCGCGGCCGGTCTCGTTGTCGGACCACCGCCCACCTTGTTGGCGCGCAGGCTCCGGCCGCCCAGTGTGGCGCACGGCAGCAGGCTCCTCGCCGTTGGCGTACTGGGTGGCGCCGTGGCCCTGGGCACCGCCTGGCTGGTGCTCGGCACCAGACCGGTTGTGTGGATGGTGGTGGTGGCCGTGGCGGTGTGCACGCTCGGCTGGCTGGAGTACGGTCGACGGGCCCGGCGCGAGGAGTCCCGGGCTGCCGATGAGTGTGCCCAGGCGGCCCGGGCCCTCTCATCGATGATGCGTTCGGGCAACATTCCCCGCGTCGCCCTGGCGGAGGGCGCCAGGGACTTCTCCATCCTGGCCTCGGCCGCTGCCGCCGCCCGGCTGGGCTCAGACGTGGGGCGCGAGCTGGAGCGGGCGGCTGATGGTCCTGGGCGGGCCGGGTTGCGTGCCGTGGCCGCAGCCTGGCAGCTGAGCGAGCGCACCGGAGCCCCCATCGCGGACGTGTTGGGGCGGGTCGCGGAGACCTTGCGGCGGCAGCGCCAACTCGACGCAGTGGTGGCGACGGAGCTGTCGGCGGCGCGCACCAGCGGCCACATCATGGCGACTCTCCCGTTCCTGGCTCTGGGTTTGGGGCTGGTCTCGGGCGTCAACACGCTGGACTATCTGCTCACCGAGCCGCTGGGACAGTGGCTCGTGCTGTCCGGGGTGGCGCTCACCTCTGCCGGCGTGATCTGGGTGGACAGGCTGGCCAGGACCGGCGCCCGGCAGGCCCGGGGGCGTCGATGAGTAGCGTCGCGCTGGCCGCAGCTGTGGTCGCGATCGCCGCGTGGATGGTGGTGCCCTTCCCGGCGGGCCGCCTTGTCAGCCTGCAGGGTGGCCGGCGTGCCGAGCCGCTCCTCGACCTCCCGGGGCGCGCGGGAGCGCCCCCCGCGGGGCAGCGGGTGGCTTTCGGCGCAACGGCGGGGCTCCTGGCGGCGCTGGTGGTGGAGGGCTGGTCCGGGTTGGTCCTGGGTGGCGGCGTGGCTCTTGTGGCGACGCTGGGCCTCGGGTTCGCCGCACCGAGGCCGGACTGGTCCATGCTCACCCGTGAGCTGCCGGACGCACTCGACTTTCTGGCGGTCTGCATGGATGCAGGTCTCCCCACCGCCCATGCGGTCGGCGAGGTGGCGAGGGTGTCGCCGTCGGCCACCCGACGCCTGCTGCAGGAGGTCGCCGCCCAGCTCGCCCTGGGGAGAGCAGGCCCCGCCGCATGGGAGAGCCTGAGATCTCACCCGGTGTGGGGGCGCGTGGCGGTGGACGTCATCAGGGCGGAGCACGCCGGCACCGCTCTGGCGGGGGTCCTCCGAGACCACGCGGAGGACGCTCGCCAGGAGCACAGGGACGCCGCGGCACGGCGCGCCCGGACCGTCGGAGTGAGGTCTGTGGTGCCGCTGATGGCCTGCTTCCTCCCGGCGTTCATGGCGGTGGGGGTGGTGCCGATCATCGCGAGCCTGATGCAGAGCTTCTTCGGCTGAGTTCAGCGGCCGTCGTCCAGGAGGTCCGGCACCGTGGTGAAGCTGTAGCCACGGGCCCGGAGGTCCTCGATGATGCCGGGAAGCGCGTCAGCGTCCAGGGTCGAATTGTCGTACGGATTGGCCCCCACGTGCATCAGCACGATCTGCCCGGGGCGCAGCCGATCCAGGATCCGCTGGCGGATGATGGCGGTGGTGATCCCCTCGCTGGTGCCCTTCCAGCCAAGGGTGTCCACCGTCCAGCGAATCGGGATGTACCCGGCCTCGTTGACCACACGGATGTCGAGGGGGGCCACGTCACCGAACGGGAACCGGAACAGGGGCTTCGTCGTGGCGCCGGTCAGTGCGGAGATGTCCCGCTCCGCGGCTGCCAACTCCGCCCGGATCGCCTCGTTGGTGATCTGCGTGAAGTAGGGGTGCGTGTTGCTGTGATTGCCCACCGGGTGGCCGGCGCGGTCGATTGCGGTCACGTGCTGCGGATAGGCGCGGGCAAAGGCGCCGGTGACGAAGAACGTGGCAGCCACGTCGCGCGCGGCGAGCGTGTCCAGGATGGACCCGACCCCCTGGGCCGAGGCGCCGCCGTCGAAGGTCAGCGCCACCACCTTCCGCTCAGTGGGGAAGGCCTCGATGTCCATCCCCGCCCACAGCTGGACGAGCCATGAGGCGGGTGCGGTGGGGCTGCTGCTGGTAGCGGTGGGTATCGGTGGCCGGGTCGAAGCAGGGGCGGGGGTGGATGTCCTCGGCGCTGGGGGGTTGGAGGACGTCCTCGGGGTCGGTGTCGCGGTGCTCGCCGCCGTGCTGGTGGCCGGTGGGATGGGCGTCGTGGGCAGGGTGTCGGCCGGAGTTGTGGTGGGGGACTCAACCGGCGCTGACGGCGTCGGGGTGCGCGACGCGGGCGGGGCTGAAGTGGTCTGGCTGGAGGGTGTGGGGGTTGGGCCGGCAGGGATGTCCGGCGGCACCCCGCAACTGACGAGCGCAAGGGCGACCATCAAAAGCCCGGCCGCCCCGGGACTTGCCCGATGGTGGACGGGCCCGCACAGGTCCAGTGACCGGCGCATCGTCCCCGCCTCCTTGCTCACTTTCACTGTACTCCCGCCCGGCGGGCCGGAGCCAGGGTCGGGCCTGTCCGGGAAATGAGGGATTGTCGGAGGGCGCTGGCACAGTGGGGGTGTGAAGTACGACTGGGTGCTCGGCCGGGACGAGGCGGTGGCGGTTCGGCACCGAGAACCGATACCAGGCTGCACGGCACCCTGGCCCGAGTGGATCTCGCCGGCGGCTGTCTCCCGCATCGCGGAGGCCGGCATCCCGGCTCCATGGCGCCACCAGAGCCAGTTCGCCGAGGCGCTGTTCGCCGGCAGGCACGCCATCGTGTGCACCCCGACGGGGTCAGGCAAGACGCTCGGGTATCTGCTGCCCATCGTCGCCGCCACCGCGGAAGGCCGGCTCGGCGTCGCGGTTGACTCCACCCGGGCGCGGCTCACCGGGGCGCGGCACACCGCCCTGTATCTGGCTCCCACCAAGGCGCTGGCACACGATCAGGCCCGGGCCGCCGCCTCGCTGGGGCCGGCTCGGTGGCGGATCAGCGCCCTTGACGGGGACTCAGACGTGGCGGAGCGCCGGTTCGCGCGTGACCACGCGGACTTCGTCCTGACCAACCCTGACATGCTGCACTTCTCCGTCCTGCCCAACCATCAGCGATGGGCCTCGTTCCTCGGCTCGCTGCGCTACATCGTCGTGGACGAGGCGCACCGCTATCAGGGCGTCTTCGGCGCCCACGTCGCACAGGTGATCAGGCGGCTCCGGCGGCTGGCGGCCCAGTACGGCGCGGACCCGGTGGTGGCGCTGTCCTCCGCCACCGCCCCCAATGCGGGAGCGTTCGCGGAGACTCTCATCGGCGCCGAGTGCGTCGAGGTCATCGGGCAGGACTCCTCCCCGAGCGGCCGCAGGACCGCTGTGCTCTGGCGTCCAGGGTCGTCGCTCCGAGCAGACACCGCGGAGCTCCTGGCGCAACTGACGGACCACGAGGCGCAGACCATCGCGTTCGTCGCCTCCAGGCAGGGGGCGGAGCTGGTGTCGCTGGCCGCGCAGGAGCAATCGCGCGAACCCACCAGGATCGCGTCCTACCGGGGCGGCTACCTCGCCGCGGATCGCCGGACGTTGGAGTCGGACCTTCAATCGGGCGAGCTGCGAGGCCTCGCCAGCACCAACGCCCTGGAGCTCGGGGTTGATGTGGCAGGCATGGACGCGGTGCTGGTGTCGGGCTACCCGGGCAAGCTGTCGTCGTTCTGGCAGCAGGCGGGCCGGGCGGGCAGGCGCGGTCAGGATGCCCTCGTCGTCCTTCTGGCCCGCGAGGATCCGCTCGACGCCTACCTCTTGGAGCATCCGGAGCTCGTATTCGACGCCCCGGTGGAGCGGGCTGTGCTCCACCCGGAGAACCCACGGGTGCTGGGGCCCCACCTCGCGGCCGCGGCGCAGGAGCTCCCTCTCTCGGACGCCGACGAGCAGTGGTTCGGGCCCACCGCCCCGGCGCTTGCCCGCGCCCTCGCGGACCAGGGCGTGCTGCGGCACCGGAGGGACCGCTTCTACTGGACCCGCCCGGATCGGGCCGTGGACTTCATCAACCTGCGCGCCACGGCACAGCGTCCGGTAGACATCATCGAACGTCACACCGGCCGTGTCGTCGGCGTCATCGACGTTGCAGCCGCAGATCACACCGTCCATCCGGGGGCGGTCTACCTGCACCAGGGCGAGGCGTTCACGGTCGAAGAACTGGATCTGGAGGAGCATCAGGCGCTGGTCGTCCAGGCCAGACCCACCTATTACACGCAGGCCCAGGCGTCGTTCGACATCCAGATCGTCGCCGAGGTGGAGCGTCGCGCCCTGGGAACCACCTATGTGTCGCGCGGAGACGTGCGGTTGGACTCCCAGGTGGTCGGCTACCTCCGTCGCGACGAGATCACCCACGAGGTATGGGACTCGACACCCCTGGATCTTCCCCAGCACAGAATGACCACCCAGGCCGTGTGGTGGACCGTGCCTCCGCTCGTGGCCACGCGGCTCGGCTGGGCAGAGTTGCAGACTGGCGCCGCCGTCCACGCCATGGAACACACGGCCATCGGGCTCCTGCCCGCCTTCGCGCCCTGCGACCGGTGGGACATCGGAGGAGTCAGCACAGCCCTCCACCCCGACACGGGCCTGGCCACGGTGTTCGTCCACGACGGCATGGCAGGCGGGGCGGGCTTCGCCCATCGCGGGTTCGACGTCGCGGAGGACTGGCTGCGGGCCACCCTGGACAGGCTGTTGCGGTGCGCCTGCGAGTCCGGCTGCCCCTCCTGCGTCGTTTCGCCCAAGTGTGGAAACGCCAACCAGGTCCTCAACAAGCCTGACGCCGCTGAGCTCCTTCGCCTCATCCTCGGCTGAGGACGGCCTCCCGTTGTGCACAGGCATCGGTGTTGTCCGCTGACGCCGTCCACACCCCGCGTCCGTGCCCGGGAAACGCCGGAGGCTGCTTCCGAACAAGGCAGTGACCGGCTGACAGGCAGCCGGCGCACCGAAAGGACGCCTCCCATGGCTCACCTCGTTCCCACGCGCTCGGCCCGGGCCCTAACCCTCGCCCAGCGCGGACTCACCACCGTCGAGTACGCGCTCGGGCTCCTCGCCGCGGCCACCGTCGCCCTGGTGCTGCTGCGCATCTTCGGCGACAACCAGTTCTACAAGACGCTGTTCGACTGGGTGGTCAACGTCTTCACCCACATGGCCAAGGGCTGAGCCCGGCTCCCATGACCAGCATGCGAAGATCCCGGCGGGGTGAGCGCGCCATGGTCACCGTCGAGCTCGCCATCGGCTTCCTCACGGTGGCCATCCTGGCCACCAGCCTCGCAGGGCTCTCGCTGCTGGGCGTGGCGCAGGCCACGGTCTCCGAATCGAGCGCGCAGCTTGCCCGCCAGGCGGCGAGATCCGACGAGGTGGCCCTCCGCGAAGCGCGCACGCGGGCTCCCGAGGGCGCGGTGATCGATGTGTTGCGGGGGAGCGACGGCGTGACTGCCACTGTGACGATGGCCGTGGCGGTGCCCGGTATCGGGCCTGTCGAGGTCGCCGCCACCTCCTGGGCGGCATACGAACCCGGGGCCGGTCCGTGATGCGCCGCCGCGACGACCGGGGGGCTGCCGGGTCGGTGCTGGTGGCCGGCCTCTGCCTCGTCCTGGTCAGCACCTTCATGGCCGCAGCGGTGCTCATCCAGTGGCTCTTCATCGCACGGAGGGCGGAGCACTCGGCCGAGCTGGCGGCGCTCGCGGCCGTCAGCGCCGCCGTGTCGGGCCAGCTACCGTGCCGTGCCGCGGAGGAGGCAGCCGCGCGCAACGAGGCGGACCTCGCCGTGTGCCACGTGCGAGGCGAGGGCCGCTCCATCGTGGTGGAGATAGGGATCCGGGCCGGGCTGGCGCCGCCACTGCCGGGGATGCCGGGCGAGCTGGTGAGGTTCGCCACTGCCGGCACGTGAGGGCAGCACGTTCGGCTGAAGCGTGGCTGGGAGCAGACCCGCGGCACCCTCGCGCCCAGCCTCGCGGCGATACAGTGCCAGGCATGACCTACATCGCCGCGGATGACCGCTACACGTCCATGCCGTACCGCCGCCTCGGGACTTCGGGGCTCAAGCTTCCCGCCATTTCATTGGGGCTCTGGCACAACTTCGGCGACGACAAACCCCTCCAGACACAGCGCGACATTCTGCGCCGGGCCTTCGACCGCGGGGTGACGCACTTCGATCTCGCCAACAACTACGGACCTCCCTACGGCGCGTCGGAGACCAACTTCGGCCGGATCATGACGGAGGACTTCACCCCGTACCGGCACGAACTCGTGATCTCGTCTAAGGCCGGGTGGGACATGTGGCCCGGCCCCTACGGCTTCGGCGGCTCCCGGAAGTACCTGCTGAGCTCGCTGGACGACTCGCTGCGGCGCATGCGGCTGGATTATGTGGACATCTTCTACCACCACCGCCCGGATCCGGAGACACCCCTTGAGGAGACGATGGCCGCGCTGGATCAGGCCGTGCGCTCCGGCAAGGCGTTGTATGCGGGGATCTCGTCCTACTCGGCGGCGCTCACAGCGAGGGCCCAGGAGATCGCCCGCGCCCTCGGCACGCCCCTGGTGATCCATCAACCGTCATACTCGGTGCTCAACCGGTGGGTGGAGGAGGGCGAGCCTTCGCTCCTGGAGGCTTGTCGGGACGCGGGCATGGGCGTCATCGCGTTCTCGCCGTTGGCGCAGGGCATGCTGACCGACCGCTACCTTGACGGCATCCCCGCAGACTCGCGGGCCGCGCAGGGCAAGTCGCTGGGCTCCGACCTGCTCTCCGACGACAACATCGCCCATCTTCGGGACCTCAATCACATTGCGCAGGGTCGCGGTCAGAGCCTGGCTCAGATGGCCATCGCCTGGGCGCTGCGAGACCAGGGTGACGCGTCGGTCACCTCTGTGGTCCTCGGCGCCTCGTCCGTGCGGCAGCTCGACGACAACCTCTCCGCCCTGGCGGCGATGGACTTCACTGCCGACGAACTGGCTGCCATCGACCGGCACGCAGGCGTCGAGGGCGTCAACCTCTGGCAGGGAGCCACAGACTCCGTCTCGTGACGCGCCGGGCCGCCGGCGCATAGTGTCCTGCGTCAGGAGTTCGCTGCGATTCCCGGCGCCCCAGCGGCGCCTCACCGCGTTCTCCTCGCTCGACGAACGACCAGGTGCTACTTCGCTCGTCGGCCTTGCGATCCATCCGCTGGGACACCGGCACCCATCAACGAACCCCTGACGCAGGACACCTGGTGAGCTGGACGTTCGGGGGTCTGGGACTGGCCGACGGGGTGGATGGGGCGGACCCTTCAGGTGGCTGGTCGGCTGGGTGAGAGTGGCGCCACGGCGGAAATGCCCAGACTTTGGAGGGCTGTGGGGAGAGCGGGCGGGCCGGGATCCTGCGTTGGGGTGACTCGACCCCCGCCCCGCTGACCCCTACCCCCCACGAAGGTCCCCATGGCTCCCCAACCCGATTCGCCGCGCCCGGATGCACGCGGCGAGGTCCTCCTCACCGTGTCCATGATGGCGCTCACCGCGGTGGCCGCGGTCATGCTCGGCCTTGACCTGCTCGCGGTGGCACACGCCGACGACTGGAGGGTGCTCACCGTTCTGAGGCTCGGCGCACTGGTGGTGGTGCTGACCGTGCTGGTGTCCGGCAACGTGGTCTACCAGGTCTCGCGACTCGGCTACCTGTTCCGGACGCGGGCCCACGAGGCCCCGTCCTTCGGCGCACTCATCGAGGAGCGCTGGGAGGACGCCGAGCCCATCGTCGTTCTGGTGCCCTCGTTCAAGGAGGATGAACGGACCATCCGCCAGACCCTCACCTCGGCCGTGTTCCAGCACCACCCCAACCTGCGGGTGGCGCTGCTCCTCGATGACCCGCCCCACCCCTCCGACGCCGAGAGCCAGGAGTTGCTCGCCGCCGGGCTGCGCGTCCCAGAGGAGGTTGCCGCCACGCTGACAGAAGCGCGGGGAATCGTCTTGGCCGGGCACACCAGCTTTCTCGCCTCGGAGGGTGAGGAGCCGCACGGGCCCGGGGCACTGCTGCGCACCCTGGACTCGCTCGCCAGCTGGGCGCGCCACCGGGCCGCGATGGAGGTGATCGCGGACCACACCGACGCTCACTTCGTGGAGGTGACCTGGCGGCGGCAGGCCCAACTCCTGGAGGAGCGCCTCCGGTTGCTGACCAACCAGGATCCCAGCGGCTGGTCCAGGGCCGGGATCCTGCGCGAGTTCGGCCGGCTTCTGGAGGCCTACACATGTGAGGTGTCCGCCTTCCAGCGAAAGCGCTACGTCAACCTCACCCACGAGCCCAACAAGGCGGCCAACCTCAACGCCTACATCGAACTCCTCGGCTCCCACGTCAGGGAGGTCGAAGGGCCCGAGGGCCTGTGGCTGGAACGCGCCGAGGCAGGCCGGGGCCTGCTGGTCCCGGACGCCTCCTTCGTCCTCACGCTGGACGCGGACAGCCTGCTCGACCCGGAGTATGCGCTCCGCCTGTCCGCCACGTTGGCCACACCCGGCAATGAGCGGTTGGCAGTGGTCCAGACCCCGTACACCGCCATCCCCGGGGCAACCGGACTGCTGGAGCGGATCGCCGGCGCCACCACCGACATCCAATACATCGTGCACCAGGGGTTCACGTGGTGCGGGGCGACGTTCTGGGTGGGAGCCAACGCCCTGCTGCGCAAGGGGGCGCTGATGGACATCCGGGCCGAGGACACCGAGCGCGGCCACACCATCGCCCGCTACATCCAGGACCGGACCGTGATCGAGGACACAGAGTCCACCTTGGACCTCGCCGAGCGTGGATGGGACCTCCACAACGTCCCCCAGCGGCTCGCTTGGAGCGCCACCCCGCCGGACTTCGGTTCGCTGGCCATTCAGCGCAGCCGATGGGCGAACGGAGGGCTGCTCATCGCCCCCAAGGCGCTACGACGGCTGCTCGCCGGGCCCTTCGAACGGCTGGCGGTGCCCGCTTTCCTGATCAGGATGCACTACCTCACCTCGATCGCCACGGGAAGCCTCGGGCTCCTGGCCCTCCTGTTCCTCCCGCTGGGCGGCGACGAGTTGCGCAGCCTCTGGCTCCCGCTGCTGTCGGCGCCCTACTTCGTGCTCTACGCCCGCGACCTCGTGCTGAGCGGCTACCGGGCCACCGACATGGGTCGGGTGTTTGCGCTGAACCTGATGCTGGTCCCGGTGCACCTGGCCGGGGTGTTCAAGTCCATCCACCAGGGCCTGACCGGCAAGCGCATCCCGTTCGGTCGAACTCCCAAGGTGAGCGGCCGCACGGCGGCCCCGGCCTGGGCGGTCCTCTCCATCTGGGTGATGACGCTCTGGTGCGTCGTGTCGGTGGGGGTTGCTGTGGCTACAGGCCGGTGGATCAACGCCGCAGGGGCGACTGTCACCGGGGCGGCACTGGCGTACGCGGCGGTGGCCTTCATCGGCCTCCGGGAGGGGTTGGAGGACACCAGGCGGACGAGGCCTGCGCTGCGGCCCCGGGCCACCCGGCCTCGACGAGAGCTCCAGCCGATGGCGTGAGCGGGGCTCACGAGTGGTTCCCTAGGATGGCGGCATGCCTCTCGACGCCGCTGCGCTCCGTTCCAGCCTGCGGGCGGCCCGATTCACCGTCGACGCCGTCCTGGGCAGGATCGGCGAGGAGGGGCAGGCCGGTCTCAGCCGGAACTGCACGGTGCCGGCCGACGTGGCCCTGGGCGAGGCCACGGACCCCCTGGCCACGCTGATCAGGTTGTTCATCCTCCAACAGGTCCTTCCGGAGCCGCAGGTGGGCGCCGCGCTGGACCTGAGGGCGCTAATGGACGCCGGGTACGTAGCGCGCGATGCGGACGGCATCAGGGCGGTCGTCGACGTCCGGCCCTACGGTTCGCCCGATGACGGGGCGACGGGGTGGATCGTGGCCGATCCGACGCCCGGAATGGATGGGCGGACCGAGCCCACCCGGCCGGACTATGTACTCGGCGTCTCGCCTGCGTCAACCACGCTGGCCCAGCTCACGATGCGCCACAGGGTCGGCTCCGCCCTGGACCTGGGTACGGGGTGCGCGGTCCAGTCCCTCCATCTGGCCCGGCACGCCTCACGCGTGGTGGCCACCGACGTGAACGTCCGGGCCCTCGAGCTTGCCCGCCTCACCGCCGCTCTCAACGAGGTCGCGGTGGAAGTCCTTCAGGGTTCGCTGTACGAGCCGGTGGCCGGCGACCGCTTCGACCTCATCGTGTCCAATCCGCCGTTCGTGATGAGCCCACCTCGGGAGGAGGCCAGCACCCTGGCGTACCGGGAGACCAACTTCGAGGGTGACTCGCTGGTGGAGCAACTGGTCCGTGGGGCTGCTGCGCACCTCAACCTCGGAGGCAGCCTCCAGCTGCTGACCAACTGGGCCATCCTCGGAGACTCCTGGGAGGAACGGCTGGCCGGGTGGGTGCCGGAGGGGTGCGACGCCTGGGTGATCGAGCGCGAGCGCCTCGACATCTTCTCCTACATCGAGATGTGGCTGATCGACGCGGGGCTGTCCGGCTCGCCCCGGTGGCGCGCGGCCTACGACGAGTGGCTGGACTACTTCCAGAGGCTCGGCATCAGGGCCGTCGGCATGGGCTGGATCCTCGTGACCCGCGCGGAGCGTGCCGAGCCGCACGTGCGGTGCGAGAGCTGGCCACACGCCGTCGCCCAGCCGGTCGGCGACGTGTTCGCCCACCACGCCGAGGCGGTCACCGCCGCGACACTCCCGCTCGGCGAACTCCTCGAGACCTCCCCCCGGCTGGTCGGTGTTGACCAGGAGACCATCGGTTCGCCGGGGTCGGAGCATCCCGAGCACATCGTCTTCCGGCAGCGTGGTGGGCTCCGCCGGGCGATCAAGGCGGACACGGCCCTGTCCGCTGTCCTGGGGGCGCTCGACGGCGACCTGACGGTGGGTCAGGTGATCAGCGCCGTGGCGCAGGTGCTGGATCTGGACGCCGCCGAGCTGGCCGCGGCCGTCGTGCCCGAGGTGCGCGCCGCGCTGCTGGACCAGCTGCTGCGTCTCGACGGCGGGCAGCCCCCGGGCGGCTGACGGCCCCGCCGCGACACCTGAGGCTCGGGCCACGTTGACAGCACAGGCTATTGTTCGGAGAGTTTCCCGACCGGAGGGCTGAATCACCCATGGCTGCCAAGCGTCTCGTGATCGTCGAGTCGCCGACGAAGGCGACGAAGATCGCCGGTTTCCTCGGCTCCGACTACATCGTCGAGTCCAGCCGAGGTCACGTCCGCGACCTCCCCACGTCGGCCGCCGAGGTGCCCGCCAAGTACAAGGGAGAGAAGTGGGCGCGCACCGGCGTGGATGTGGACAACGACTTCCGGGCCATCTACGTGGTCTCGCCGGACAAGCGCTCCACCATGAAGGACCTGAAGGCCAAGCTCGCCGGAGTCGATGAACTCCTGCTGGCTACCGACGGTGACCGCGAGGGCGAGGCCATCGCGTGGCACCTCATGGATGAGCTGAAGCCGAAGGTTCCGGTCAAGCGGATGGTGTTCCACGAGATCACCAGGTCCGCCATCGAGGAGGCCGTCACCAATCCCCGGGAGCTCGACGTCGACCTGGTCGACGCTCAGGAGACCCGCCGCATCCTGGACCGGCTCTACGGCTACGAGGTCTCGCCCGTGCTGTGGAAGAAGGTCATGCCGAGGCTCTCGGCGGGCCGCGTGCAGTCGGTGGCCACCCGGCTCGTCGTCGATCGGGAGCGGGAGCGCATCGCGTTCGTTCCCGCGTCCTACTGGGACCTCGACACCCACCTCGACGCCGGTCCGGACGCGGACCCGCGCAACTTCCCGGCCCGGGTCGCCACGGTCGGGGGAGTGCGGGTGGCCCAGGGCCGCGACTTCGACGCGGATGGCCGGCTGACGGCCCAGGACGTCCTCGTCATGGACGAGGCGTCCGCCCGGGCCCTGGCGGACGCGCTTCGCGCCTCGGACGTCACGGTGGGGGCGGTTGAGGCGAAGCCCTACACGCGCAAGCCGTACGAGCCGTTCCGCACCACCACGCTGCAGCAGGAGGCCGGCCGCAAGCTCGGGTTCACGGCCCAGCGCGCGATGTCGGTGGCCCAGGAGCTCTACGAGAAGGGCTTCATCACCTATATGCGAACGGACTCCGTGACGCTGGCAGGGCAGGCCATCGCGGCCGCGCGCAGCCAGGTCAAGGAGCTCTTCGGCGAGAGGTACCTCCCCGCACAGCCCCGCGTCTACACCTCGAAGGTCAAGAACGCCCAGGAGGCCCACGAGGCCATTCGTCCCGCAGGCGACACGTTCCGCCACCCGGACCAGACCGGCCTCGTCGGGGACACCTTCCGCCTGTATCAGCTCATCTGGCGCCGCACCCTGGCTTCCCAGATGGCCGATGCCAAGGGCGAGTCGCTCACCATCCGCATCGACGCGTCCTTCGCCCCCACCGTGGTGGGAGGCTCTGAGGTGACCACCGGTGGTCTGGTGGCGTCGGGGCGGACCATCACCTTCCCCGGCTTCCTCAAGGCCTATGTGCAGGGGGTCGACGACGAGTCCGCCTCCGACGATCAGCAGACGCGCCTCCCGATCCTGACGCAGGGTCAGGCGTTGGAGGTCGCCAGGGTGGAGGCGGCGGGCCACGAGACGCGTCCGCCCGCGCGCTACACCGAGCCGTCGCTGGTGGCGAAGCTGGAGGAGTTGGAGATCGGCCGCCCCTCCACCTATGCCTCAATCATCCGCACCATCACGGCGCGCGATTACGTCTTCAAGAAGGGCTCCGCGCTGGTGCCGACGTGGCTGGCGTTCGCCGTCACCAGGCTTCTGGAGGAGCACTTCTCCGAGTTGGTGGACTACGCCTTCACCGCGCAGCTCGAGGATCAGCTCGACGAGATCGCCTCTGGCAAGGCCAAGCGACTGACGGTGCTCTCCGAGTTCTACCGCGGGCCTGAGGGCAGCGCGCACCACGGCCTGGAGACGCTGGTGACCGAGCTGGGGGAGATCGACGCCCGTGCACTGTCCACGTTCCCGTTGCGTGACTCGGGCATCGACGTGCGGGTTGGCCGCTACGGCACCTATGTCGAGTCGTCGGACGGCCGTCGGGCCAACGTCCCCGACGACCTGCCTCCGGACGGTCTGACCGTCGAGGTGGCGGAGGAACTGCTGAGCAGGCCACTCGACGAGGAGCGCGAGCTGGGCGTCGACGAGGCCTCCGGGAACATGATCGTGGCCAAGAACGGACGCTACGGCCCCTACGTCACCGAGGTCCTTCCGGAGGACGCCCCCAAGTCCGCCAAGCCGCGCACGGGTTCGCTGTTCCAGTCCATGTCGCTGGACTCCATGGACCTCCCCACGGCCTTGAAGCTGATGAGCCTGCCCCGCGTGGTGGGTGCGGACGCCGACGGCGTGGAGATCACCGCCCAGAACGGCCGCTACGGGCCCTACCTCAAGCGCGGCACGGACTCCCGCTCGCTGGCCACCGAGGAACAGATCTTCGGCATCACGCTGGAGGAGGCCCTCGCCATCTACGCCCAGCCCAAGACCCGTGGACGTGCCGCCGCGGCGGCGCCCCTGAAGGAATTCGGCTCGGATCCGGTCTCCGGCAAGCCCGTGGTGCTCAAGTCGGGCCGGTTCGGTCCCTACGTCACCGACGGGGAGACCAACGCCACCCTGCGCCGCGACGATGACGCGGAGGCGATCACCCCCGAGCGCGCGTTCGAGATGATCGCAGAGAAGCGGGCGAAGGGACCCGCGAAGAAGCCCGCCCCGAAGCGGGCCCCGGCGGCCAAGAAGCCCGCCGCGAAGACCGCGGCCAGGAAGCCCGCCGCCCGCACCGCGAAGAAGGCGTGAGGCCTTCGCCGCCACTAGGGTTGGCGCATGGCTAAGAAGCGTCGCTCCGTGCTCAGGCTGGAGGCCCCCTTCAGTTCGGATCCGCCGCGGCTGACCTCGGAGGCGGTGGGCCTACCGAGGATCCTGCGCAGGCCGGCCGCGTCCTACACCATGGACGTCACCGTCCTGGACGTCGACGACGCCCGTCTGCTGCGTGCGGGGGTGATCGTGGCGCACAGGGTGATCGAGGGCACGGGGGAGTGGTATCTCGCGGCGCAGGGCTGGGCTCCCCACCTCCCCGCTGAGCAGGTGGAGCCGCTCGGCGCCTCCGGGGACCTGCCGGAGCACTACGCCCGCCTTATCCGGCCGCTCACGCGGCGGGGGGTTCTGGGCCCGTTGGCCGCTCTTCACTGCGAGCGCGACGAGTGGGCGCTGCGCACCAGCGAGGGCCAGGTCGCCGCCGTCGTCCGGGACGAGCGGGTGAGAATCCGGCGCAGCGGCATCACCACCGCCCGCTACCGCGAGATCACCATCACCCCGACTGAGCATCTGACCGGTCAGCAGCG
>DATITN010000277.1:0-3069 GCA_035467795.1 Arachnia sp. | reverse complement strand
ACCCCTCGGGCACGACACGCCGCCTGCGTGCGCCCTCAGTGCCGCAGTCGTCGTCGAGGTTCGGTCGCCACGGCGTGTCGTGCCCGGTAGAGGCGCCTAGGCTCGCGCCATGCCTCACGACCCCGAACTCATCGACTGGCTGCTCGACACCGACCCCGCGCTGCGCTGGCAGGTCCAGCGCGACCTCCTCGGCGAACCCGAAGCCGTCTGGCGGGCCACGCGCGCCCAGATCGCCACCAGCGGGATGGGCGCGCGCCTCCTTTCACTCCAGGACGATGACGGGCAGTGGGCCGGCGGGGCGTACTTCCCCACCCGGGCGGACCCGCGAGCGCTCAACCACCCCGACGACGACCAGGGCCAGCCGTACACCGCCACCACCTGGACGCTGAACACGCTGCGGGAGTGGGGTCTGGACGCCTCGGCGCTGGCGGGGACCGCCGAGAAGCTGGCGGCCAACAGCCGCTGGGAGTACGACGACCTGCCCTACTGGGGCGGCGAGGTGGACTGCTGCATCAACGCGTTCACCCTGGCCAACGGCGCCTGGCTGGGGGCCGACGTGAGCGGGATCGCCGAATGGTTCCCGGCCCATCAACAGGCAGACGGGGGCTGGAACTGCGAATGGATCGAGGGGTCGACGCGGTCCTCCTTCCACTCCACCCTGAACTCACTGAAGGGCATCCTCTGGTACGAACAGGCGGCCGGCGGAGACGCAAGGCTCAAGGCCGCACGCCACCGGGCGCAGGAGTACCTGCTGGAACGCCGGCTGATGTACAAGCTGAGCACCGGCGAGCGGGTGGGGGAGTGGGTGGGCTACTTCGCCTACCCGTTCCGGTGGGTGTACAGCGCCCTCAACGCGCTGGACTACCTGCGGGCGGCCTCGGAGTACGACGGTGTGCCTCCGGATCCCAGGGCTGCCGAGGCGATCGAGCTGGTCCGGGCGGCGCGGCTCGATGACGGCCGTTGGCTCCAGGGCGGGCGCTACAAGGGCCAGGTGTGGTTCGAGATCGACGTCCCGAAGGGGGAGCCGTCGCCGTGGCTGACGTTCTACGCCACCCGCGTGCTCAACTGGTGGGAGGCCGCCGAGGGGGCGACATCGTCGGGGCGGTCGGCTACCGTCAAGTCATGAGATCGAAGCCCGGGGGGCGGATCCTCGTGATGGCGTTTCTCCCACTGCTGTTCATGCTGGGCGGCTGTGTGAAGCTGGACGCCGACATCGTCATCTCTGCTCAGGACACCGTGGACCTGACCATGCTCCTCGCCATCCAGGACGAGTACACGGCCACCGTGGATACCTTCTGTGAGCAGGACGGGTCAAGTGGGACTGTGACGGTGTACCGCCAGGACGGTTACGTCGGATGTGTCCGCGAGGTGGACGGGGCACCGCTGGCCGGGTTGTCCGACGAGAACCTGGACCTCAGCGTCATCCACGCCGACGGCCAGTACAGGTTCACGATGGCCAGCGCCGAACTGGGCGCAGCGACGGGTGGCCAGCAGCAGGTGGCTGAGGCACTGTTCAGCGACTTCCGGGTGGCGGTGACGTTCCCCGGCGAGGTCACCGCCCACAACGGATCGAGCACCGTCGACGGCACCACAGTGACCTGGACCGACGCGTCGGACATGCTGTCGGGAGAGGGTCTCGTCGCCACAGCGGATGAGGCCAGCTCGATGCTCGCTCTGCTGCCGTGGGTAGGGGCTGGGCTGCTTGTCGCGGCCGGGATGGTGGTGGGCTTGCTGCTTCTGAAGCGCCCCACCCAGCCTCTCGCCGCTGGTCCCCCGCAATGGCCGGCCCCGCACCAGGCCGGCCCCCAGCCTCCTGCCGCAGGGCCCCCGCAATGGCCGGCCCCACACCAGGGCCCGGGCCATCCGCCCCAGGCGCCGCGCGCCATCGGTGACTATGGGGACACGTCCTACCTGGACTCGCCGCAGCAGGAGCCGCCCCCCAACACCGAGCCGCCCCGCAACCCGTGGGGTCCTCCGGCCTGAGAGGGCGTCGCCCACCCTGGTCAGGCCTTGGGCTGGACCAGGACCTCGTTGGGCTTGGACTGGATCACGTACCCGGGGTGCGCCGCGAACAGGTCCTTGAGCTTGGCGAAGCCCCAGGTGCGGGAGTCGAAGTCCGACGCCAGGCGCGACAGGTTACTGCCCACGACGCCGAGATTGGCCCAGCTGTCGTCGCCCGCGGCCGCGTTGACGGCCTCCGCCAGGAGCTTGTCCAGGAACGCGTCGGTGGTGAGCTTCTGGGTGGTCACCGTCGCCGCCTTGTTGACCGACGGCGCCGCCGTCGTCAGGTTCTCGACGTAGATGAAGGTGTCGCACGCCGCCACAAAGGGCTTGGGCGTCTTGCGCTCACCGAAGCCGTAGACCATCCTGCCGTCCTCGCGGATCCGTGCGGCCAGGCGGGTGAAGTCGCTGTCGCTGGAGACCAGGCAGAAGCCGTCGAGGTTGCCGGCGTGGAGGAGGTCCATCGCGTCGATGATCAGCGAGCTGTCCGTGGCGTTCTTGCCGGTGGTGTAGCTGAACTGCTGGATGGGCTGGATCGAGTGCTGAAGCAGCTCGGCCTTCCACGAGGTGAGCTGCGTCGACGTCCAGTCGCCGTAGGCGCGCCGGACGGACGCGCGGCCGTACTTCGCCACCTCGACGAGTAGTTGGTCGATGTGGGTGGCGCGGGCGTTGTCGGCGTCGATCAGCACGGCCAGCCGTGCTTCCCTCGGTGTCTCTTTGTTCATCTGGGTCCCCTTCGTCGTGCACGAACCTACCGCGTCTGCGCCTCCGTCAGCGGGTGGGCGGCGGGGCGGTGGTGGCCCGGACGATCAGCTCCGTCGGGACGACGACGCGGTCGTGGCGTGCCATCGCACCCGTCGACCTGATCTGCGAGAGCACCAGCCTCACCAGCGCGTGGCCGATCTGGTCGAAGTTCTGCCGCACCGTCGTCAGCGGCGGATAGGCGTACTCGCTCAGCGCGATGGCGTCGAACCCCACCACCGACACGTCCTCCGGCACCCGCCGCCCCGCCTCGTGGAGGGCGCGGATCAGCCCGAACGCCATCTCGTCGTTGGCGACGAACACCGC
>DATITN010000276.1:0-1609 GCA_035467795.1 Arachnia sp. | reverse complement strand
TCAGTAGCCTGGTCGCCGAGGATGTTTCGCGCGATGTTGCCGGACGACGCGTACAGCATCGTGAACGTGAGGACGGACACGACGAGTAGGACGGCGACCCCGGAAGCGATGCGCCGCAGGATCATAGAAAGCATGGGTCAGCTCCGTTGCAGACAGGGGTGGGGGGTGCCCGGTGGGTGGGCGTGGGGGACGGCGGGTTGCCGCCCCCCACGTCAGCGGCTCAGGAAGCCGGTGAGTAGTTGTAGATGGACGGGACGGCCATCTGCGACTGCGGCACCGCGGTCACCTTGTCCGCGTTGAGGAAGTACAGCTGCGACGGGCGGAACCAGGGGGCGAACCAGGCGTTCTCCGTGACGTAGCGGTTGATCGACTGGGCGGCCTCGGCTGCTTCGTCACCGCCCAATCGAAGTTCCTCCACCGCGGCGTCGATTTCCGGGGAGGTGGAGTCGAACGGGTTGTAGAGCGCATCGGTGGAGAGCATCTGGCTGTAGGCCACCCAGGACGGGCCCTGGAAGAGGCTGAACCAGGAGCCGGGGAACTTACCCTGGCCGAGGAGGCCCTGGAAGTCGGCTCCCGGAACCGAGGTCTGCGTGACGGTGATGCCGATGTCGGCCAGCTGCTGCGTGACGAACGTCATGATGGTCTCGCCGCCAGGGGTGAAGACCGGCAGCTCGATGGTGAGGCCGTCGGCGTAGCCGGCGTCCGCGAGGAGCTCGCGGGCCTTGTCGGGATCGTAGGTGTAGTAGTCCTCGAGCTCCGGCAGGAAGGCCGTGCTGTCCGGGCCGAACACCTGGCTCGTGGTCTCACCGAAGCCGCCGCCGATCTCCTGGAGGAGGGCGTCACGGTCGAAGGCGTAGTTGATCGCCTGGCGCACGCGGACATCAGCCATCGCCGGGCTCAGCGCGCCGTCGCGGTCGAACAGCAGGAGTCCCTGCCAGTCGGTGGCGTACTCGAGGAGCTCGAACCCGCCGCCCTCGGCCTGCTGGTAGGTGGTGGCGTCCAGCAGGGTGGCGTCCACCTCCCCGGAGACCAGTCCGTTGACGCGGGAGGTCACGTCGGCGAGCAGCTTGAGGGTGATCTGGTTCCACTTCTGCAGCTCGGGGTTCCAGTAGTCCTCCCGCGCCGTGAACACGTACTGCGAGCCGACGACGGCCTGCGAGGCGTCCATGACGTAGGGGCCGGTTCCGACGGGGGTGCGGTCGATCTCGTCGGTGCCGAGCGCCTCGGGGCTGCCCATCAGGCCGAGGGCCTGGCTCAGGTAGTACTCGAGGGCGGGGTCGGGCTGGGACAGCGTGATCTCCACGGTGTCCTCGTCGACGGCGGAGGCGGAGGCGACGGCGGCGGCCTGGCCGGCCTGCGGGCCGTTCTCGGTCTTGAAGTGGTCGATGTTGGCCACGACGGCCTCGGCATCGAAGGCGGCTCCGTCGGAGAACGTGACGTCGGTGCGCAGGTCGAGGCTGAACACCAGGTTGGTCTCGTCGGTGTAGCCCCACTCGGTGGCGAGCATCGGCTCGTAGGAGCCGTCGGGGGCGCGGAGGATCAGGGAGTCGTAGGCGGCCTGGAAGGGCTGGAGGCGGTGGCCCACGTGTGCCTGCGCCGGATCCCAGGA
>DATITN010000275.1:0-2691 GCA_035467795.1 Arachnia sp. | reverse complement strand
AGGATTGTGAATCCGCGGTGGGCGGGACGATCGCGGCACAACAATGTCTGATCGTTGCGAGCACATCCCGTGCGCCGTCGAGGAGGAGGACTTCCTCGACGACATCCTCGTCCGGTCGAGGAGCTGCCGCAAGACACCGCGATCAGCCTGTTCTCCACCCTCCAGATCGTGTGGAGCACGACTGAGGGATGCGAAACGCCCGCCCGGGCACAGCCGGGCGGGCGTTCTCTACGACGTAGGTCAGGCGACCGTCACGGAGTTGATCACAACCGGCTCGACCGGGGTGTCACCCCGTCCCACCTTCGTGGTGGCGATCGAGTCGACAACCTTCTGGCTGGCCGCGTCCTTCACCTCACCGAAGATGGTGTGGCGACGGTTGAGGTGCGGGGTGGGGCCCACGGTGATGAAGAACTGGGAGCCGTTGGTGCCGGGGCCGGCGTTGGCCATGGCCAGCAGGTAAGGCTTGTTGAACGTCAGCTCGGGGTGGAACTCGTCGCCGAACTGGTAGCCCGGTCCGCCGCGACCGTCACCGTTCGGGCAGCCGCCCTGGATCATGAATCCGTCGATGACGCGGTGGAAGGTGAGACCGTCGTAGAAGTTGCCGGTGGTCTTCTTCCCCGTGGCGGGGTCGGCGTACTCCTTGGTGCCGGTGGCGAGGCCGACGAAGTTCTCGACGGTCTTGGGGGCGTGGTCGGGGAAGAGCTCGATGACGATGTCACCGTGGTTCGTGTGGAGCGTAGCGGTGCTCACGCGTGTCCTTTCGTTGCCTTCGTGGTCGGGTCCAGTGTGTCAGAGCGGGGCAAGCGGGTCACTCCGCCGGGGGGAGCTGGGCCTCGATGTCGGCCACGAACTGCTCCACCTCGTCGATCCCGGTGACAGGCCCGCCCGCGATCATCCCGTCGGCGCCCAGCAGCACCGCCGCCACCTGCCCGGTGGCTCCGAGGGCCTTCGCCGCGAGGCCGGCGTGGTCGTACAGCGACACCTTCTCCACCGCCGCCGGGATGGTGCCCGCCGAGCGGGGCCGGATGGACGGCACCAGCCGCACCTCTAGCACCGGCAGCCGGCTCTGCCATTCCTCAATGCTGGCGATCCCGGCCCGGGCCGGGGTGCACAGGCAGTTGATGGTGACCAGCAGCTGCGCCTGCTGCCCCGCCAGCGCCCTCAGCGTGACGGGCTCGCCGTCGGGGCGCAACAGGACGCCGTCGGGGATGGGAAGGCGCTCGTAGTCCTCGAGGCCGTCGTCCTCCTCCTCGACGACGGGCTCAGACCTGACAGCGGCGCCGGGTTCAGGCGTCGATTGCGCCTGACCCTCGGGTGCCGGGGCCCCAGCAGCGGGCTGGGCCGACGCCGGCGCCTGGTCCCCCGCCTCGCCGAGGATCAGGGCCCGGATCTCCGCCTCGCCCGAGGCGGTGGCTATCACGGCACCCTTCGCGTCCAGTTGCACCGCAGACGGCATGCTGGGGCCGACCAGGGCCTGCGCGACGTTGGAGCCCCAGTCCTCGTGCAGGTTCTGGAGTCGGACCCACTTCGGGTCGTCGAGGTCGTAGCCCATCGGCCGCACCGGCACCACCACGCGCCCGCCGTTGGCCGCCATCCACCCCGGAAGCTGCTCCAGGACCCGCTCGCAGCTCGCGCAGCTGGCCAGGACGAAGAGGAGCACCACCCCGTCGTGCTTCGACGCCAAGGCGCTCAACCTGACGCCGCGCTGCGTGTCGACGTGGCGGAGGCTGAGGGTGGGCGAGAAGTGCAGCGCTCCCGCTTCCCCACCGCCGGCCCGCCCCGCCCCCGGCGCCGGCAGCAGGGACAGCGTGACCACGAGCGCGCTGAGGGCAGACATCGCCAGCCAGCCCCAGCCGTCGGCGCCCAGTCCGTAGACGTCCTCGCCGGCGATCACGGCCATGAAACCGAGCAGGGCCAGCAGCAGGAAGAGGACGTTGCGGGCAAGGGTCCGCGGGGACACGTCGTGCGAGCCCAGTGCGCCGAAGCAGTTGCAGCGCACCGGCTCGTCGAACCGGAGCGCCCGCGCGATGATGAAGGTGTAGGTGCCGAACAGCGCCACCGACGCCACCGCTCCCCCGGCGAGCACCCAGCCGGACCCCAGCACCAGCACCAAGGCCAGCAGCAGTTCCCCCCACGGCAGCAGGGCCGGCGCGGGCGAGCGGCGCAGCCACCCGGGCAGCCGGAGCGCCTGGAAGGCGTCGCGGGTCTCGCTCCTGGCGGCCAGCTTCGCCATCCCGGAGATCGCCAGCAGGACGGCACACGTCAGGTTCCCCAGCACCAGATAACTCACGGGCCCGATTATTGCCTACTCCGTTGGATGAGCCGCCCGCCCGATCCCACCCGCGCGCGCATCGGGCCCTTCCCCGCCGGTTGACCGCACCCTGCACCGCTGGTTGAGCCACACGCCCGCGAAGCGGCTCTCCCGCTGGCTGATGTGCCGCGCAGCGGCCTCGAAGCCTATGAAACGCGACCTCTCCCGGCAGACCCGACCACCCAATCCCCCAACTCCTGGTGCATGAACCCCACAAGCGGGTAGCGTAGAAACTGCTCGATTACGAGCCACAACAAGGGAGGAACTTGTGAAGAAGTCACAAGAGCTGAAGAAGGCCGCCGCGGAATCCGCTTCCGCCGCCGCCGAGTACGGACAGCACGCACTCAAGGAAGGCCTTGAGCGCGCCCAGGACCTGTTGG
>DATITN010000274.1:0-2918 GCA_035467795.1 Arachnia sp. | reverse complement strand
CTCAATGCCGGAGTGACCGACCTGGTCCTCGAGGAGGGCGACGAGTCGCTGCTCGACGCGATGCGCGCCCAGTGGGACAGCGCCCACCACCGGAAGATGTACATCACGGGCGCCTTCGGCTCGCGGCACCGGGACGAGGCGTTCGGCGACGACTACGAGCTCCCGTCGGACCGCGCCTACGCCGAGACCTGCGCCACCATCGCGGACCTGCACTGGAACTGGCGCATGTACCTCGCCGAAGGCGGTTCCCGCTACGCCGAGACCATCGAGCGCGAGCTCTACAACGCACTGGCCGCGTCCCTCGACGAGACCGGCACCCGTTTCTTCTACTCCAATCCTCTGCAGCTGCGCCCAGACCGCTACTCGGAGGAGAGCGCGCCCCGCGAACGCACCCCCTGGTACGCCTGCGCCTGTTGCCCGCCCAACATCGCCCGCGTCTTCGCCCAGCTGAGCGGCTACGTGGCCTCCGTCGACGGCGACGCACTGGCGCTCCATCTGTACACCGCGTGCGAGATCGACGTCCCTGAGGCCCTCGGCGGCGGCACCGTCGCGGTGCGGACCAGCTACCCCGACGACGGCCGCGTCGAGATCGCCGGCCCGGCCGGCCTCGCCGTCGCGCTCCGGATCCCGAGCTGGGCCAACTCCGCCACCGTCGACGGGCAGCCCATCCAGCCGGACGCCGACGGCTACGCCAGGCTCACCCTCGCCGAGGGCCCGCTCGTCCTCGACCTTCCCATGACCGCCCGCTGGACGCAGGCCAACCACCGCGTGGACTCGGTGCGCGGCTGCGTCGCGCTCGAGCGCGGCCCCCAGGTGTACTGCGTCGAGCAGGTGGACCTCCCCGAGGGCATCCGCCTGGACGACATCGTCGTCGACCCCGGCTCGCCGATCAAGGAGTCCGACGCCGGGCTCGAGATCGCGGTGACCCCACGGCGGGAGGTGGGCCCGCTCTACGGCGCGCCCTCCACCCCCACCCCGACAGGGGAGGCCGTCACTGCGCGGGCCATCCCCTTCCACACCTGGGGCAACCGTGCCTCCGGTGCCATGCGCGTCTGGCTACCGACCCTCTGAGAGGGAAGCCGCGGCGTGGGCCGCTCCGGTCGACGCGGGTAGAGTGCCACCCGAAGGAGTCACCCCGTGCGCAGCATCGTCACCATCATGGCCACAGCCAAAGAGCTGTGGCCCCTCTACCTCACCGTCACGCTCGGCGCGATCGCCACCTCGGCCACCGCGCTGCTGACGCCGTTCGTCATCGCCCGGGCCACCGACACGGTGGTCGACATCGCGGAGGGTCGCGGGGGTACGGTCGCGGACCTCATGTGGCTGGCAGTGGTGCTGTTGATCATCGCCCTTGCCAACTCAGCGATCACCAACTTCTCGGGCTACTTTGGCGACCTGATGTCCGTGCGGCTGCGTGCCATCCTCTCGGCCAACTACTACCGCAAGCTGCTGCGCCTCCCGCAGCGCTACTACGACAACGAGCTGACCGGCACCATCATCTCCCGGCTCAACCGCTCCATCACGTCGATCACCGACTTCCTCCAGACCTTCAGCAACGGCTTCTTCCCGACGGTGGTGACACTGATCGCGGTGCTGGTCATCACGGCGTTCTACTCGCCGTGGCTGAGCATCCTGCTCATCCTCATCTACCCGACCTTCGTGTGGCTGACGGCCAGGACGTCGAAGAAGTGGCAGGTGTGGGAGAAGCAGAAGAACGACCATTACGACATTTCCGGCGGCCGCTTCTCCGAGGTGATCGGCCAGATGCGGGTGGTGAAGAGCTTCGTCACCGAGAAGAGCGAGCTGGAGTCATTCAAGGGCCACTACCGCGACGCCATCGGATTGTCGCGGCAGCAGTCACGGTTCTGGCACACCATGGACCTCTGGCGCCGGGGGGCGCTGGACGTGGTGTTCTTCGGGATCTACGCCATCATCTTCTACCAGACGGCCGACGGCCAGTACACCGTCGGCACCATGGTCCTCCTCATCCAGCTCACCACGATGGCGCGCATGCCCGTCACCTCCATGAGCTACTGGGTGGACATGACGCAGCGCGCCGTCGCCGGAAGCCGCGAATACTTCAAGGTGATGGACGAGACCGACGAGCCCAACAACGCGCTGGAGGCCGCGCCGTCGGCCGTGGTGCAGTGGGTTGAGTCTGATCCGGTGATCGAGTTCGACCACGTGGACTTCGGCTACGGCGACGGTGACGGCACCGACGGGCTGGTCCTCAAGGACATCGACCTCACGGTGAACCGCGGCGAGCGGATCGCGTTCGTGGGCGAGTCCGGCGGCGGCAAGACCACGCTGGTCAACCTCATCATGAAGCTCTACCCGGTCACTTCAGGGGCGCTACGCGTCCACGGCCAATCGGTCGACGACGTGCCGACGGTGGCGCTCCGGCGCGAGGTGGGCGTGGTGTTCCAGGACGCCAGCCTCTTCTCCGGCACCATCCGCGAGAACATGGCCTACGGTCAGGACGGCGTCACCGACGAGCAGCTGGCGGTTGCGGGGCGGCGTGCCAACGCGATGACGTTCATCTCGCACCTCCACAACGGCTTCGACACCGAGATCGGCGAGCGGGGAGTCAAGCTCTCCGGCGGGCAGAAGCAGCGGCTCTCCGTTGCGCGGGCCCTGCTCAAGGACGCCCCGATCCTCATCCTCGACGAGGCCACCAGTTCCCTGGACACCAAGTCCGAGCGCGCGGTGCAGGCCGGGTTGGAGGAGCTGATGGAGGGCCGGACCACGCTGATCATCGCGCACCGGCTGTCCACCATCTCGACGGTGGACAGGATCGTGACGCTGCGCGACGGTCGCATCGACGAGATCGGCACCCCCGCGGAGTTGGCCACCACCGACGGCATCTACGCCGAGCTGCTGGCCCTGCAGGGCTCCACGCGGAAGGCGGACAAGGCCCG
>DATITN010000273.1:0-24419 GCA_035467795.1 Arachnia sp. | reverse complement strand
GTTTCGATGATGCCGGTGTCCACCATGAGCCGGTTGAACAGGCCCACGTTCTCCTGCAGTCCGTAGCGGAAGACGGTCGCGGTCATGACCACGGAGCAGGCCCACGGGAGGATGATGAACAGTCGCAGCGCCTTGCGGCCGCGGAACTCGATGTTGAGGAACTGGGCGAGCAGCAGCGAGAGGACTACGGTGACGGCGACGACTACGACGACCCACACGACGGTGTTGAGCAGGATCTGCTCCACCGGGACGCCCGGGAAGGTCAATGCCCCAGCGGGACCGATGTAGTTGTCGAGGCCGATCGGATCAGGGCTGCGCTTGATGCCGCGGTTGTTGAACTTGAAGAACGACGTGTAGATCATGAGCGCCGCAGGGAAGAGGACCACGCCCGCGATCAGGACGACGGTGGGGAGTAGCCAGGGAAGGGACGTGAGCGTCGCCCTGAGGCCGGAGTTCTTCGACCGACGACGCGTGCTGGTGTGCACGCTCGGGGGCGTGGCGGTCAGTGACACTGCAGATCCTCCTCAGTGGATCCGTGAGAGCGGGGCGGCACCGGATCACGGTGCCACCCCGCCCTGGGTGTGGTCAGGCCTGGGCGTCGACCTGTGCCTGGATCTCGCTGAGGACCTCAGCCGGATCGCCGGTGCCCACCTTGTAGGCCGAGCCCTGAAGCGCGGTCTGGAGGGCATCCCACGTGGGGTTGCCGACAGGCAGGAACTGGACGATGGACAGGGCCTCGAGGAACGCGGCGCCGATCTCGTCGGACTCCGCCTGCCCCTTCTCGATCATCGAGGTGGTCACAGGCAGCAGGCCCGTGCCCTTGTACCAGCCCTCGTAGAGCTCGTCGGAGTAGAGCACGTCGAGGAAGGCCGCGGTGGCCGCCTTGCGGTCCTCGTCGCCGTTGTCGAACGCGACGATGAAGTCCGTCACGCCGAGCGCAACGCCGTCGCCACCCTCCTTCGCCGGGATCGGGGCGAGTGCGACGTTGATGCCCTTGGCCTGGGCGTCGGAGACGATCGCCGAGTGCGCCATCATCATGCCCAGCTTGCCGGCCTGGAACAGGTCGGCCACGTCAATCCGGTTGTCCTCCAGGTTGGCCTGGGTGTAGCCGGCCTCGAACATCTTCTTCATCTGACCGAAGGCCTCGACCGCCTCAGGCGTGTCCGCCTTCAACGCGTCGCCGTCGGCCCAGTCCCCACCGGCGCCCCAGAGCCACAGCGATGACTCCACCTGCGCCTCTTCACGGCCCAACGGCATGCCGTATCCGCGGACGTCGCCGCCGAGCGCGACGAGCTTCGCTGACGCCTCTTCGAGCTCCGCCCACGTCTTGGGCGGCTCGGCGATGCCGGCCTGCTCGAACAGGTCCACGTTGTAGGCCATCATGCGCGCCGTCGCGATGTCGGGCGCAGCCCACTGCGTGCCGTCCGTGCCCATGCCGTTGGCAAGCAGGGAGGGCTCGATGGAGGCGAGGGTCTCAGCGGACATGACCTCATCGATGGGGTAGAGGATCCCGGCCTCGGCAGACGCCGCGAACGCGTTGTCGTTGAGGATGTCGGGGTAGTCGTTGGCCTGGATGCGGGCGGACACCTTGTCGGAGAACCCGTCCCATCCCTCGATCTGGAGCTCGACGGTGACATCCGGGTAGGTCTCGTTGAACGCGGCGATGACCGCATCCCAGTCGGCCTTCGAGGTGTCCGAGTAGGACGGGGCCAGGACCTTGATGGTGGTCTCCAACGAGCCGGCATCCACCGAGGTGGCGTCGCCGGTCGAGGAGGGGGTGGTGTCGCCGCCGCATGCCGCGAGGGTGAGGGCGCTGACGATGGCCACCGCGCTGAACTTGAGGACACGCTTCTTCACGTGCGGTTCCTTCCTGTCTTTCGATCAACCAGGAATGGTTGTTGCCCGTGATACTAGGAGCCGCCCATGACGGTGCGCGCGAATCGCCCGCGCCGTGATCAAATAGTTACCGTTAACAGGCCAAACGCGCAGAATGGCTGATCGCTGCCCTCAGAATCCGAGCCGGTTGAGGTGCTTCGAGTCGCGCTGCCACTCTTTGAGGACCTTGACATGCAGATTCAGGTGAACGCGCGTGCCGAGCAGGGCGTTGATCTGTTCGCGTGCCTGAGTTCCGATCTCGCGGAGGCGGGCGCCCTTGTGGCCGATGATGATGCCCTTCTGCGAGTCCCGCTCCACCACGATGGAGGCGAAGATGTCGGTCAGAGGCTTGTCCTCCGGCCTGTCGGGACGGGGCAGGATCTCATCGATGATCACGGCGATCGAGTGCGGCAGCTCGTCGCGCACGCCCTCCAGCGCGGCCTCGCGGATGAACTCCGCGATGAGCGTCTCCTCGGGCTCGTCGGTGATCTCGCCGTCCGGATAGTAGACCGGACCTTCGGGGAGCAGCGCGACGAGCGAGTCACGGACGAGATCGATCTGATCGCCTTCGGTAGCCGAGCACGGGATCACCTCGGACCATTCGATCTCCAGCTCGGTGGCCACCTCACCGATGTCCACCAGGTGCGACAGCTGCCGATGCTTACTCACCAGGTCCGTCTTCGTGGCCAGCGCCACCAGGATGGGCCTGCGCGGGAGCTTGGCGATCTCACCGATGATGAACTTGTCGCCTGGCCCGATGCGCTGGTCGCACGGCAGGCAGATGCCCACCACGTCGACAGACCCCCAGGTCTGGAAGACCAGATCGTTGAGGCGCTGCCCCAACAGGGTGCGAGGGCGGTGCAGGCCAGGTGTATCGATGACGATGAGCTGGCCGTCGTCTCGGGTCACGATCCCGCGCACGGCGTGCCGCGTGGTCTGCGGCTTGCTGGAGGCGATGGCGATCTTCTGGCCGACGAGGGCGTTGGTCAGCGTCGATTTGCCGGCGTTGGGCCGCCCGACGAAACAGGCGAATCCGGATCGGTATACAGGCTCAGTCATCGTCGCCTTCCGGGGACTCAGTAGGGGTGAGGTCCGCCTCGGTGAGGCGTCGGGCAAGGACGGTGCCGATCTGGTGGCGCCGGCCGACGGCGCGGTCCGCGATCAGCTCGATGTCCCCGACCACTGTGCGGGCGCCCGGAATGGGCACCACGTTGAGCTGCTTGGCCATGAGACCGCCGACGGTCTCGACGTCGTCGTCGTCGAGATCCACTCCGAAGAGGGCGCCCAACTCATCCACCGGGAGGCGCGACGAGATCCGGTAGCGACCCTCCCCCAGGTCCGCGATGACCGGGGCGTCCAGGTCGTACTCGTCGACGATCTCGCCGACGATCTCCTCGAGGATGTCCTCGATGGTGGCCAGCCCCGCGGTGCCGCCGAACTCGTCGACGACCACCACCAGGTGGGAGTGACTGAGCTGCATGTCGCGCAGCAGATTGCTGACCGGTTTCGAGTCAGGGCAGAAGGTGGCGGGCCGCATCAGCTCCGCGACCGTCTCGCGGCGCTCGGAGTCCGGGAAGTCGTAGACGCGCTTGGACACGTCCTTGAGATAGATGATGCCGAGGATGTCGTCGAGGTCCGTGCCGACCACGGGGATACGGGAGAACCCGGAGCGCAGAGCCAACGACAGCAACTGGCGCAGGGTGGTGTCCTGCTTGACGAAGACCACGTCGGTGCGGGGGACCATGACCTCCTTGACCAGCGTGTCGCCGAGCTCGAAGACCGAATGGATCATCTTCGACTCCCCCGCCTCGATGAGTTCCTGCTTCTCGGCGATGTCGACGAGGTCGCGGAGCTCGGCCTCGGTGGCGAACGGGCCGTCGGCGTAGCCGCGCCCGGGGGTGAGCGCGTTTCCGAGGAGGATCATCAACTGGGCGATAGGACCGAAGAGCGTGGTGAGGCCCGAGACGAGGGGAGCGAACATCCGCATGGTGCGCTCGGGGTTCTGCCGGCCGAGGGTTCGTGGAGCCACGCCCCACAGGATGAACGACACCGCCAGCATCACGCCGATGGTGACCAGCGCGCGCTGCCAGTCCATCTGGAACTGGGTGAACACCACGAGGCCCGCCAGGACGATCGAGGTGATCTCGAGCGTCATCCGGGTGAACATCACGGCGTTGATCGACGGCGCTGGGTCCTGCGCGATCAGCTTGATCCGCTCGGCCCCTCGCGAATCGTGATCCGCCATCCGCTCTGCGCGGGCCTTGGTGGTGACACTCACCGCCGTCTCGACGGCGGCGAGGATGGAGGCGGCCAGTGCGCATGCGAGCGCGATGCCCAGTTCTATCCACTCGGACTGTGTCACGTGGGGTGTTCAACTCGCTCGGGTCGGGGATTGCTGTGCCGCGGCGAGTCTATCGCAGCCGGGCCACCGTCACGAGGCGCCAGGCGGCCCCTGCGGCGAGCACCAGGAACCCGCCGACGATCGACTGCCACGGCAGCGTCACCACCAGCATCAGGCACAGCACCGCGCCGAGGACCTGCCAGACCCGGGCATAGCGCCTCTCCGGCTGGGCCTGCGTGAAGGCGGCTACGTTGGCGACGAAGTAGTAGAGCAGGACACCGAAGGACGAGAAGCCGATGGCTCCGCGCAGATCTGCGACCAGCAGGATCACTGTCAGCACCGCGCCGATCGTCAACTCGATCCGGTGCGGCACCAGTGTGCGGGGATGTGTGTGGTCGAAGAACCGGGGCAGGTCCCCCTCCCGCGACATCGCCAGCCACGTCCGCCCGATCCCCGACAACAGGCCCAGCAACGCCCCGCCCACCGCCGCGACCGCACCGATCTGCAGCGCAACCAGCGCGACGGGGTGGTCACCCACCAGCAGTGCCAGCGGTGCCGTGGACGCGGCGAGGGCCTCGTCGCCCACGAGCAGCAGTAGGCTCACCCCGACGAGGGCGTAGAGCACCAGCACGATCAGCAGCGCCGTGACGATGGCCCGGCCGATGGTGCGGCGTGGGTCGCGGACCTCCTCACCCATGGTCGCCACCCGGGCGTAGCCGGCGAAGGCGAAGAACAGCAGGCCCGCGGACTGGAGGACGCCGTACCAGCCGGAGGCGCCACTCGGCAGGGTGACCAGGTCAGCGATGGGGCCTGACGATTCAGACCACCCCAGGGCCAACGTCACGCTGAGTGAGAGGATCGCGAGCCCGGCCAACACCAGCGCCGCCTTCGCCGTCCGGGTGACGCCGAGCAGGTTGACGCCCACCATCAGCCACACAGCCGCGATCGCCACCGGCACCCGCCACCCCTCAGGGGCCAGGTAGGCGGCCAGGGTCATCGCCATCGCTGCCACCGACGCCGTCTTGCCGACCACGAAGCTCCACCCTGCCAGGAAGCCGGGCCACTCCCCCAGCCGCTCCCGCCCGTACAGGTAGGTGCCGCCGGCTGACGGATACTGCGCAGCCAGCTGGGCCGAGGACGTCGCGTTGAGCCACGCCACCACGGCCGCGAGCACAAGCCCGAGGAGCAGGGCGCCTCCTGCGGCGCGCGCTGCGGGAGCCCACACTGCGAAGACTCCGGCCCCCACCATCGACGCCACACCGATGGCGATGGCGTCGGTCAGGCCGAGGCTGCGCCTCAGCTCCGACCGCGGGCCTGATCCCACGCTGCGATGATCCTGTCGTTGAGTCCGAACATGAGGGCCTTCTCCTCCGGCTCGGCGTGGTCGTGGCCGAGCAGGTGCAGCAGGCCGTGGATGAGCAGGTACTCGGCCTCGCCGTCGACGCTGCGCCCGTTGTCCGGCGCCTGACGGGCCGTCACCTGGGGGCACAGCACGATGTCGCCGAGCAGGCCCATCGGCGGCTCCTCGTCGTCCTGGGGGGCCCGCAGCTCGTCCATGGGGAAGCTCATCACGTCGGTTGGGCCGGGCAGATCCATGAACCGCTCGTGATAGTCCGCCATGGTGGTCTCGTCGACGAGAAGGATCGACAGCTCGGCCTGCGGGTGGATCCGCAGCTTGTCCAGCGCGAAACGTGCCAGCTCGATGAGCCCCAGCTCATCGGCCTCGACGCCGGACTCGTTGTTGAGATCGATCACTTGGCACCCCGGTTCTCGGCGGACAGACTCTCGAATTGATCGTAGGCGGCCACAATCTTGCCCACCAGCTTGTGGCGCACGACGTCGCGGCTGGTCAGGGTGCAGAACTCGATGTCGTCGACGCCGTCGAGCACCTGCATCACCCCGCGCAGCCCGCTCTTCACGCCGCCCGAGAGGTCGATCTGGGTGATGTCGCCTGTGACCACCACCTTGGACCCGAAGCCCAGCCTGGTGAGGAACATCTTCATCTGTTCCATGGACGTGTTCTGCGCCTCGTCCAGAATGATGAAGGCGTCGTTGAGGGTGCGGCCGCGCATGTAGGCCAGCGGCGCCACCTCGACGGTGCCGGAGGTGAGCAGCTTCGGCACCGAGTCAGCGTCGACCATGTCGTGGAGCGCGTCGTAGAGCGGCCGCAGATAGGGGTCGATCTTGTCGTTGAGGGTGCCGGGCAGGAATCCGAGGCGCTCGCCCGCCTCGATCGCCGGCCGGGTCAGGATGATCCGGCTGACCTCCTTGGCCTGCAGCGCCTGGACGGCCTTGGCCATGGCCAGGTACGTCTTGCCCGTGCCCGCGGGCCCGATGCCGAAGACGACGGTGTGGCGGTCGATGGCGTCGACGTAGCGCTTCTGGTTGAGCGTCTTCGGCCGGACGGTCCTGCCGCGTGAGGACACGATGTTCTGGGTGAGGATCTCCGCGGCCAGCGCGTGGGGGTCGTCGGCCATCTGGATGACCCGCTCCACGGTCTCAGCGGTGAGTCCCTGTCCCGTGCGCAGAATGGTGACGAGTTCGGTGATCACCTCGGCGGCCTTGGCCACTTCGTTGGAGGGGCCCGACAGGGTGATCTGAGTTCCGCGGACGTGCAGGTCCGCGTCGAGCTCATCCTCGAGGATGCGGAGGAAGTCGTCGCGGGGGCCCAGCAGATTGACCAGGTCGATCGAGGGGGGGACCGACACGGTGCGGATGGCGTGCTGCTGGTCCAACGAGTGCGTGTTCAGGGCGTGATCCTTGTCTGACATGCGATCGGCGTGTCCCGCCGACCAGCATTCAGTCTAGGCGCGCCGTCGGATACTTCAGCGCTCCAGGAGCGAGAGGTCGTCGTCGTCCTCGGAGATGATGTGCATGGCCGCCTCCTCGGCGCTGGCGGCGCCGCCTCCGATTCCGACGTCCACGCCCAGCGTGTGCTCGGTGCCGCCGCCGCCCTGGACCGCCATCAGGCGCCCTGCCCGGGCAGCGCCGACTTCCCGGGGCTCGTGGGTGGGGTTCCAGTCGTCGTCGGCTGGGGCCTTCTCGGGCTCCTCCTGCTTCAGACGCATCTCGAGGGTCTCACCGCGGTGCATCTCGTCCGGTGTGTTGCCGAAGCCCTGCGCTGGAGACCACTTCTCCGGGGTGACGTAGCCCTCGTCCAGGACGTCCTCTACCCCGCGGTCGATGAGCGAATCGGCGGGCTGCAACTGGTCGAGCTGCTCGGACTCGTCGGGCATGTACTCCATTGCGATGTCGTCCATAAATGAATCTTGCCACCCTGCGGGACCCACCGCGGCGTAACGCGCAGGCTCCCGGAGAACTCGCCTGGACCTCGCTAAGGCTCCGGAGCACCCGGCACAGCGGCGTATAATGCGGCGGTGCAGCAGACCCAGGACGCCCCACCATCCGGAGCCGATGTGAGGTTCGCCGAGCGTCCACGCGGGGTGTTTGACGTTGTCGTCGCCCTGTTTGTGGCGCTGCTGCTGATCAGCAACGTCTCGGCGGTCAAGCTGATCCAGTTCGGACCGGAGTGGACCCCGTTCGGGATCCCGGTGTTGCCCCTCATCACCGACGGCGGCGCGTTCCTCTTCCCCCTCACCTACGTCCTGGGCGACGTCCTTGCCGAGGTCTACGGCCTGAAGGGCGCCCGGCGGGCCATCGTCCTCGGTTTCGCGGTGTCGATACTGGCGTCTGTCACGTTCCTCGCCGTGGGCGCCGCACCCGCGGCCGCCGAGTGGCCCAACCAGGCGGCCTTCACCGCAGTGCTCGGGTTCGTGCCGCGCATCGTCGCGGCGAGCCTGCTCGGGTACCTGGCCGGCCAGTTCCTCAACGCCTGGGTCCTTGTGGCCATGAAGCGCCGCTCCCACGACGGATCGTTGTGGGCCCGGCTGCTGGGCTCCACCGTGGTGGGCGAGGCGGCCGACACGGTGATCTTCTGCGTGGTCGCGTTCGCCGGGGTGGTGAGCGGCGCCACCCTGCTCAACTACATCGCGGTGGGCTACCTCTACAAGGTGCTGGTGGAGGCGCTCTTCCTGCCGGTGACCTACCGGGTGATCGCGATGGTGAAGAGGCGCGAGCCGAGCTACGGCCGGTTGGCGTAGAACCGGCCCAGACTCTCGTCCCGGAAGGCGTGAAAGTCCCCTGACTGCAGCGCCTCCCGCATCCGGTCCACCAGACGCACCGTGAATCGCTCGTTGTGGATGGTGGCCAGCGTGGCCGACAGCATCTCCTTGCCCTTGAACAGGTGATGCAGGTAGGCGCGGGTGTAGTGGGTGCAGGTGTAGCAGTCGCACCCGTCCTCCAACGGCTCGAAAGAGCGGCGGTGCCGGGCGGTGTTGACGTTGTAGCGGCCGTCGGCGGTGTAGACGGCGGCGTTGCGGGCGACACGTGAGGGGTTCACGCAATCAAACGTGTCTGCCCCGCGCTCCACTGCGGCGAACAGGTCGTCCGGCTCGGAGATGCCCAGGAGGTGCCGAGGCTTCTCCTCCGGCAACTCGTCCACCATCCATCCGATCGTGGTGCCCAGGTTCTCCTTCTCCAACGCACCGCCCAGGCCGAAGCCGTCGAACGACTGCCCGTCCACGTCCAACTCGGCGAGGTCGCGCGCGGCCCGGCGACGCAGATCCTCGTACTGCGCCCCCTGGATGACCCCGAAGAGGGCCTGGTACGGCCTGCCTTCGCGCTCGAGAGTGAGCCGCCGATGCTCCGCGAGGCACCGCACTGCCCAACTGTGCGTCCGCTCAACCGAGGACTCCTGGTAGGGGCGCGTGTTCATCAGCGTAGTCAGCTCGTCGAAGGCGAACATGACGTCTGCGCCGAGCTGGTGCTGAATGCGCATCGATGCCTCCGGTGTGAACCGGTGCCGGGTGCCGTCGAGGTGGGACTTGAAGGTGACGCCGTCGTCGTCGACATGCGCCATCCGCGTCTTCCCCTCAGCGATGACGTCGTCGTCGGCCAGCCCGGAGGTGTCCATCGCAAGCACCTTCTTGAAGCCCGCCCCGAGGCTCATCACCTGGAACCCTCCAGAATCTGTGAAGGTGGGCCCGGGCCAGTTCATGAATCGGCCCAGGCCGCCGGCCTCTTCGATGAGGTCCGAGCCTGGCTGCAGGTACAGGTGGTAGGCGTTGGCCAGCACCGCCTGCGCGCCCAGGTCCGCCACCGCCTCCGGCAGCACGGACTTCACAGTGGCCTTGGTGCCCACCACCACGAATGCGGGGGTCTGGATCTGCCCGTGCGGGGTGCGAATGACGCCCGTGCGACCCCCCGCATCCTCAAGCCGGTGGCCAACCTCGAATGAGAAGCTCACGGCCGCCTGGCCAGCACATCCAGCTGGCCGAGCGCCACGGCGGCCGCCGTCGACGTCCGCAGGACGCCGTCGCTGATGGTGACCAGCTGCGCGCCGGCCGCCACGAACCGGTCAAGTTCCTCGGGCGCGATGCCGCCCTCGGGCCCGACGATCACCAGGCCGGTGCCCTCCTCGGGGAGTTCGACGTCTGCGATGTGCTGGGACGCGTCCTCCTGCAGGACCAGGGCCACGTCCACGCCGGAGATGGCGCCCACCACGTCCGCAGTTGACACCGCCAACACCTCGGGCACGAACATCCGCCGTGATTGCTTGGCCGCCTCGCGGGCCGTGGCTCGCCACTTGTCCAGCGACTTGTCCGCCCGATCTCCCTGCCAGCGCACGATGGAGCGGGCCGACTGCCACGCCAGGATCTCGCGGGCGCCCAGCTCGGTGGCCATCTGCACCGCGAGGTCGCTGCGGTCCCCTTTGGCCAGGGCCTGCACCACGCCCCAGACGAGTGACGGCGAGGGGGCCGCGATGACCTCGAGGATCTTGGCCACGAGTTGGCGCCGGTCCGCCTCGATCACCTCGGCGCGCACGCCGATCCCGCGGCCGTCGGACAGCAGGACGTTCTCCCCCACCCCGACGCGCTTGACCGCGACGGCGTGGTGCGCCTCCTCCCCCGTCACGACGACCAGCTCACCTGGTGACAGGTCGCCCGTGAATTCGGCGAGGAACAGGGGGTCGGTCACGAGAACCACTCGGAGAGCTTGCCGAACACTCCCTTGTGCCCCTTCGCCGCGATGGCCTCCGGAACCGATTCGTCGCGCTCCTCCGCGAGGAGACGCAGCAGCTCGCGCTGCCGGTCATCGAGCTTGGTGGGGGTCTGGACCAGAAGTGTGACGCCCAGATCACCGCGACCCCCGCCGCGCAGTCTGGGAACCCCGCGACCCTTGAGTCCGATCCGGGTGCCCGCCTGTGTCCCTGCCGGGACCTCGACGGACACAGTGCGGTCCTCCACCGCTGACTGGTCCCAGTCCGCCTCGAGAGTCGCGACGTCCACCGTGGTGCCCAACGCGGCCGCGGTCATCGGGAGCCTGACCACCACCTCCAGGTTGTCGCCTTCGCGGCGGAACGTCTCGTGCGGCAGGACGGACAGCTCCACGTACAGGTCTCCGGCGGGTCCGCCGCCCGGACCCACCTCGCCCTGCCCCTCCAGGTGGATGCGGATACCCGTGGACACGCCGGCAGGGATCCGGACCTGAAGCGTCCGCGTGGTGCGCACCCGCCCCTCTCCGGAGCATTCACCGCAGGGACGCGGGATGACCGTGCCGTACCCCCGGCAGGTGGGGCAGGCCTGGGCGGTGCGGATGTCGCCGAGGAAGCTGCGCTGGATCTGGCTGACCTCGCCCGCGCCGTCGCACGTGGTGCAGGTCACCGGCTCAGAGCCGGGCTCGCCGCCCGCGCCGCTGCACTTGGGACACACCACGGCGGTGTCCACCTTGAGGGGCTTCGTCACACCGAAGACCGCCTCGTGCAACTGGAGGGAGACCCTCACCAGTGCGTCCTGGCCTTGACGGACGCGGGATCGGGGGCCACGGCCGCCTGCCGCGCCGAACATCGCGTCGACCAGGTTGGAGAAGTCGAACCCTCCGGCGAACCCGCCGCCGAAGCCGGAGAAGCCGGCGCCCTGGCTCATCGGGTCACCGCCGCGGTCGAACACTGCGCGCTTGTTGGGGTCACTCAGAACCTCGTAGGCCTCGTTGAGTTCCTTGAACTTCTCGGCAGCGCCCTCTTCCTGGGCGACGTCGGGGTGCACCTTCATGGCACGGCGGCGGTAGGCCTTCTTGATGGCCTCGGGGGTTGCGTCCCGCTCGACGCCAAGGATGTCGTAGTAGTCCTTGCTCATATCTTCTTGCTTCAGCCTTCGGGTGGGGGATCTAGCCTTCGTTGAGGAATCTGCTCACGTACCGCGACACTGCTCGCACCGCGGAGATATGGGACGCATAATCCATGCGCGTGGGTCCGACGACGCCGAGGCTGGCGGAGCGCTCCACGCCGTAGCCGGACGCGATAAGGCTGCTGCCCCGGAATCCCTCGGCGGTGTTCTCTTCGCCGATGCGCACCGTCACGTCGTCGCCCGCCGCCTCGCCCAGGAGTCGCATGAGCACCACCTGCTCCTCCAGCGCCTCGAGCAGCGGGCGCAGGTTGGTTTCGAACGCCTGGCTGGAGGCAAGGTTGGGCAGCCCTGCCACCACGACATGCGCGGCCGGCTCGGCAGCGATGGCTTCCAGGACCGCCGCGACCACGGGGCCGGCGAACGGCCGGTCATCGGGCGCGACTCCCTCCAGCATGGAGGCCAGGGCCCCGGCCGCATCCGCCGGCGTCCGCCCGACGATGGCTTCGGCGATCCGGTGCCGTAACGCCTGCAGCCGACTCTCGTCCGTGAGAGGAGTCTCCAGCATGGTCTGATCCACGCGCCCCGAGGACTGGACCACGATGACCATCAGGCGCTCGGGTGTGAGGAGCAGCAACTCGACGTGTCGCACCTGGGTGCGCTGGGCCACCGGATACTGCACGATGGCCACCTGGCGGGTCAGCTGGGCAAGCAGCCGGACGGTGCGCATGACCAGATCGTCGACGTCGGCGGTGCCGTTGAGGTAGGTGGTGATGGCGCTGCGCTCCGCGGGCGACAGCGGCTTGATGTGGGCGAGCCTGTCCACGAAGAGTCGGTAGCCCTTGTCCGTGGGGATGCGGCCCGCGCTGGTGTGGGGCTGCATGATGTAGCCCTCTTCCTCCAGCACGGCCATGTCGTTGCGGACCGTGGCGGCGGAGACGTCCAGCCTGTGGCGCTCTACCAGCGCCTTGGAGCCGACCGGCTCGCGGCTGGCCACGTAGTCGGTCACGATGGCCTTCAACACGTCCAGTTTGCGGTCGTCGAGCATGTCACCTCCCAGCTGGCACTCATAGACGGCGAGTGCCAGTGTAGCTGCATCTATGCTGGCTGCCATGACGCTGACCTGGACCCCCGTGACCCCCCGCGTGTACGTGACCACAATCGCTCGGCACCGGGTCAACGTGGGCCTCATCGTCGGGGATGACGCGGCCCTCCTCATCGATGCCGGCAACACCAGCGCCGAGGGCGCCGAGTTGCTGGCCTCGGCTACCGCACTGGCGGGAGTCCCGGTGACGCACGTGGCGCTGACGCACGGTCACCACGATCACGTCGGCGGCCTCCCAGGCATGGCGGGCATCGAGGTGGTCGCGCACGAGAACCTGGGCGACGCCGGGGTGACGCGAAGGTTCTCCATGGCTCTGGCGCTGCACCTCGGCGGACAACGTGTGGAGCTGCTGCACTTCGGCGAGGCGCACACGCGCGCGGACATCGTGGCGTTCGTCCCGGAGGAGAACGTGGTGTTCGTCGGGGATCTGCTGGAGGAGGGCGCCGATCCGCAGATCGACGAGTCCACCTCGCTGGCCAACTGGCCCACCGTCCTGGACGGCGTACTCGGGGCCAGCAGCTCCCTCACCAGGTTCGTCCCTGGCCACGGGGCGGTGGTGGACCGCGAGTTCGCGTTCGTGCAGAGGGCGGAGATCGCGATGCTCTACAGCTCGTGCGAGATGCTCATCCAGCAGGGCGTGCGGGCGGAGGAGGCGGCCACCGCCGTCGAATGGCCCTTCGGCCCGGAGACTCTTGCCCTCGCCCTTCCCAAGGCCTACGCCGAGCTGGCGGCCAAGGGTGTGGAGCCGAAACGGCAGCTGCCCATCTTCAATCTTTGATCTGACCCTGCGGTCAGCTCCGGAGAGCGGGCCACGTCTCGCGGGCTGTCTGCCAGGTGGCGGCATCCCGCGCCACGATCAAGCCCCCGGTCCGTGTCTGCAGGCTGTAGTCCACGCCGTCCACCGTCCTGCTCACTCCCCCGGACTCGGTGACCATGAGCGAGCCGGCGAGGTGATCCCAGGGGTGCAGGGTGGAGTACACGAGGAAGTCCACGTCACCGTGCAGCACCATTGGGTAGTCGAAAGCGCAACACCAGGCGCTCCGGGTGACAGGGCTGAGGCGTCCATCGGCCGTGAACCCGTGCAGCGCACGTTTGGCCGTCGCCCCAAGAGGGGGGCGCCCGTTGGGGGTCCGCGCGATGGGCACGCCGTCGAGGAAGGCGCCGGCGCCGTGCTCTGCCACGTAGGCGCGGCGGGTCTGCGGCTGGTAGATCCAGCCGCGGGTGGTGACCCCATTGCGCACCTCGGCCAGCATCACGCCGTACTCGTCGCGTCCGGAGACGAAGTTGCGCGTGCCGTCGATGGGATCGATGAGAAACGCGTGCTCGGCCCCGTGGACTCCGTCGAGCAGGCTCGGGTCCTCGAACACGCCCTCCTCGCCGACGATGACGGCCGATGGATAGACGCCACGGAGAAGCCGGCTCAGGTACACCTCGGCTTCGCGGTCCGCCACGGTGACGAAGTCTCCGGGATTCTTCTCCTCCACGTCACCGGCGGCCAGCTGCCGGAAGCGCGGAACCACCACCTCAGCGGCGGTTTCCTCGAGCAGGTCCAGGATGCCTTGCGTGTCCATGCTCCTCACCCTATCGGGGCGAGGGGGATCACTCGTCTGCGAGATGGTCCTGGGTGACGAAGTCGATGAGCGTCTCCACCTTGGTGAGCAGCTGGGGCTCCAGATCGCGCCAGGAGGCCACGCGCGCGAGGATGGCCTGCCAGCCACGCGCCACGTCGGCCTGATCCTCGTGGGGCAGCCCCATCGCCTTCAGGGTGCCCTTCTTGAAGTCCACATCCCGCGGCACCTGGGGCCAGGACTTCAGCCCGACGCGCTGGGGCCGGACCGCCTGCCAGATGTCGATGAACTCGTGCCCTTCGACCAGCACCGTGTCGCGGTAGCCGGCCGTGTAGACCTGCTTGGCGATCCTGGATTCCTTGCTGCCCGGCACGAGATGGTCGACGAGGATGCCGAGCCGCCGCCCCGGCTCGGGAGCGAATTCAGCAACAATCCCGGGGAGATCGTCGATGCCCCCCAGGAACTCGACGACGACGCCGACGTGACGCAGGTCCTCGCCCCAGACCTTCTCGATCAGCTCGGCGTCGTGGCGGCCCTCGACGTAGATCCGGCTGGGCAGCGCCACCCGGGCCTTCGCCGATCCTGCGGAGGACCGGGATCCTGAGGCGGTGTACTTGGGGCCGGCTGGGGCGCCCCGCAGAGGGGGGCGCAGCGCCACTGGCTGACCCTCAAGGAGGAAGCCAGGGCCGAAGGGCGCGGCGCGGCGCTTACCACGCCGGTCTTCGAGCAGCACCACCGCGTTCTCCCAGCCGACGACGGCGCCGCAGAAGTCGTCGAACTCAACCACCAGGTCCAGCTCGACGGGCACGTCACGCGTCTGCTTGAGGTGGGCCTTCTGCCAGCCGGGGGTGAGCACGTCTCGTGAGTAGCGATCCACGGGGTGCGACGCTATCAGCGCCGCATGGCCTTCTGCTTCAACGACACCCGTTCGCGTCAGTCGAGTAGGTCTCGGACCACGCCGTCGGCCAGGAGCCGGCCCGCGCGGGTGAGCTTCAGCCGGCCGTCGGCCACCACGGCCAGTCCGCGCGAGGCGATGGCCCCGATCCGGCCCTGCTCCGAGGGTGTCAGCACATCGAGGGGGACGCCGTCGGCCAGGCGCAACTCGAGGAGCACCCGCTCCACGTGTCGCTCCTCCTCCCCCAGGATCTCGCGGGCGAGCGCGGGCGAGTCGCCGGCGGCCAGGGCCGCCGCGTAGCTGCGGGGGTGCTTGCGGTTCCAGAATCGGACGCCGCCGATGTGCGAGTGGGCCCCGGGCCCGACCCCCCACCAGTCGGCTCCCCTCCAGTAGGCGAGGTTGTGCCGGCACTCGCCGCCCGGGCGGGACCAGTTGCTCACCTCGTAGTTGCCGAAACCGATTGCGCCCAGGGCCTCATCAGCGAGGAGATACTTGTCTGCGAGGTCATCCTCGTCGGGCATCGGCAGCTCGCCGCGGCGCACCTGCACGGCCAGCCTGGTGCCCTCCTCGACGATCAGGGAGTAGGCGCTCACGTGGTCCACCGGAGCCGAGGCGACGGCGTCGAGGCTGGCGCGCCAGTCGTCGAGGGACTCCCCCGGCGTGCCATAGATGAGGTCCAGGCTCACGTGCTCGAAGCCCGCCGCCCTCGCCCACCCGGCCGCCTCCAAGCCTCGCCGAGGGGTGTGTTGACGCTCCAGGACCCGCAACACATGCGGCACCACCGACTGCAAGCCGAGCGAGATCCGGGTGAACCCCGCCGAACGGAGCGTCTCCAGATAGAGCGGAGACAGCGTCTCGGGGTTCGCCTCCGTGGTCACCTCCGCATCGGGCTCCACCTCGAAACGCTCCCCGACGGCGCGCAGCAGCCCGGCCAGGCCCTCAGCTGGCAGCATGGTGGGGGTCCCGCCACCGAAGAACACCGTCTGCACGCGGCGGGTCCCCAGGATCCTCGCCGCGAGGTCCAGCTCGGCCACCGCCGCACCCACGTAGGTGTCGGGCGACAGGTCGCCGAGCTCGCTGGGGGTGTAGGTGTTGAAATCGCAGTAGCCGCACCGCACCCTGCAGAAGGGCACGTGGATGTAGAGCGACAGTGGACGGCCGGAATCCAGGGCGGATGCGGGGAGGGAGCCGTCACGAGGGGCCGGGTCGCCGTCGGGGAGGTGTGCCACCCGGCCAGCCTACGGGGCGCGCCTCAGCCGATCTTCCGCAGGAGAAGCACCAGATCCTCGCGGGTGGGTTGCACCGGGTTGGACGGGGTGCAGCCGTCCTCCAGGGCCGAGGACGCCATCTGGTCGATCGCGGCCCGGAACTCGTCCTGTGCCACCCCTGCCTCGACGATCAGCTCCGGGATGCCCAGCTGCTGGTTGAGGCGGCGGATCCCCGCCAGCAGGGAGGTCACCGCGGCCGAGCCTGTGGCCGACGGGGTCACGAGCCGGCCAAGGCGGGCGTAGCGGGCTCTCGCCACTGTGCTGCGCTCCGCGTTGAAGGCCACGACGTGCGGCAGCAGCATCGCGTTCAGCCGGCCGTGCGCGATCGGGAAGTGGCCGCCGAGGGCGTGCGCGAGGCTGTGGGTGATCCCCAGCCCCACGTTGTCGAAGGCCATCGCCGCCAGGCAGGAGGCGTTGTGCATGTGACCGCGGGCATCGCGGTCCTCACCGTGGGTGTAGCAGCGCACGAGGTGGGCGAAGACGAGCTCCACCGCCTTCTCCGCCAGGGCGTCGGAGAAGTCGCAGGCACCCGTCGACACGTAGGCCTCGACCGCGTGGGTGAGGACGTCCATGCCGGAGTCGGCGGTGATCCGCGGGGGCACCCCGATGACCGCCTCCGGGTCCAGGATTGCGAGCCTCGCCACCATATCCGGGGAGACGAGCGGGATCTTGGTGTGCGTGCGCTCGTCGGTGAGCACGGCGAAGGAGGTGACCTCGGACCCTGAGCCGCTCGTGGTGGGGATGGCTATCAGACCCTCGGTGGCGCCGAAGCCGGAGTCCAGCGCCGCCTTGTGCATGGCCTTGGCCGCGTCCATCACCGAGCCTCCGCCGTAGGCGACCACGACGTCGGGCCGCGCCTCCAGGTACACCGCCACCCCCTTGCTGATGGTGGCGATGGTGGGGTTGGGCACCACGTCGGTGAACCTGGTCACCCGCTGCCCCAACCGTTCCAGCACCCGCGCGAAGACCGGCGTGGTGGAGAGGAACTCATCGGTGACGAGAAACACCCGCCGCGACGCGAACTCGTCGAGAGCGGTGAGCGCATCCGGCCCCATCCGGACGTGCGTGCCCAGCCGGAACTCCCTCATGGTTGTCCCTTCTGCGCGTGCTCCTGCCGATACTGACTCGGCGTCACGCCGACGAGCTTCTTGAACGTGCGGGAGAAGTAGTTGGCGGGCTGGAACTCCAGCTCGGTTGCGATCCTGAGCACCGGCTTGGTGGTGTGGATCAGCATGAACTTGGCCCGCTCGAGCCGCTTGTTGGTGACGTAGTTGATGAAACTCTGGCCCGTCTTGTCCTTGAATCGGCGGGCGAAGTGGGACTCGGACCACATGAGGTACTCGGCCGCCTTGGTGCAGGTGAGGAAGCTGGTGGGGTCCTTCTCGATCTCGTTGAGCAGGGTGGCGATCGTGCGCTCCCTGGGCAGCAGGTCCGGCTCCACCAGGTTGTGCAGCAGGATGATGAGCTTCTCGCAGTACACCTGGCACTCGTAGCGGTTGAGGTCCGGGCGGCGCTTGTTGCGGTTGCGGATCACCACCTGGGAGACGTCGCGGCCGTGGTGCACGCCCTCACTCGAGGCCAACCCGATCAGCAGGTCCTCGAACTCCGCCAGCTTTGAGGCCTGGATCTTCTGGCTCCACCGTGGCAGCAGCCGGTCGAGGTACAGGCCGAGCAGCTCCAGGTTGGCGGCGACGTTGGCCTCGTGGAGATTTCCCGCGACCCTGCTGGCGTCGAGGTCGGCCGATGGGGGCTGCGGATCCGATTGGATCGGCACCAGCGGCAGCGCCTTGGACTTGCCCAGCAGCAGCGGCGCCAGCACCTGGTTCAGAGGCGAGGCCGCCACTTCGATGGGCTGAAGCCGCCCCAGGTACGGCCCGGTCGAGGCCGGGAGGTGGTAGCTGGTGCCGCGCCGCGTCAGTGAGTCGTTGGCCAACCGCACGATGGCGTCGGCCGCCGACTCGAGCTTCGAGAGCTCAACCACCTTGACCTGGTCGAGGAGGTCCGCCACGGGCCCGGCGTCGAGGAGCGAGTCTGTGGTCCCGAGGATCTTGCCCAGCGAGTCCTGCCCCTTCGTCAGGAGAACCTGTCCGGCGAGGATGGCACCGAGGTAGTGCTGGCCCATCACGATGGACACCGAGAAGTCGACGAGGCCCGCGTGGCAGCGGTACAGGAACGGCTTTCCCTCCAGTGCGGACTGGAAGCCGCCGTGGGCGTCGCAGGAGAAGCAGCGGCGCCGGATCTCCGGATCCTGGCGCAGGAACTGGCAGAGGGCGCTGAACTCCGAGGCGCGCGTCACGGGGGTGCCCATGGAGTCCACCGTGATCATCGCGAGGCCGGTCTCCACCGCGAAGTCGTCCTGGATGCGTTGGAGCTGCTCCAGGTCGATCAGCGTGCGCAGGTCCAGGCCCGCGAGGCGGTCGTCGCGGACCTCTACGACGGACATAGCACCTCCCGGACGGCACCGAATCCTGCGCCGCTGACGGAATCGACGTGCAGGACGGGCGAGGCGCCCGCCTCGCGCAGGAGCACGCTCGCGGCCTCGATCTCCTCGGCGGTGGCCAGGTCGGTCTTCGTGACCACGCCGATCACGTCCCGGTTGAACGAGGTGGCGAACCCGGGGGGGATCCGCGCGCCACCGGTGGTGGGATCCACCATCAGCACGACGAGATCCACGTCGAAGGCCACCACCTGGAGCGCGCTCCGGAGGCGGCCATGCTGAAGGAACTCCCCAGGGGTGTCGACTATGCCGTCGAAGGCCTCGATCGCCTGGGTCTTGACATACTCGATGTCCTCGTCACGCAGCCGCTGACGGAAGGTCGTCTTGCCCGATCCGACACTGCCGACCAGCAGAATCGACGGACACTCCACGCTCGTCGCGGTCATGTCCGCGTCACCGGCGCCGGCGTGAAACCGAGCACCGACTCCAGTGTGTCGACCACACCGCGCAGTGCGGCCTCGACATCGCCCAACCGGCCGACGATGAGCAGCGACCCCGAGAACCGGTCGACGAAGGCCAACTCCACGCCGGCCGACTTCGTGGCCACGTCAGCCGCGATCACCGCAGCCTCCCCTGGCGTGATGGTGAGGACGCCGACCGCTCCCCGACTCTTCGACGTCAACCCGATCTTGGCGTAGAGATGCTCGTCGGGGTTCGCGATGACGTGCGCGAGCGTCACCTGCTTGCCCGGCACGAACTCCTGAATGATGCGCTGCTTGTCCTGCACGTCCATGAACCACCTCGTTCCACTGTGCGAGCACCACACTAATCCGCCCCCCAGGATCCTCAATGCCCGGGGCGAGGCTGAGCAGGAATGTGTAACAAGTGGCCGACTCCGTGTACCGGAAGCCTGCCTATCGTGACCAGCGAGTGACCAGAGTCGGCCACTTTCGAAACGACGAAGGAGTCGAGTGATGCAAGAAGCACTAGGCATGGTCGAGACCAAGGGATTCGTAGCGGCCGTCGAAGCGGCTGACGCGATGGTGAAGTCGGCCAACGTCCAACTCATCGGCAGCGAGAAGATCGGCGCGGGTTTCGTGACCGTCTTCGTCCGAGGCGATGTCGGAGCCGTGAAGGCGGCCGCAGACGCCGGCGCGGCAGCCGCCAGCAAGGTCGGCGAGCTGGTGAGTGTGCACGTGATCCCGCGCCCGCACACCGACGTCGAGAAGATCCTCCCCGGAAACGCGAAGTAGGCCTGACATGTCGGATGAAATGATCAACAAGGTCATGGCGGAAGTCATGAAGAAGATGGGCGACAGCGCCCCCACCCCGGCCGCCGCCTCGCGGCCCGCGGCCACCGAGTTCGTCGGCACCAACGCCCTGGGTGACACCATCGGCCTGGTCATCGCCAACGTGGACCCGCAGCTGCACCAGATGATGAACCTGGACCCGAAGTACCGCTCCATCGGCATCGTCGGCGCACGCACCGGCGCCGGACCGCACATCTTCGCCGCCGACGAGGCTGTCAAGGCCACCAACTGCGAGGTCCTGACCATCGAGCTCCCCCGCGACACAAAGGGCGGCGCCGGTCACGGCTCCCTCATCGTGTTCGGCGCCGAGGACGTCTCCGACGCCCGCCGCGCCGTCGAGGTCACGCTGTCTGAGCTGGACCGGACCTTCGGCGATGTGTACGCCAACGACGCCGGGCACCTGGAGTTCCAATACACGGCCCGCGCCTCGCACGCGTTGGCGAAGGCGTTCAACGCGCCGATCGGCAAGGCCTTCGGTATCACCGTGGGAGCACCGGCAGCCATCGGCATCGTGCTCGCCGACACCGCTGTGAAGGCCTCGACAATCGAGGTGGTGGGCTATGCCAGCCCGGCCGCCGGCACGAGCTACTCCAACGAGGTCATCTCCTTCTTCAGCGGTGACTCGGGCGCGGTCCGGCAGGCCATCGTCGCCGCACGCGAGGTCGGGCGCGATCTGCTCGGCTCCCTCGGCACCTACCCCGAGTCCGTCACGACTCCCTACATCTGAAGGATGACCAACCCATGAGATCCAAGAGGTTCGAGGCGCTCGACGCGCGCCCGGTCAACCAGGACGGGTTCGTCAGCGAGTGGCCCGAGGTGGGCCTGATCGCGATGGACAGCCCCAACGACCCCAAGCCGTCGATCCGCATCGAAGGCGGCAAGGTCGTCGAACTCGACGGCAAGGCCTGCGCCGATTTCGACATGCTCGACACGTTCATCGCCACCTACGGCATCAACCTGGAGCGGGCCGAAGAGGCCATGGCGATCGACTCGCTGCAGTTCGCCCGCATGCTGTGCGACATCAACGTCCCCCGCAGCCAGATCATCCCGCTCACCACCGCCATGACGCCCGCGAAGGCCACCGAGGTGGTCGGCATGATGAGCGTGCTCGAGATGATGATGGCGGTCACGAAGCTGCGCGCCCGCAAGCAGCCGGCCAACCAGTGCCACGTCACCAACGTGCAGGACCACCCGGTCCTCATCGCGGCCGACGCCGCCGAGGCCGGCATCCGAGGCTTCGCCGAGATGGAGACCACGGTCGCCGTCGTGCGGTATGCCCCCTTCAATGCCCTCAGCCTTCTGGTGGGCGCTCAGACGGGACGCCCGGGTGTGCTGACCCAGTGCGCCGTCGAGGAGGCCACCGAGCTGCAGCTCGGCATGCGCGGCCTGACCGCCTACGCCGAGACCGTGTCGGTGTACGGCACCGAGGCCGTGTTCATGGACGGAGACGACACCCCGTGGTCCAAGGCGTTCCTCGCCTCCAGCTACGCGTCGCGCGGCCTGAAGATGCGCTTCACCTCCGGCACCGGATCCGAGGTGCAGATGGGCTACGCCGAGGGCAAGTCCATGCTCTACCTCGAGGCCCGCTGCCAGTTCATCACCAAGGCCGCCGGCTCCCAGGGCACGCAGAACGGCTCCGTGAGCTGCGTCGGCGTCCCCGCCGCGGTCCCGCAGGGTATCCGCGCGATCCTGGCCGAGAACCTCATCGCGATGATGATGGACCTGGAGTGCGCCTCCAGCAACGACCAGACGTTCACCCACTCCGACCTGCGACGCGTTGCCCGCTCGCTCATGCAGTTCGTGCCCGGCACGGACTTCATCTGCTCCGGTTACAGCGCGACACCCAACCTGGACAACATGTTCGCCGGGTCGAACTGGGATGCGGAGGACTATGACGACTGGAACATCATCCAGCGCGACCTCCGCGTCGATGGCGGCCTGGTCCCGGTCCTTGAGGACGACGTGGTGGCGGTGCGCCGCAAGGCCACCCGCGCGCTGCAGGCCGTGTTCCGTGAGCTCGGGCTGCCGCCGATCACCGACGCCGAGGTGGAGGCCGCGACATACGCCCACAGCTCCAACGACATGCCCAAGCGCAACGTCGTGGAGGACCTCAAGGCGGCCGAGGAGATGATGAAGCGCACCGTGACCGGCTTCGACGTCGTCCAGGCGCTCATCAAGGGCGGCTTCGAGGACGTGGCCGAGTCCGTGTTCAAGCTCCTCAAGTGCCGCGTGGCGGGCGACTACCTGCACACCTCGGCGATCTTCGACGAGCAGTTCAACGTCAACTCCGCCGTCAACTACCCCAACGACTACGCGGGCCCGATGACCGGTTACCAGATCTCCGACGAGTTGTGGAACCGGATCAAGGACATCCGTCAGGCCGTCAGCCCGGAAAGTATTTGAGGTGACCGCAATGAGTATCGATCAGAGCACGCTCAAGCAGATCATCGAGCAGGTGGTGCGCGAGATGGCCGGGGAGGCGGCTGCCGCACCGACGTCACCCTCCATCCCGGCCGAATCGTTGGCCGGCCGGATCACCCTCACCGAGACCGGGCCCGCGCAGCGCGGCACCGACCCCAAGGAAGTGGTGATCGCCCTGTCGCCGGCGTTCAGCTCGCAGATCTTCCAGACGATTATCGGGCTCCCGCACGGCGAGGTGCTCAAGCAGATCTGCGCGGGCATCGAGGAGGAGGGTCTGCACTACCGGATCCTCAAGGTGTACCGCACGGCCGACGTCGGCTTCATCGCCCACGAGGCCGCGAAGCTGTCCGGCTCCGGCATCGGCATCGGGCTGCAGTCCCGCGGCACCACCGTGATCCACCAGAAGGATCTGCCCCCGTTGAGCAACCTGGAGCTGTTCAGCCAGTCGCCGCTCATCGACCTGGACGTGTTCCGCGCCATCGGCAAGAACGCGGCGAAGTACGCCAAGGGCGAGTCACCCTCCCCGGTGCCCACCCGCAACGACCAGATGGCCCGCCCGAAGTATCAGGCCATCGCCGCACTGCTGCACAACAAGGAAACGCGGCTGTGTGACCTGACCAAGAAGACCCAAACGCTGCAGGTCAGCCAGGCCTGAGGAATCGACATGGATCAAGAACAACTCATCCGACAGATCATGGCCGAGGTCATGGCCAACCTCAACGGCGAGCAGGTCTCGTTCGCCAAGAAGCCCGCAGGGGCGGCAGCCGCTGGAGGGGCTGCCCGCATCGGCCGCCAGCACTATCCGCTGGCGGAGAAGCACCCGGAGCTGGTGACCACCAACAACGGCAAGCCTCTCTCCGAGCTCACGTTCGCGGGGCTGCGCTCCGGCGCACTGAAGCCCGAAGACTTCCGCATCTCCTCGGAGACGCTCGAGCTCCAGGCCCAGGTGGCCGAGGACTCCGGACGCGCCAGCCTGGCGCGCAACCTCCGGCGCGCGGCGGAACTGGTGAAGGTGCCCGACGAGCGGCTCCTCGAGATCTACAACGCGCTGCGCCCGTACCGCTCGACGAAGGCCGAGCTGTACGACATCGCGTCAGAGCTTGAGGGCAGCTACGGGGCGAAGATCTCGGCCGGCTTCGTCCGCGAGGCAGCCGATGTCTACGAGGGCCGCGGACGCCTGCGCGTCGACTGACCCTCAACGCCCACTGCACACACCGAAGAGAGGATTCCCGACGATGGGGATGGTTGCCGGCATCGACATCGGCAATGCGACCACCGAGGTCGCGTTGGCCGAGCGTCGCGGCGGTGAGCTCGCTTTTCTGGCGAGCTCGACCATCCCCACCACCGGGATCAAGGGCACCGACGCCAACATCAAGGGCGTCGTCCACGCACTACGGGTGGCCCTCGACCGCGCCGGGAGGCTGATGGACGACGTGGAGGTGATCCGCATCAACGAGGCGGCCCCCGTCATCGGCGACGTGGCCATGGAGACCATCACCGAGACGATCATCACCGAGTCCACGATGATCGGTCACAATCCCTCCACCCCCGGCGGCCTAGGCATCGGCGTCGGGAAGACGGTCGCCATCGAGGACCTGGACTCGACCTCGACGACGGAACCGCTCATCGTGGTGGCCGACCGCAGCCACGCGCACGACGACGTGGCCAGGCGGCTCAACCATGCCTCCGGCCACCTGACCATCACGGGGGCCATCCTTCAGGCCGACGACGGCAACCTCGTCCACAACCGTCTGCACACCAAGATCCCCATCGTCGACGAGGTCTCCCTCATCCAGAAGGTGCCCCTGGGCATGCTGGCCGCCATCGAGGTGGCCGAGGTGGGGAGGATCGTCGAGGTCCTGTCCAACCCCTTCGGCCTGGCCACCCTGTTCGGGCTGGACCCCGAGGACACCAAGCAGGTGGTGCCCCTGGCCCGCTCGCTGGTCGGGAACCGCTCCGCGGTGGTCATCAAGACCCCGAAGGGTGACGTCAAGGTAGGTCGCATCCCCGCCGGCACC
>DATITN010000272.1:0-17397 GCA_035467795.1 Arachnia sp. | reverse complement strand
CCGGCGGCGAGCAGCAGCGGCTGGCCGTCGCCCGCACCATCCTGCGCAACCCCCGGGTCCTGGTGCTCGACGAGGCCACCAGCGCGCTGGACAACACCACCGAGTCCGAAGTCCAGCGGGCCCTCGACCGGCTGGCCGAGGGCCGCACCACCCTGACGATCGCGCACCGCCTCTCCACCGTCGAACACGCGGAGCAGGTCGTGGTCCTCGAGGCCGGCGGGCTCGCTGAGCGTGGCACCTACGCGGGGCTGGCCGCCGCGGGCGGCGCCTTCGCGAGGTTGGCCGCCCGCCAGCGGGCTGAGCAGGCCACCGTGGACGAGGCCGGCCGGGGGCTCGCCCACGCGGCGTGAATCCTGGCCCGTGCCTCCTCAGGCGTCGCGTCTGCGGAGCAGGAATCCGGCGATGACGAACGTCACGGCGATGTAGGCCATGAAGACGCCGAAGCCCGTCCATGGGCCCAGTGCCTGGGGCGCGCCGGCGACGACGGCGGTGACCTCGGGCGCGACAATCCTCTCCCCGGCGGTGGCGGGCAGGTAGGGGTAGCTGGCGATGAACCAGTCCGACGTCATCATCAGCAGTTGCCACAGGCTGGTGAGCATCAGCAGGACGGCGAGCGTGAGCGTCAACGCGCCCGCGGTGCGCCGGATGATGGCCCCGATTCCCAGCCCGAGCAGCCCCACCCCGGCGAGGTACAACCCGCTTCCCCAGAAGACCCTCTGGACCTCCGGGTCGGTGAGGGGGGCCGCGCCGTCGGCGCCGAGCAGTGGATAGCTGGCGAGGTAGGACAGGGTGACGCCGACGATCCCCAGGAGGAATCCGACGACGGCGACCAGTACCGCCTTGGCTCCGAGCGCTGAGAGTCTGCTGGGGACCGCGGCGAAGGTGGAGCGGATCATGCCGGTGCCGTACTCGCCGGTGATCGTCAGCACTCCGAGCACAGCGACGACGACCTGGGCGAACGTGTAGCCCATGCCGATCGCCATCCGCCCGTCCGGGCCCCCGTCGCCCTCGGTCATCGTGGCGGCGAACCCCGTCAGGACGGCCATCAGCACCATCGCCACCAGCGTGGCGGCCACCGTCCAGTAGGTGGAGCGCAGGCTCCACATCTTGATCCACTCCGAGTGCAGCACCCGCACGAACGACACCGGTTTGACCGCCACCCGTGAGGTGGAATCGGAGCGGCTGGAGAGGTCGGTGTTCATCGGAGTTCCTTCGTGGTCGTTGTCTGGTACTCGACCTCGTCGCGCGTGAGGGAGAGGTAGGCGTCCTCGAGCGAGGGATGTTGGGGTGTCAGTTCGTGCAGCGCCAGTCCCTGACCTGCTGCGAGGTCCCCGATCTGCGCGCAGCTCAGCCCCTCGACTGACAGCAGGGTGGGTCCCAGCGTGGTGACGGTCGCCCCGCTCGCGGTGAGGAGTTCAGCGACGCTTGCCCCGCGAGGGGTGACCACACGGACCACAGCCTGGGTTGCCGACGCGATCACCTCGCGGAGTGGGCCGGAGGCGATGATCCTCCCGCGGCCGATCACGAGGAGCTCATCGGCGGTCTGGGACATCTCGCTCATCAGGTGCGACGAGATGAAGACCGTCCGTCCTTCAGCTGCCAGTTGCCGCACCATCGTGCGGACCCACTTCACGCCCTCGGGGTCGAGTCCGTTGACCGGCTCGTCGAGGATGAGCGTCTCCGGGTCGCCCAGGAGGGCGGCCGCGATCCCCAGCCGCTGACCCATGCCCAGGGAGAACCCGCCCACCCGCTTGTCGGCCACGGCGTCGAGCCCGGTCATCCCTATCACCTCGCGGACGCGACGCGCCGGGATGGCGTGGGTGGCGGCCATGGCGCGCAGGTGGTGGTAGGCGCTGCGCCCGGTGTCCACGGCCCTCGCGTCGAGCAGCACCCCCACCTCCCGCAGCGGAGCCGCATGGGCGGCGTAGGGCTTGCCGTTGACGGTGACTGCACCCGCCGTCGGCCGGTCGAGGCCCACGATCATCCGCATCGTTGTGGATTTGCCCGCGCCGTTGGGGCCCAGGAAGCCGGTCACCGTCCCAGGCCTCACCTGGAACGACACCCCGTCGACCGCTGTCTTGTCCCCGTAGCGTTTGGTGAGCCCTCGCGCTTCGATCATCGTTCTCCTTCGCGGAAACCGGCGCCGCAGGGGGCGGCCACCGTGTACTTCGACGTTACGGCGACAGCCACCGGCGGCACATCGCCCCGGGGGCCCTACTCCGCCCGGCCGCACCTCCGCCTCCAGGGCTAGGGCCTCCACCTTCAGGTGGGCGCGGGCATCGCGGCGGTACCCTTCCAGGCCGGTTCCTCGTCGGACCCCGTTGGCCTCAGACGGGTCTGAGAGGATGGATGCGATAGCTCCCGAACCGACCCGCACCCCACCGCAAGGCTTGTCATGACCGAACCGACGGCGTCTGGCCCGACGACGGCGCGGCCGCGCACCTGGCTGACCACCTCCCCGAGACGGATGGACCTGCTGAGCGCCGGCGCTCTGCTGGCGTTGGCCGCGGTGACCAGCACCGCGCCCGGGGTCGACCTGTCCGCTACTGAGTTGGCGGTCGCGGTGGCGGGGTCCGTCATCCAGTCGGCGGCCCTCCTGTTCCGCCGTCGCGCCCCGCTCGTCGTGCTCGGCGTGAGTGTCGCGGTGCTCGTGGTGACAGCTGTCGTCACCGGTGATCCGGTTGCCTCGGAGCTCGGCGTGGCATTCGCGGTCTATGCCGTCGCGACGCAACGCCCACCGGCCGTGACCTGGGCAACGTGGGCGGGCGCCCTCGGGGCGGCATTCCTGACCTACCTGGCGACGCTGCGGCCACCCGTCGGCGCTGAGCCTCCAGGATCGTTCGAGCTGTTGCTGACCACGATGCTGGGACTGGTGCTGGTGACGGTCGTCGCCCTCGCTCTGGGGCTCACAGTGAGGAGCCACCGGGAACAGGTGGCTGCCCTGGAGGAGCGGGCCCGACAACTCGCGCTTGAGCAGGAGCAGCGCGAGCAGCTGGCCGCGGCGGCCGAGCGGACACGGATGGCCAGGGAGATGCACGACGTCGTCGCGCATTCAGTGGCGGTGATGGTGGCTCTCGCCCACGGTGCGGCCGCGTCCTTCGACAACCGCCCGGACCGGGCGCGCGAAGCCCTGGACGAGCTCAGCACCACCGGCCGGGCCGCCCTGGCCGACATGAGGCGCATCGTCGGCCTGCTTCGTGATGAACAGCTCGCCCCGTCGGGGGCCGATGCGCCGGGAACCGCCCCCGACCACCCCTCCGATCTATCCTCCGCGGACACCCTTCCCGCCCTGGTGGAGACGTTCAACAAGGCAGGCTTGCCGGTCGTTCTCGTGGAGCGAGGTCCGGCGCTACCTCGGGACCCGCACCTCCGCCACGCGGTCTTCAGGGTGGTCCAGGAGTGCCTCACCAACGTGCTGCGGCATGCGCCTGACAGCAGCAGCGTCCAGGTGCGTCTGGACCGAGAGCCCGATCATGTGAGGATCGTGGTCCTCAACGCCCGCGGTCGCGACGAGACGGAGCCCACCGGTGCCGGGTACGGCCTGGCGGGGATCCGGGAGCGGGCGGCCGCCTTCCGCGGGACGGTGACCACCGGGCCGACGTCGGCAGGCTGGCAGGTCACCACCACGCTGCACTACGAGGAGGAGAGCTGATGAACGACCATCCCAACCCCCTGTCCCGCCCCGTCCCCGACCCGATCCGAGTCCTGTTGGTCGACGACCAGGCGCTCGTCCGGATGGGATTCCGCCTTGTGCTGGAGTCGCAGCCGGATCTCGTGGTGGTCGGTGAAGCTTCCGACGGCGACACCGCGGTCGCCCTCGCACACCAGCTCGGTCCAGACGTCGTCCTCCTTGATGTACAGATGCCGGGACGCGACGGGATCCAAGCCACCGCGTTGATCACCGAACAGGTCCCTGACTCGCGAGTGCTGATCCTCACCACGTTCGACCTGGACGAGTACGTCTACGCGGCGTTGCGGGCGGGCGCCAGTGGATTCCTGCTCAAGGACGCCTTGCCTGCAGAGATGATCTCCGCCGTCCGTGCCGTCGCCGCCGGCGATGCCGTCCTGGCGCCCCGGATCACCAAGCGGCTCCTGGAGAAGTACGCCCAGCAACTCCCCCTCCCCAGCGCGGACAGGGACCAGGCACGTCGACATCCGCGCCTGGTCGGTCTCACCGAGCGCGAATACGACGTCCTCGCCCACGTGGCGCGAGGCCTGACGAACGCGGAGATTGCGTCGAACCTCAGCGTCTCCCCGGCCACGGTCAAGACCCACGTCGGCAGCATTCTGACCAAACTCGGAGTCCGCGACCGGGTCCAGGCGGTGATCATCGCCTACGAGACCGGCCTCGTGACCTCGGCCTAGCCCTGCCGCGGAAGCGTGCAGAAAGACCCTGCACCGGGCCCGCAACCTCGGGTCGCCGATTTGGATACCCCCTGGGGTATGGCATACTAGTGGTGTGAGTACTTCAGGACACGACATCGCGGCCGGGACGCACCAGGTTCTGGGCGACGTGACGGTTGCGGCCAGCGGGCCGGCCTACTGGCGGGCCGCCTGGTCGCGGCGCCACACTGTGGCGGCCCTGACCTCGGCCACGGCCCTGTTCGTGGCCTTGATCTCTGCGCGCCAGAATGCGCTGGGTTTCGATGCCTTGCCCGGCGCGCTGGACCTGGTCGGCCTGTCGCTGGCCGCGCTGATCGGCGCCGTCACGCTGGCCACCTACATTCCGCCCGCCGGGGTTGCCGCACGCGAGCACCTCACGGGGGGATCCTGCGGGATCATCCCGGCTGCGGCCACGCTGCTGGCTCCGGTCATGCTCGCCCAAGCCCCGGCCACCCTGTTCCCGATGGTGGTCCTCCTGGCCTGCTACGGCATGGCCGCCACCAAGCGCATCACCGACCACGCCTCCTGCTGACTAATCCCCTCGAAAGGAACCCCCATGCCCACTCTTGAACTGACCTCCGAGAACTTCGAATCCACCGTGACCAGCGAGGGGATCACCTTCGTCGACTTCTGGGCCGATTGGTGCATGCCCTGCCGTGCCTTCGCCCCCGTCTTCGAGAAGGCCGCCGACGCCCACCCCGATGTCCGCTTCGGCAAGGTGGACACTGAGGCCGAGCGCTCGCTCGCCGGCGCCGCGGAGATCTCCGCCATCCCCACCCTGATGGCCTTCCGTGACGGGATCCTCGTGTTCCGCCAGTCCGGCGCCCTGCCGGCGAAGGCCCTCGAAGAGGTCATCGACGCCATCGAGGCGCTCGACATGGACGACGTCCGCCGCCAGCTCGACGAGGCACAGGCCGCCGAGGCTCAGCTCGACGAGGCACAGCGCGCCTGACCCGCACGAATCATGCCCGCCCGCCGCGCGTTCGCGGCTGGGCGGGCATGATCTGTTTCAGGAGGTGCACCCCATGAGTTATGCACTGCGAATCGACCTGGAGCGCCCGTTCGACGAGGCCGTGGCCATGATCAAGGAGTCGCTCGCCGAGAGCGGGTTCGGGATCCTCACCGAGATCGACCTGAAGAAGACCCTGAAGAGCAAGATCGACGTCGACATCGAGGACCAGGTCATCCTCGGCGCCTGCAACCCGCGCTTCGCCTACCGGGGCATTCAAGTCGAGCCGTCGCTCGGGCTGCTTCTGCCCTGCAACGTGGTGGTCCGGCACAGCGCCGGCGTCACGGTGGTGGAGACGATCGACCCGGAGACGATGGTGACCCTGACCGGAAACCCGGAGATGGAAGCCGTGGCCCTCGAGGTCCGTGCCGGCCTCAAGGCGGCGTTGGAGCGGGTCGCGGCGTCCTGACCCGTCGTCAGGCGAGGGGGCCGCGGAGGAACTGGCTGAGCCGCTGGTTCGGCAGGTCCGCGTCGCCGTGCTGGGTCCCGAACGCCGTCGTGGCGTCGGTTCCGCAGAGCGGGATGATCCGCTCCGGACCGCCAGGATGCTGCGGGATCCAGTCCGTGACGTCGTAGACGAACCCGTTGACCGCCACCCAACACGACTCCGCCGTGTTGTTCGCCTCCACCGTCGCCATCGAGTAGCCCTCCTCGGGCACGAAGGTGTTGGTGGCCGGCGGCGTGCCGATCCGCGACGGCGTTGAGCTGGGCTCCACCGCCGGCGTGCTCTGAGGAGAAGCGCTGGTCACCACCGGCGCGGAGGACATCGACGGCGTCACCGACGACTCAGAGGCCGACGCGCTCGGCAACACCGTCGCGGCCGGCGACGCCACGACCCCGCCCCACACCGCCGTCGCGCCCGAATGGCCGGCGCCCACGGTGAGCACCAGGATCACCACCGACAGCACCGCCGCGACCCACCCCAGTGCGCCCTGCGCCGCCGTCGGCTCCTCCTCGTCACTGCGGCACCACCACAGCCACCCACCGGCGACGACGAGGTAGGCCACAGAGGTGAACGCCAGCGCCGTGCCCCAGGTCTGATGCGTGGCCGGGAGGCCCACGCGCTCGGCCAGCGCGTTGCCGGCGAGCATCGCCACCACCGCCGAAGACGCTCCAACGGCCAGGAGTCCGAGCAGCACGAGCGCAAACCGCGGACGCCACCTCGGGACGGCGGCGAGGGCGATCACACCCAGCGCGACGAGCGGCAGGAGCACCACCACCGCGTGCACCACCAGGGGATGAAGAGGGAGGCCCAGCACGGTATCCACCATGCGGAAAGGGTAGTCGGGACCACGTCCAGAAGGAACACCCCGCCGCCCGCGATGCGGCCGGCGACCCGCCCGTGTTGGTCCGCTTTCCGTGACGGTGGACAATGGCCCCATGAAGAGAGCAGCAGACGAGCAGGGTCTCGACGTCTTGAACGACGACGCCCCGCCCAGGCACAAGCGAGGCCGCGGCCCCATGTTCGCGCTGCTGATGGCCTGCATCGGGGTGCTGGTGCTCGCGCTGGGCGTCGCCGGGTACTACGCGGTCCGGGGCCTCTCGGCGCTGGACTCCATCGACCGCGACCAGCAGTTGACGCCGCAGGACTACGAGGGACGCCCGGAAGCGGCCACCCCCGCGCCGGCCGCATCGGGCGAGGCCCAGACCGAGGCCCCCCTCAACTTCGTCCTCATGGCCAGCGATTCCCGCGGCGACATCGAGGAGGGCCGAAGCGACTCACTCATGATCGCCCACGTCACCGGCGACCGGCAGGCCGTCTACCTGGTGTCCTTCCCCCGCGACATGTGGGTGGACATCCCCGGCCGCGGCAAGGGCAAGATCAACTGGGCCTACTCCTTCGGCGGCCCCCAGCTGACCGTCCGTACCCTCGAACAACTCACCGGGGTCCGGATGGATCACACGGTGCTGATCGACTTCGAGGGCTTCATCCAACTCGTCGACTCCGTCGGCGGCATCAACGTCTACAACCCGTGGGCCACGGAGCAGAACCCCGGCATCCGGTTCGAGGAGGGTGAGATCCACCTCGACGGCGAGCGCGCGCTGGTCTACGTCCGCGAGCGCTACCCGCTCCCCAACGGCGACCTGGACCGCGCCTACCGTCAGCGCACCGTCGTCAAGGCCATCATCCGCGAGATCATGACGCCGGCCACGCTGGCCAACCCCGTCACCTTCTCCAATGTGGTGGGCCAGATGGCGGACACGATGACCGTCGACGACGGCATGACCAACCAGTTCGTCACCGATCTCGCGCTGTCCATGCGGCTCACCGGGACCGGTTCGATCGGCATGCTGCAGGCGCCGGTCTCCGGCGTCGGCATGGTGGGCAGCCAGTCGGTGGTGGTTGTCGACACCGACGGCCTGGCCGAGCTGTCGCGGGCCCTCGCTGAGGACACCATGGACGAGTACCACGCCGCGAACCTCGACGGGTCGTTGGGCGAGGTGGCCGAGGTCGACCCAGAGGAGTGAGCCGCCCGCCGCGCCGCCGCCGGTGGGCCCTCGGGCTCGCCGTCGCGCCCGCCGTCCCCATCGGATGGCTGGTGTTCGTGGCCGACGGCTGGACGGTCAACAGGCTCGTGGTGGACATCTGGAGTCGGGCCGTGGCGTTGGGCGCGGACCTCACGCCAGAACAGGCCGACGGCGTCCTCAACACGCTGATGCTGCTCCCGTCAGCCTTCTTCGCGTCGCTCTGGCTGCCGCGCGTGCGCTGGTGGGTCTGGGTGGCGCTCGGGGCGGGGGCCTCGGCGGCGATCGAGACGGTTCAGTACTTCAACGCCCGCGACGCCAGCGGCCACGACCTGGCCTTCAACACCCTCGGCGCCGCCCTCGGTGCGCTCGCCGGGGCCGCCGTGAACAGGTCTGCGGCGGACAGGTCAGGTCTCGTCGAGGGCCCGGTCGGTGTACTCAGGAAGGAACCAGGCCGCAACCATCGCCATGCTGAACATCACGCCGAAGAGGGCGAAGAGCGCGGGGCGGCCGAAGCCGGCCACGATCCACGGGACCAGTAGCGGAGCCAGCATCGCCGCGATCCGGCCGAATGCCGTCGCTGCCCCGGCGCCGGAGGCGCGCATCGCGGTGGGGTACACCTCGGGGGTGATGGCGTAGAGGGCGCCCCAGGCGCCCAGGTTGAAGAACGAGAGGATGCAGCCGGCCGCCAGCGTGATGGCGAAGGCCGCGGACTCCGAGCCGGGAGCCACGGACTCGGCCACCTGCGGGGCCATTCCGAAGGCGAGGGCGCCCACCACGGAGCCGCCGAGGAACGTGACGAGCGTGGGCCGGCGGCCCCACACCTCCACCAGCACCGCCGCGACCGCATAGCCGGGCAGCTGGGCCAACGTCATGTACAGCGTGAACTCGAACGACTTCACCAGCGTCATGCCGCCGTCGTAGAGCAGCGTGGGCAGCCAGATGAACGCGCCGTAGTAGGCGAAGTTGATCCCGAACCAGGTCACCCACAGCGCGACGGTGCGACGCTTGAACCGGTCCCCCCACAGCTCGCTCTTGTCGACGGCGACCGCCTGGAGCGTGACGTCCGGGGCCTTCTCGTCCTCCGCGACCGTGACGCCCGCCTCGCGCTCGAAGTCCACGACGACGGCCTCGGCCTCGGCGTGGCGGCCCTTGCCCTCCAGGAATCGCACGGACTCCGGCAGGCCGTATCGGACGACCAGGGAGTAGGCGGCCGGGATGGCGCCGAAGGCCAACGCCCACCGCCAGCCGTTCTCATTGGGCACCACGAAGAAGCCGATGGTGGCCGCGGCGAGCCAGCCGACGGCCCAGAACGACTCCAGCGCCACCACCACGCGCCCCCGGATCCTGCGTGGCGCGAACTCGCTGACCAGGGTGGAGGCCACCGGCAGCTCGGCGCCCAGGCCGAGGCCGACGATGAACCGGAAGATGATCAGCGTGGCCAGCCCGCCGGAGAGTGCGGAGAGGCCGGTGGCCACGCCGTAGACGAGCAGTGTCAGAGCGAACACCTGCCTGCGGCCGATGCGGTCCGCGAGCAGCCCCCCGAGCGAGGCGCCGAACGCCATCCCGACGAACCCCACCGATCCCAGCAGCGACAACTCGCCGCCGGTCAGGCTCCACTCCTGGGCCAGCGCGGCCATGATGAAGGAGATCAGTCCGATGTCCATCGCGTCGAGCGCCCATCCGACGCCAGAGCCGAAGAGGAGCTTGTTGTGCTTCCGGGTGTAGGGCAGCTCGTCGAGGCGTTGCGTGCGCGTGAGGAGACCAGACATGCCCCGCAGTCTAGGCAGCGGGGTGACCTCGGTGTGCAGCCGTAGCCAGGCGCGATCCTGCGCTGCGGGCGGTGGGGCAGAATTGGGCCATGCTCACCCTTCGCGGCCTCATCGTCTGCCTACCCGACGCCCCCGCCGACGATCTCGTCGGCGTGGTGGAGGTCCTCATCGAGGAAGGCTTCTCCTTCTTCGCGCTCCCGGTGGCGGCCGGCGCCTTTGACGACATGGTGGCCATCTTCGGTGAGCGCGCCACGCTGGGCGCGCACAGGGTGGGGTCGGTGGACCAGGTCGCGGTGGCCTCGGCCGCGGGGGCGCGCTTCGTCTTCAGCGACGTGGCCTCCGGGCGGATCGCGGACGCGGCGTCGGCCCTGGAGTTGCCCTGCTATCTCAGCGCGATGACGCCGACGGAGGTGCGGGCGGCGCTGGACACCTCGGCCACCGGGGTGCTTCTGTACCCCGCTGACGTGATCGGGCACGCCATGGCTCCGCGATTGGCCGAGTTGGGGATGGCCAGTCGCGTGATCCCGCTCGGCGGGCTCGGCGCCTACGCCGCGGGGGAGTGGGGCAAGGCCGGGGCGGCAGCGGCGTGTGTGGACACCGCGCTGCTGGGCGACTCCGTGAGCGGCGGCTCGCTGTCCATGCTGCGCGACCGGTGCGGCTCCTTCCTCACCGTCGAGAAGGCGATGGCCGGTCGGGCCTAAATATCCTCCGGCATGGCCCGCGCCGGGCGCTGACCCGGGGGCGCCTCGCCGGCCGGATCGGGGCCGAGCATCCCGTGCAGCGTCTCGGTCTCGCTCAGCGTGTCGTCGAGGAAGTCGATGGAGGTGCCCTCGTCGTCCTCGAGCCGAGAGGCCCTCGCGCCGCGGAAGACGATGACCGCCGTGGCGATGAGGGCGGTCCCGCCCACGACGACGGAGGACACGAGGAACCAGGAGACGGGGCCGGTGGCGTCGGTGGGGGTCGTGGCAGGTGTGCTGTCATCGTCGGCGGGTGACGGGGAGGCCGACGGCGTGGGCGTCGCGGAGGTCGACGCGGTGGGAGAGGCTGTGGGGCTGGGACTCGCCGTGGCCACCACAGTGTGCTCGATCGCGATCGCGGCCTGGGCGCTGGCCGCGCTCAGTTGTGCCGTGCCCGCGAAGGAGAGGGTCAGGGTGAGCGTTCCGGCGGGCTGCGCTTCGGGAATCGCGTAGAGGGCCTCGTAGGCGCCGGTCGAGGTTGTGACGGTGTATGAATCGTCAACCTGGCCGCCGTCGTCTGCGACGCTGATGCCGGCGGAGCTCACGCCGTTGCCGTTGGCGTCGGTCAGGCGCCCCGTGATGGTGATCACCGAGCCGTTCACGGCGCCGCCGGGGGCCTGGGCGGTGAGGGTCAACGCGGTCGGCTTGGCCGGCTCCTGGGTGGCCGAGCCGCCTCCGTCGGTTTGGGTCGCGGTGGGCTGAGGTTTCGCGGTGGCGCCGCCGTCGTTGTCCCCGCCGTCGTCCGGCGTGCCGACCGTGATGGTGGCCTCAGCCTTGGCGGGGTCCACGCCGCGCGCCCCGGCAAACACGACGGCCACCACGTGCTTGCCCGCACCAAGGTTGTCGGGGAGGTCGACGTTCATGTCGAACTCGCCGTCGTTGTTGGTCCGGTCAGACTCCATCTCACGCCCGTCCAGCGTGGCCACCAGGTCCGCCCGCTTCACAGGCTCTCCCTGCGAGGTGAGCGTGCCGGCAATCTCGATCCCGCCGCTCGCGACCGTGAAGCTCGCCTTCAGGGTTGAGGGGGCCGCGTGCGCAGGCAGTGCCAAGAGCGCGAGGACCGACACGAGGGTCGCGGCCAGGGCTGCGCGCACGGGGGTGGGGAGCATCGATGGTTCCATTCCTGCATCAGGTGGGGGAATCTTATCCGACTCCTGAAAATTGGCTGAGGACGGCCACGGCGCTGCCGCCGGAATGCGGGGTTGCGTTTCTGCGGCGAATACGTATCCTGAGATAAGTCTTAAGGTTTCTTAAAGTTCTCAGGAAAAGAGGTGGGCATGGCTGGAGCACGACGTGCCACGATGTCAGGCGACGACGGCGACGTGGTGGAGGTCGCGGGCTCTGCGCCCGCCCGGCGTGCCGCCGGGTCGGCTCGGCGTGGCACCGCGGTGCGGCGCGTCCTGGCGCCGTTGACCGTCCTCGGTGTGGTGGGCCTCGCGGCTGCGGCCATGGCGCTCCCCGGCACCGAGGCCGGACTCGAGTTGACGGACCCGAGCCTTGCGGCGTCCAGCCCGTTCGGTGTGTCGCGAAACTATGCCCGGCCGTCGCTCACCGCCCCTGAGTCCCCGACCCCCTCCGCCTCGAGGAGCGCCGCCGCGTCGCAGACCCCGTCCGCGACACCGAGCGCCTCAGCCGTCCCCAGCCCGACGGCGGCCGCGGTGGCGACGACGACCGAGGCCGTGGCCGTGGCCGTCGAGACGCCCAGCTCCGAGCCCGTGGACTACACAGCAATGCGGGACGCAGCGGGCACCCGCTACACCACGGCGGGGGTCAACCTGCGCGTCGGTCCCGGCGTGGGCTACGACGCCCGCACCACGCTGAGCGAGGGCAAGGCCGTCGAGATCACCGAGTGGGCCGTCGACGGGTGGCGCCAGGTGGTGTGGTCGGAGAAGTCCGGCTGGATCAAGGAGACCTTCCTGACCGAGACCAAGCCGGTGGTCGCGGCGGCCCCGTCGAAGACGGCGGCAGCATCGGGCGGCAGCTCGTCCGGATTCTCGACGGAGGCGTGCGCAGCGGCCTCCGGCATCGAGTCCGGGCTCACCACCCGAACCCGTGCGGTCCTGCGGGCGGTGTGCGCCGAGTTCCCGTCGGTGACCAGCTACGGCGGCTACCGCGCGGACGGCGGCTCCTACCACAGCTCCGGCCAGGCCATCGATGTGATGATCTCCGGTGAGGCCGGCTGGGAGATCGCCAGGTGGGCCCGGGCCAACGCGTCGTCGCTCGGCATCATCGAGGTGCTCTACTCGCAGCAGATCTGGACCGCGCAGCGCTCCGGCGACGGCTGGCGCAGCTTCTCCGACCGCGGCAGCGTGAGCGCCAACCACTACGACCACGTGCACATCAGCGTCCGCTGACCCTGGGAGGGGTGGACGTTGAGCCGATGGACGGGCTCGTCGCGCCTTTGAACGATCAACCCCCGCGATTTCCGCGTTGACCCGATCCATCGGCTCAACGCGTCTCCCGGGGCCATCGCACCCGGGCACGGCGAGCGCCTTAGGCTGTGGGCATGATCACTCCGGTTGACGCCACCACCACTGAAGCCTGGGCGGACCTCCGCATCCTCCACGACGCCCTCCTGCCGGACCTGCGCGGCTGGTTCGAGGCGGACCCCCACCGGGCCGCCGAGCTCACCTTCGACATGGCCGACCTCCACGTCGACCTCTCCAAGAACCTCATCAACGAGGACGTCGTCGCAGCCCTCCTGCGGCTCGCCGAGCAGGTCAATCTGGCTGGCCGTCGCGACGCCATGTTCGACGGCGAGCGCATCAACGTCACCGAAAACCGCTCGGTCCTCCACACGGCGCTGCGGCTGCCCCGCGAGGCCGGCCTCGTCGTCGACGACCAGGATGTGGTGGCCGACGTCCACGAGGTGCTGGACCGGATGTACGCGTTCGCGGACAAGGTCCGCTCCGGCGAGTGGACCGGCGTCACCGGCGAGCGCATCACCACGGTGGTCAACATCGGCATCGGCGGCTCGGACCTCGGGCCGGTCATGGTCTACGAGGCGCTGCTGCCCTACAAGCAGGCCGGCCTCGAGTGCCGCTTCGTCTCCAACATCGACCCCAACGACTGCGCCGAGACCCTGGCCGATCTGGACCCCACCACCACGCTGTTCATCGTCGCGTCCAAGACCTTCACCACGCTCGAGACCCTCACCAATGCGCGGATGGCCCGCGACTGGTTCCTCTCCAAGCTCGCGGAGGCCGGCGTCGTCGACGACTCGGACGAGGCCCGCCGCGGCGCGATCGCCAAGCACTTCGTCGCCGTCTCCACCGCGCTGGACAAGGTGGCCGCCTTCGGCATCGACCCCGCCAACGCCTTCGGGTTCTGGGACTGGGTGGGCGGCCGCTACTCGGTGGACTCTGCCGTCGGGCTGCCCGTCGCGATCGCCATCGGGCCGGACGGGTTCCGCGACTTCCTCGCCGGCTTCCACGCCGTCGACACCCACTTCCGCACCGAGGTGCCCGAACGCAACGTTCCCCTGCTGATGGGCCTCCTCAACGTCTGGTACGTCAACTTTTGGGGCGCCCACAGCCACGCCGTGTTGCCGTACGCGCAGTACCTGCACCGCTTCGCCGCCTACCTGCAGCAGCTCACCATGGAATCCAACGGCAAGTCCGTGCGCTGGGACGGAACCCCCGTCACGTCCCAGACCGGCGAGATCTTCTGGGGCGAGCCGGGTACCAACGGCCAACACGCCTTCTACCAGCTGATCCACCAGGGCACCCGGCTCATCCCCGCGGACTTCATCGCCGTCGCCAACCCCGCCCACCCCGTCAAGGACGGCGACACCGACGTCCACGGGCTGTTCCTGGCCAACTTCTTCGCCCAGACCGCCGCGCTGGCGTTCGGCAAGACTGCCGACGAGGTGCGCGCCGAGGGCACCGCCGAAGAGATCGTGCCGGCCCGGGTGTTCGCGGGGAACAGGCCCACGACGTCGATCATGGCACCGGCGCTGACGCCGTCGGTGGTGGGTCAGCTCATCGCGCTCTACGAGCACATCACCTTCGTGCAGGGCATCGTGTGGGGCATCGACTCCTTCGATCAGTGGGGTGTCGAGCTGGGCAAGAAGCTGGCGATGGACATCGCGCCGGCTGTCTTCGGCGACGAGGAGGCGTTGGCCAAGCAGGACCCGTCGACGCAGTCGCTGGTGAGCTGGTACCTCGCGAATCGTGACTGACACCACCACCGCGACCGGCGCGCGGCAGGGCCGACGGCGGCGCGGGGCCCTCCGGATCTTCGGAGTGCTGGCGTGCATCGGTCTGATACCGGTGGTCGCCAGCGGCGCCCGCGTCGCGTGGATGTCGTCCGGGCGCGCGTTCGACGTCGAGACCGTGCCCGTGCGCGACGTCGGCATGGTCCTCGGTGCCAAGGCGGACAGGGACCGCCCCTCGGCGTTCCTCGCGGCACGCCTCGACCTTGCCCAGCGGCTCTACGAGGACGGGCGGATCAGGGCCATCCTGGTCAGCGGCGACGGCCTCGAACGCGCGAATCGCGAGACCGACGTCATGCGCGACTACCTCGTGGAGCGTGGCGTGCCGGCCGGGAAGATCGTGCAGGACCCCGCGGGGTTCGACACCTACGACTCCTGCGTGCGCGCCCGCGACGTCTACGGCGTGCGGGAACTCACCGTCATCACTCAGGACTACCACCTCGGCCGCGCCATTACGATCTGCCGGATGGTGGGGGTCGACGCGGTGGGCGTGGGGGACACTTCCATGCTGAGGCGGTACCCGCTGAACTGGTTCAAGGGGGTCTGCCGCGAGTGGGCCGCAAACCTCAAGATGGAGTGGGACGTGCTGTCCGAGCGCCAGCCCCAGCAGGACGCACCCGACCCGTCGCTCGGGAGTGCTGTCGAGGCCTGATCGGTTTAGCTCGGACCAACCACCCGCGCGAGGTGGTTCTCGCTTAGAATTCATGCTGTTTACAACGATGGAGGAAAACGTGACGCTCACCCTCACCGACTTGCCCGCCGCCGTCCAGGAGGAGGTGGCGCGCACCCGCGAGGTCGTCGCCAAGCTGCACGCTGAGCTGCCCCGCTGGGAGCTCGTGGTCTGGACCGCCGGCAACGTCAGCCAGCGCATCCGCTGCGCAGACGCGATCGGCCAGGAACTGTTCGTGATCAAGCCGTCGGGCGTGTCCTACGACGACCTGTCCGCAGACGCGATGGTGGTCTGCACGCTCGACGGCGTCAAGATCAACGACGGCACGCCCGAGAGGCTGCAGCCCTCAAGCGACACCGCCGCCCACGCCTACGTCTACCGCAACATGGAGCACATCGGCGGCGTGGTGCACACGCACTCCACCTACGCCACCGCCTGGGCGGCGCGCGGTGAGTCCGTGCCGTGCGTTTTGACGATGATGGCCGACGAGTTCGGCGGCGACATCCCTGTGGGCCCGTTCGCGCTGATCGGTGACGACTCGATCGGCCAGGGCATCGTCGAGACCCTGAAGGACTCCCGCAGCCGCGCCGTCCTCATGCAGAACCACGGCCCGTTCACCATCGGCAAGGACGCCCGCGACGCCGTCAAGGCGGCGGTGATGGTCGAAGAGGTGGCACGCACGGTGCACATCGCCCGCCAGCTGGGTGAGCTGATCCCGATTCCGCAGGAGAAGATCGACTCGCTGTTCGACCGCTACCAGAACGTCTACGGGCAGCCCACCCCCGCCGGCTGAGGTGCCGCGAAGCGGCCGGTCGCGGTCACCAGATGGAGACGCCGCGACCCATCCCGTAGTAGCGCCACCCCGCGTCGCTCCACCGGCGAGGGTCCAGCACGTTGCGGCCGTCGATCACGTTGGGGGAGGCCGGCAGCGACACCAGCACCGCCGGGTCCAGCTCCACGAACTCCCGCCACTGGGTGAGGACCATCACCACGTGGGCGTCGCGCACCGCCTCGTCGACGGTGTCGCTCACGTTGAGCTCCGGCTGCCGCTCGCGGAGCAGATCGCCCGCGGCGGGATCGACGACGGCCAGCTCCGCACCCCGGGACCACAACCGCCCCGCGATATCCAGGGCCGGCGAGTCGCGCAGGTCGTCGGTGTCGGGCTTGAACGTGATACCCAGGACCGCCACCTTCTTGCCGGCCAGGCGCCCGCCGACGGCCCGCTCTGCGAGCGAGACAGCATGGTCGCGGCGGCGCCGGTTGATGGCGTCCACCTCGCGCAGGAAGGTGAGGGCCTCGTCGACTCCGAGCTCCCCGGCGCGCGCCATGAACGCCCGGATGTCCTTGGGCAGGCAGCCACCGCCGAAGCCGATGCCGGCCTGGAGGAACTTCTTCCCGATCCGGTCGTCGTGGCCGATGGCCTCGGCGAGCCTGGTGACGTCTCCGCCCGTGGCGTCGCACAGCTCGGCCATCGCGTTGATGAAGGAGATCTTCGTGGCCAGGAACGAGTTCGCCGCGACCTTGACCAGCTCCGCCGTCGGATAGTTGGCCACCACCAGCGGGGTGCCCTCCGCGAGCGGACCGGCGTAGCACTCGTCGAGGATCTCCTTGGCGACGGCGCCGCGGGCCAGGTCGTCGGGCAGGCCGTAGACGAGGCGGTCGGGGTGCAGCGTGTCTGCCACCGCGTAGCCCTCGCGCAGGAACTCGGGGTTCCACGCCAGCAGCAGGTTCTTGCCGGACTCCGCGAGCGCCGCCTCGATCTCCTGCGCGGTGCCGACGGGGACGGTCGACTTCCCGGCCACCAGCACCGGCCGGCCACCGGCGGGCGCCTCGGCGTGCTCGACGATGGTCTGCACCGCCTGTCGGACGTAGGTCATGTCGGCGCCCAGCCGGCCCTGAAGCTGCGGGGTGCCGACGCCGATGAAGTGGATCTCGGCATCCCGGATCTGGGCTGGGTCGGTGGTGAAGCGGAGCCGGCCCGAGGCCACGTGCCTGGCGAGCAGGTCGGGGAAGTCCGGCTCGTGGAACGAGGGCTTCCCCTGGGCCAGCAGTGCCACCTTCGCCTCGTCGACATCAAGCCCGACGACGTCGTGGCCGAGTTCGGCCATGCAGGCCGCGTGCACAGCGCCGAGATATCCGCATCCGAT
>DATITN010000271.1:0-2769 GCA_035467795.1 Arachnia sp. | reverse complement strand
GGCCACATCGTCGGCGTACCTGTTCGACGCCTTGGCGGATGTGATCGGCGCCTGATGGCGGTGGGCATCGTGGTGGTCTCGCACAGCCGCGCGCTGGCCGAGGCCGCCGTCGAGCTGGCCATGCAGATGGTCCACGAGGAGGCCCCTCCCGTGGCCATCGCGGCCGGCATGCCTGACGGCGGGTTGGGTACGGACGCCGCCGCGGTCGCGGAGGCGATCGTCGAGGTGGACCGGGGCGACGGCGTGGTGATCTTCGTCGACATGGGCTCGGCGATCATGAGCGCCGAGATGGGCGTGGAGTTCGCGGGCGTCGAGAACGTGCGCGTCCTGTCCGCCCCCTTCGTCGAGGGTCTCACTGCTGGTGTGGTGCGCGCCGTCGGTGGAGCGTCGATCGACGATGTCGCGGCAGAGGCCGAGTCGGCGCTCGCGCCGAAGCTGTCCGCGCTGGGGAACGCTCCTGCAGCACCTTCCACGACGCCGGAGGTCGCGGCCGACGGCGACGCCACCGGGAAGGCGGTTCTCGTCAACGAGACCGGCCTGCACGCGAGGCCTGCGGCGCTGTTCGTGGCCGAGGCACGGAAGTTCGACGCGGATGTCCGCGTGTGCAACGGGGACGTCGGCCCCGTGAAGGCGGGCAGCAGCATCGGCCTGGCCACCCTCAACGCCCGCAAGGGAGACACCCTGCGCCTCACCGCCACCGGCCCGCAGGCGCAGGACGCCGTCGACGCGCTGGTGGCGTTCATCTCGGCCGGGTTCGGCGAGAACTGAGGCCCGCTCGCTAGGCTGGCGCCATGAGCGAGACGCACCCCAACCTGATGGCCTCGAACGTCGTCGTGTTGCTGCCGGATGACCCTGCTCTCGCAGCGATCTCCGAGCACGGCAAGGACCGCTTCCTGGAGGTTGTGGCGCAGCACCCCACCTCCTCGCTGTGCTGGGCGCTCCTCGCCGAGACCTGCCTCGCCGAGGAGGGCCTGGGGAACTCGCTGGCCGCCTACGCCTACGCCCGCACCGGCTACCACCGCGGGCTGGACACGCTGCGGCGCAACGGCTGGAAGGGCTCAGGCCAGGTGCCGTGGGAGCACGAACCCAACCGCGGCTTTCTGCGGGCGCTGTGGGCGTTGAGTGTCGCGGCGGGGCGGATCGGCGAGGACGAGGAACAGGAGCGCTGCGCGCAGTTCCTCCGCGACTCATCCGAGACCGCCTACCAGGTGCTTGCGGAGCCTGCTGGCTAGGCTGGCGGCATGATCTTCATCGTCGTCAAGTATCAGGTCAAGCCAGAGTCCGCCGAGCAGTGGATGGACATCGTCCGCCCGTTCACAGAAGCCACGCGCGCCGAGCCGGGCAACCTGTGGTTCGAGTGGTCACGCAGCGTGGACAGCGCGAACGAGTACGTGCTGGTCGAGGCGTTCAAGGACGCCGACGCCGGCTCTTCACACGTCAACTCTGCGCACTTCCCTCAGGGTCTAGAAGCCATGCGTCCGCACCTCGTCGCCACACCGCGGATCATCTCCCGCATGATCGACGGCGACACCTGGGACACCATGGGCGAGCTCCGGATCGACTGATCCGCCGCCAGACCCGCCGTCTGCCCGAGGCTCACGGTTCGTGGCACCAGGCTCCCGCCGCGTAGACTCTCCCGCGGCCCCCACCGTCGATCCCCCGGAGATGCCACATGCCCACACGCGAAGACCTGCGCAACGTCGCCATCGTCGCCCACGTCGACCACGGTAAGACGACGCTAGTCGACGCCATGTTGTGGCAGTCCGGAGCCTTCCGCGAGGGATCCGACGTCAACAACCGCGTCATGGACTCGATGGACCTCGAGCGCGAGAAGGGGATCACGATCCTCGCGAAGAACACCGGCGTGCGGCACATCCGCCCCGACGGCTCCGGGGTCACCATCAACATCATCGACACCCCCGGCCACGCCGACTTCGGCGGCGAGGTGGAGCGCGGTCTCGAGATGGTCGACGGCGTGGTCCTGCTGATCGACGCGTCCGAGGGTCCGCTCCCCCAGACCCGGTTCGTGCTGCGCAAGGCGCTGGCGAAGAACCTGCCCATCATCGTGGTGGTCAACAAGGTGGACCGCGCCGACGCGCGCATCTCCGCCGTGGTCGAAGAGACCTACGACCTCTTCATGGACCTCATCGACGACGACGCGGCCCACGTGCTCGACTTCCCCATCGTCTACGCCTCCGCGAAGGCCGGCCGCGCGTCGTTGACGCAGCCGGAGGACGGCGGAATGCCGGACAGCCCCAACCTCGAGCCGCTGTTCGACGCGCTGATGGACTACATCCCGGCCCCCACCTACGAGGAGGGCGCGGTCCTCCAGGCGCACGTCACCAACCTCGACGCCTCGCCGTACCTCGGCCGCCTCGCCCTGTGCCGCATCATCGCCGGCGAGATGAAGCGCGGGCAGCTGGTGTCGTGGTGCAAGACAGACGGCACCATCTCCACGGTGAAGCTCACCGAGATGTTCATGACCCAGGCGCTGGACCGCGTGCAGGCGGATCTGGCCGGCCCCGGCGACATCGTCGCCATCGCGGGCATCCCGCAGATCATGATCGGCGAGACCCTCTCGGACCCCGAGAACCCCAAGCCACTGCCGCTCATCCACGTCGATGAGCCGTCGATCTCCATGACCATCGGCATCAACACCTCGCCGCTGGCGGGTCAGTCCGGCAAGAACCTCACCGCCCGCCTGCTGAAGGCGCGCCTGGAGCAGGAGCTCGTCGGCAACGTGTCGATCAAGGTCAACACCACCGAGCG
>DATITN010000270.1:0-26671 GCA_035467795.1 Arachnia sp. | reverse complement strand
TCGTCCGGCCGTATCCCGGGCCAGTACGTCGACGTTCCCGTCGCCGGAGAAGTCCCCTGACCCGATGATGGCCGTCAGTCCCTGCCATCCGTTGCCGATCTGCAGGGCTGGAGAGATCCAGCCGCCGCGGCCGTTGCCCCGGTAGAGCCACAGTCGTCCGGCCGTATCCCGGGCCAGTACGTCGACGTTCCCGTCGCCGGAGAAGTCCCCTGACCCGATGATGGCCGTCATTCCTTGCCATCCGTTGCCGACCTGCAGAGCCGGAGAGATCCAGCCGCCGCGGCCGTCGCCCCGATACAGCCACAACAGCCCGGCCGCATCCCGGGCCAGTACGTCGACATTCTCGTCGCCGGAGAAGTCCCCAGGCCCGATGATGGCCGTCAATCCTTGCCATCCGTTGCCGATCTGCAACTCCGGAGAGATCCAGCCGCCGCGGCCGTCGCCCCGATACAGCCACAGCAGTCCTTCAGCATCACGGGCGAGGACGTCAACGCGCCCTTCGAAAGCGGTCGTCACTTCGGGAAGCCCAGCCGGGGCATTCCCCGCACGGACGCTTCCGGAATGAGGAGCGGCTGCGCCCACGGAGGCCGTTGCCGCCGGCGCGACGGTGCCTCCGAGCGAGAGCACCGCAGCCAGGATCAGAGCGTTGAGCTTGAGGGCCTTCATGTCCTGACGGTAGTCCCGGTAGATGGCCACCCACAAGGGGGACCTGGCAGACGAGACCCCTGGGATCGCTGAGGCAACGGCGACTCCTTGGATGCCATGGTCTGGGGTGGACCAGGGACTCGGCGGTAGAGAGACCGCCGAGCGGACTGAACGATCTCTCTGTGAATCGCCGTTTCGAGAGCTCAGTCCTTGACGATCGTGGCCAGAGTGTCGATGACCACGCGCAGGTCGCCGACGAAGGAGTGTGTGCGGACATAGTCTCGGTACATCGCTACCTTCTTGGGAAGGATGACCTCGACGTAGTGGCGCTCCGCATCGTCGGCGGCTGCCAACTCGTCCTGCTCGTTGCGGAACGCGATCGCGGCTGGGTCTGAGATGCCTGGGCGGACGCTGAGGATCTCGCGGCGGGCTTCGGCGCCCCATAGCTCAACGTACTTGGGGACCTCCGGCCGCGGACCGACCACGGACATGTCGCCCTTGAGCACGTCGATCAGCTGGGGTAGTTCGTCGAGCTTCGCCTTGCGCAGCAACTTCCCGACGGCGGTGATGCGGTTGTCGTTGGCGCTGGTGACCAGGGATCCGGAGGTGGCGACTCTCATGGAGCGAAATTTGTGGATGCGGAAGGTCCGGCCGTGTCTTCCGACTCGTTCCTGTCGGAAGAAGACCGGGCCGCGATCTGTGGCCTTGATGGCGAGTGCAACGGCAACGAACACCGGCGACAGCACGATGAGACCAACGGCGGAGGAGACGACGTCGAAGGCACGCTTGGCGACGCTCACCCGAGGATGCCCCGCACCGCGTTGGTGACCTTGGCCACGTCGTCACCGGTCATGGCGGAGAAGATCGGAAGGCTGACCGTGCGCTGGAACTCGGCCGTGGCGATGGGGAAGTCCCCCGGCAGGTGGTGATACGTGTCGCGCCAGTAGGGCTGGAGGTGGAGCGGGATGAAGTGCACGCTGGTTCCGACCTCAGCTTCGCCCATCTTGTTGATGAAGGTGTCGCGGTCGACGGGCGCGTCAGCGGTCAGGCGGAGGTTGTAGATGTGCCACGCGTGCGTCGACCCCTCAGGGGCCCTCGCAGGCAGCGTCACGGGTAGATCGGCGAAGGCGGCGTCGAACTGCTCGGCGATGGCGGTGCGACGTGCAACCATCTCGGGGGTGCGTTGAAGCTGCACTCGCCCCATCGCCGCCGCGGTGTCGGTGAGGTTGTACTTGTAGCCGGGAGCCACGACGTCGTAGTGCCAGCTGGGCTTGCTCGAGGAGTAGCGGTCGAAGACGTCACGGTTGATGCCGTGGAGACGCATGGTTCGCATCCGGGCAGCCAACTCGGGATCAGGAGTGACGACCATGCCGCCTTCGCCGGTGGTCATGGTCTTGGTGGCGTAGAAGCTGTACACGGTGGCCGTGTGGCCGTGCGCACCGATGAGGGTGCCCTCGTTGATGGTGGGGAAGGCATGCGCCGCATCCTCGACAACCTTCAGATTGTGGCGGTGGGCGAACTCGGTCAGGGCTCCGTTGGGGACGCCGAGACCCGCGTAGTGAACGGGGGCGATCGCGACGGTCCGTTCGGTGACCTTTCTCTCCGCGTCCGACAGATCGATGCACAGCGTGTCCGGGTCAGCGTCGACGAGTACTGGATCGCCGCCCAGGTAGCGCACCGCCTCAGCCGTTGCGGTGAACGTCCAGGTGGGGACGAGCACCTCAGCGCCGGGGCGGACGCCGATCGCTTCGAAGGCGAGATGCAGACCAGCTGTCGCGGAGTTGACCGCGACGCCCTGCGCGTCAGCTCCCAGGAACTCTATGAACTCCCTCTCGAACGCCGCCGCGTTGGGGCCGGTCGTCAGCCACCCGGAGCGCATCGTCTCCACCACGGCCTGAATCTCGGCCTCGGTGATGTCCGGGCGAGCGAAGGGGAGAAAAGCCATGCGCTGAGATTACACCGGGACTGTAGGCTGGTTCGGTGAGTCGTCGGGGCATCGTTCATCTGTCGACGGTGCACCGCACGCGTGACAACCGCATCTACAACAAGGAATGCGGCGCGCTCCTCGACGCAGGCTTCGACGTCACGCTCGTGGTGCGGGCCGACGGCCCGGAGGCCGGGCCGGTGCCCGTGGTCGCGATGCGGACCCCGTCGAACAGGTTGGCCCGGCTCACGCTGAGCCAGGCCGAGGCATGGCGACACCTCGCCCGGCTCAGGCCCGGACTCGTGCACATCCATGACCCGGAGCTGATCCCGCTGGCGTGGATCTGGGCCAGGACCCACGGCGCGAAGTGGGTCTTCGACGCGCACGAGAATCTGGTCAAGCAGATCGCCACCAAGCCGTACCTCAAGCCCTGGCAGCGCGGGCTCGCCCGTGCCTACGCGAGCGTGCTGACGGGGTGGGCGGACCGGGGGGCGGACGGCATCGTCGCCGCCACGGACTCGATCGCCGGCCAGTTCCGCAATCCCCGCACGGCGGTGGTGTTCAACTATCCGTGGCTTCGCGATTTCGCCGCGGCCCCGTCGCCGGTCCCGGGTCGGCTCGTCTATGCCGGGGACCTCACGGAGGAGCGGAAGCTGTCGTTCATGCTGGAGGTGACCCACCGCCTACGCGAGCGCGTCCCCTCCGCTCACCTGCTGCTGGCAGGCAAGCTCGTCGGGGCGCGGGCGGAGGCGGTGGCCCGGCTGATCGACGGTGACGTCGTGCGCCACCTAGGGCTGCTGCCGCCGCGGGAGGTGCCGCCCGTCATCGCGTCGGCGCAGGTGGGTCTGATCTTCCTCGAGCCGCTGCCCAACTACGTCACGTCGCTTCCGACAAAGCTCTACGAGTACATGGCCGCGGGGGTGCCCTTCGCGGCCAGCGACTTCGCCTTCTGGCGCGACACCTTCGGACCGCTGGACGCCGGCGTCTTCGTCGACTCCGCGAACGTCTCCGCGACTGTTGACGCACTCGCGGAACTGCTCGAGGATCCCTCCCGCTGCGCCGTCATGGGGGCCCGGGGTCGCGCCGCCGTCGAGGATCGCTTCACGTTCGAGGCCCAGGCACTGCGCCTCGTCGAACTCGTGGAGCGGCTGGGGCAGACACGTCGCTGACGGCTCAGAGGTCCCCGCGCGGTAGCATGAGCGTCGGAATCTGCGCACCCAGGAGGACCCTTGCCAGCCACCACCACCCGACGTGCCGGTCTGCTCCGTACCGGGCTGGCCCTCTGGGACGGCCTCTGCTGGGCGATGGCCGCGGCCGCGCTCGTCGTCGCGCGCTACAGCTTCGACCTCACCGGCCCGGAGGCGCGATTTGTCCTCCAGTACGCGGTCGCGGCGATCGTGCTCCAAGTGGGGGTGGGGTTCGTCACGAAGCTGTACCGCGGCCGCCACAGCGTGGCCTCGTTCGAGGAGTCGGTACTGCTCGCCATCATCACGCTCGGCATCGGATTCGTCCTCGGTCTCCTGTCGGTCCTCTTCGCCACCCCGGGATACCCCCGTGTGGTGACGTTCACCGTCCCGCTGGCAGCGCTGGTTCTCATGGCGGCCGGCCGGTTCCTGTTCCGGACCCTGACCCGCACCGCCCGTCACGGGCAGGACACTGAGCCGGTGCTCGTCTATGGGGCCGGCAACGCCGGGCAGCAGCTCGGGCGTCTCCTGGCCTACGACCCGGACGCCCCCTACGAGATCGTCGGCTACATCGACGACGACCCCGCCAAGCGGAACCTGCACCTCTCGGGAGCCCGGGTCCTGGGCGGCCGCGACAGGCTGGCCGCCGAGGCGGCTGAGCATCGGGTCGGCACCGTCATCGTTGCGATCCCGACCGCGGACAGGGCGCTGATGCGCGACATCTCCCGTCTCACCGAAGAGGCCGGCCTCAAGACCCTCGTCATGCCTCCCACCCGCGAGATCATCAGCGGCCGCGTGCAGCTGTCCAGCCTCCACCAGTTGGACGTGACGGACCTCCTCGGCCGCGCGCAGATCAAGACGAACCTCGCGGAGATCGCGGACTACCTCACCGGCAAGGTGGTCCTCGTCACCGGCGCCGGTGGGTCGATCGGATCGGAGATCGCCCGCCAGGTGCACAAGTTCGGCCCCACGGAGCTGGTCATGCTGGACCGGGACGAGTCCGGGCTCCACAGCACCCAGTTGTCCATCTTCAACCAGGGGCTGCTCGATACCCCCAACATGGTGCTCTGCGACATCCGGGACGAGGAGGCACTGGACAAGGTGTTCGCCGACCACCGGCCCGAGGTCGTGTTCCACGCGGCCGCTTTGAAGCACCTCCCCATGCTTGAGCAGTACCCGCTGGAGGGCTGGAAGACCAACGTCCTCGGCACGCTGAACGTGCTGAGGGTTGCGGAGAGGTACGGCGTCGCCCGCCTCGTGAACATCTCGACAGACAAGGCCGCGGACGCTACCAGCGTCCTGGGGAAGACCAAGCGCCTCGCCGAGGAACTCACCGCCTACTTCGCGGCGAAGACCGGCCACACCTGGCTCTCGGTCCGATTCGGCAACGTCCTCGGCTCGCGGGGCTCGATGCTCCACACGTTCACCCGGCAGATCGAGGCGGGGGGACCGCTCACCGTTACGCACCCCGACGTCACCCGATACTTCATGACCATTCCAGAGGCGTGCGAGCTCACCATTCAAGCGGGGGCCATCGGCCGCGCGGCCGACGTCCTGGTGCTCGACATGGGGGAGCCGGTCAAGATTCTCGACGTGGCCCGCGGCCTGATCGCGCGCTCCGGCAAGGACATCGAGATCGTCTTCACAGGCCTGCGCCCTAACGAGAAGATGCACGAGGTGCTCTTCAGCGACGACGAGGACCGCACGTCCACCGGCCATGACCTGATCAGCCGGGTGAGCGTGCCGCCGCTGGATCCGGTCGAGTTGGACACGGTCGACGGCGCCGATCCCGAGTCGTTGTCGCGGCTCACCCAGCAGCAGCACGCGGCCGCGGCCACGCGGCGTGCAGCGGCTGAGCGGACCGCATCGGTGCTCTCGGGTCACTAGACTGACCGAGTGCTTATTCTGAGTGTCGTCGGTGCCCGCCCGCAGTTTGTCAAGCTCGGGCCGATCGCCCAGGCCTTCCGTGAACGAGGAGACATCGACCACGTCATCGTCCATACGGGTCAGCACTACGACCCGATGCTCTCCGATGTCTTCTTCGCGGACCTCGGTATAGAGGCGCCCGCCGAGCACCTCGGCGTCGGATCCGGCAGCCATGGACGCCAGACTGGCGCAATGCTGGCCGCCATGGACGGCGTCATGGAGAAGCATCGGCCCGATTGGGTGCTCGTCTACGGCGACACCAACTCGACGCTTGCTGGCGCTCTCTCGGCCGTCAAGATGCACATTCCCGTGGCCCACCTTGAGGCCGGGCTTCGTTCCTTCAACCGGCGGATGCCCGAGGAGCATAACCGTGTCATGACCGACCACGCGGCGGATCTGCTGTTGGCGCCCACACGCGTGGCGATGGACCACCTGGCAGCGGAGGGGCTCGCGGCGCGCTCACGCCTTGTCGGAGACGTGATGACGGACGTGTGCTTCTCCACGCGCGACGCGGTTGCCGATCAGAGGCCCACCTTGCCGGAGGGGGTCTCATCCGAGGTCCCCTACGTCCTGGCCACCATCCATCGTGCTGACAATACGGATGATCCCGGCAGGTTGCGCGACATCGTCGCGTCCCTCGCGTCCATTGATGCTCCCGTCGTGCTTCTTGCACACCCTCGTCTCCGCGCCAAGGCTGTGGAGTTCGGTGTCCCGCTGGAGGCCGACAACCTTTTCACGACGGAGTCGTTGGCCTACCCGCAGATGGTGCGAACGGTGCAGGGGGCGGCGGGCGTCGTCACGGATTCGGGCGGACTGCAGAAGGAGGCCTACCTTCTGCGGACGCCTTGTACCACGCTGCGTACCGAGACCGAGTGGGTGGAGACGTTGGAGAACGGATGGAACATCCTGGATCCAGAGCTTTCCCGCGTGGGAGCGGTGGCGGTCCGGCCCGTGCCCTCCGAGAACCAGGCCCAGCCCTACGGCGACGGCAGGGCGGCCCAGCGGGTGGCCGACGTCCTGACCGAGACGTTCAACGGCTGAGGCGGGCGTAGTCCATGCGGATCGTCTACATCGATCACTACGCCGGCTCCCCGACGGCCGGCATGGAGTACCGGCCCCACGCTATGGCCCTGGAGTGGGCGAAGCTGGGTGTCCAGACCACGATCATCGCGGGGACCTACAGCCACCTTCGGCAACGCAACTTCCTTGACGCGAGACCCGGCCGACCCTACGACGTCGACGGAGTCGAGTTCAGGTTCCTCCACACCAGGACGTACGACGGGAACGGGCTTGGGCGCATCCTCAGCATGGTTGACTTCGTCGGTCGGGGCTGCCTGGCCGCACCGCGGATCGTGCGGGAGCTCCGGCCGGACGCGGTGATCTCTTCGTCCACCTATCCGTTCGACACCTACTTCGCGCAGCGAGTGGCGCGCTTGTCCGGCGCGGTCCTCGTCCACGAGGTCCACGACCTGTGGCCGCTGACCCCGATCGAGTTGGGTGGGCACTCGCCGCGGCACCCGCTGATGCGGGCGATGGCGCTGGCGGAGCGGTCCGCCTACCGGCGCAGCGACGCCATCGTGTCGATCCTTCCCAACGTGGAGCCCCACGTGCGCTCGTTGGGGATCGACACACCCGTGGTGCCGATCCCCAACGGGATCGACCAGGCGGCTACTCCGCAGCCGGCCCCCGAGCGGTTCGTCGGCCTCGTCGACGAGCTGCATGCCGCAGGCCGCACGGTGGTGGGATACGCGGGCGGCATGACCACCGCGAACGCGATGGACGATTTCGTTGCGGCCATGGCGCTGATCAAGGACAAGCCGGTGACGGCGGTGCTGCTCGGCGACGGACTGCACCGGGCAGATCTGGAGCGCCAGGCCGCCAGCCTGGGCGCATCGGTGGAGTTCCTCGGCAGCGTGCCGAAGGCACAGGTGCACGACGCGCTGACCAGGTGTGACGCTCTGTACATCGGATCGAAAAGGGGTCGGCTGTACAAATTCGGTGTGTCGGCGAACAAAATATTCGACTATCTGCTCACCGGCGTTCCGATTGTCAATGCCTTCGCATCTGAGCATTCCCCATTGGTGTACGCGGGCTGCACGGTCAGGGCAGAGGCGGAGGATCCTCACGACATCGCCCGTGCGATCCTCGAGGCAGTCTCAATCTCGGATCAGCAGCGTCAGGTCATCGCTGGCTCGTCCGTGGCCTGGGTGAGAGACCATCATGCGATGCCGGTCCTAGCGGCCCGCTTCCTTGAGGTTCTCAACGACGGTGGTCGTGAGGCGCGGCTGCGATCCTGACCCCGGCGCGCACACCGTGCGGGGTCGGCGGGCGATTGGGCGCCCGGTCACGCCAGCCGCGCGTATCATGCCGCTATCGAGGTTTTTTCTGCGGAGGCAAGGGGGCTGTCATGCGGTGGATCAAACCGTCCGTCGTCATTGCGGTGGGCTGTGTGCTGATAACGGCGCTTGCCGGCGTCCCGCAGGCTACGGCGGAGGACATTTCAACCGATCCATCGTCGTCGGCGGTCTCGACGGTGTCGCCTGACCCGTCGGTGTCGCCTGACCCGTCGGTGTCGGTTGATCCGTCGGTGTCGTCGTCGGTTGATCCGTCGGTGTCGGTTGATCCGTCGGTCTCGGTTGATCCGTCGGTGTCGTCGTCGGTTGATCCGTCGGCGTCGGCAGAGCCGTCGCCAGAGATATCGGCCTCCCCCTCATCGACGATCGAGCGCACCGCCGAGCAGCGCATCGGTGGGCTGGACCGATTCGGCGTGGCCGCCAACCTCTCCCGATGGCTCCCCGTGGGTGACGGTCACCAGGTGGTGGTGGCTTCGGGAGAGGTGTTCCCCGACGCGCTGAGCGTGGGTCCTTTTGCGGCCCGCCAACAGTCCCGGCTGCTGCTGACCCGAGGCACGTCAATCCCGGACTCGATGGCGCAGGAACTGCAACGCAGGCCCCCGTCGGAAATCCTGATCGTTGGCGGGCCTGCGACAGTCTCGCCGGGTGTTGAGGCCGAGCTCAGCGCCATCGCCCCCGTGACGCGGATCGGTGGGGCGGACCGCTACGCGGTTGCAGCTGGGATCGCCGCGGGCATGACCGCCCAGCACGTGGTCATCGCCTCTGGGGAGGTCTTCTCAGACGCTCTCTCAGCCGGGCCCCTCGCCGCCAAGCTGGGCGCTCCGCTCCTGCTGGTCCGTTACGGGGACCTGCCCGCGGTGACCGCCGATGCCCTGCGCGCCCTTGCACCGACGAACGTGACGGTGTTGGGAGGCCCTGGGACCGTCAGTGACACGGTGCTCCAAGAGATCGCCGCTGTCTCTGGTGCCGCGACGCAGCGCATCGGAGGCGCTGACCGATACGCCGTGGCGGCCGGAGTGGCAGCGCAGTTCTTCGCGAAGGCCGACACTGCCGTCGTCGTCTCTGGCCTGCTGTTCCCAGACGGGCTGAGCGGCACGCCCCTGGCCCACTCCTACGGGGCTCCGATCCTGCTGAGCAATGGTTCCTGCGCTCCGGTCTCCACCACAGACGCGCTGTCGGCCATGTCGCCTAGGCACAGGTTCTACCTGGGTGGCGCGTCCTCGGTGACCAGCTCGCCGACGCAGTGTGGTACCTCCGCCGTCCGACGCGGCTACAACCCTCCTGCTGCCTCCGCCCCTAGTGAGATCCCGAACGGCAGCCCATCAGAGGAGGCTGTCTACTTCGTCCCGCATCAGGATGATGAACTGATCTCAATGGTGGGCGGCATCATCCGCGACATCAACGCAGGGCGGAGGGTCCACGTCTACCTCATGTACGCCGGCTACTGGACCTCTGTCAAGGACTCTCTCTGCGCCGTGCAGAAGCGCTGCCTGACCAACGAGCAGATCACGGCATCCCGGAATGCCGAGCTGATCACCGCCCTCGAGCGCCTCGGAGTCCCGGAGAGCAACATGCACCCGCTCTACATCAAGGAAGAGCTCTGGGGGGCTCCTCAGGCGGCTCGCGACGCGATCGCGGCTGTGGCTGCCAAGCTGGGCACGGATGCCAGGCTCCGCACCATGAGTTGGCTCGATGCGCACCCGAGTCATTACGCGCTCGGATACGCGCTGCGCGATACCTGCGACATTGACGGATTGACGGACTGCCTGTTCTTCCAGTCTCCGCTGTATCAGATGAGGCCGGAGGCGCTCCAGTACCGGCCGGTGGTCTCACCCCGGGGAGGTGTGGTCACCGCGCCCGCGTGGCAGGTCACGGCCGCCGCCGACGCCTATCGGGAGGACTACTCCTACATGGGGCGTCACTCCATCGGCTGGCGTTCCGTCCCGGAGCAGATCCGTTGGGTCGAGACCAACGCCTACAGCTGGGTGCACGGCCGCGTTTGGGCCTCGTCCGCCGACGAGATCGCCGCAGCTCAGTGGATCGACAGGTACCAGGAGCCGGTCGGCACCAGCGCCGCGAGGATGGCTGTGGCACCCGTGCCGTTCGAGGAAGTGGGCTGATCCGGCTGGTCAGTGCCCGTCCACGTCGTCGGTGAGCTCGTTCTCGAGCGCCGCGGTCTCGGCGATGGACAGCTCGTCCGTGGCGTCCGCCGAGGCGCCGACGCCACGGTCGTAGCCCGCGGCCACCCACAGCGCCAACAGCAGGAAGACGCCAAGCAGGCCGGCCATCAGGAGCGACAACCACACCATCGTCTGCAGAATGTCTGTGTGCAGCAGCACCAGGAGGGCGAGTGGGGCGGCGGTGAACGGGATGCCGAACCAGAACAGCGCCCCTTGGCGCTGGGTGACGACGAACAGCATCGAGATCGGCGACGTGATGAAGTTCATGTACAGCCATGGCACCAGAGCCGCGCCGATCTGCCCAGCCTGAGCCCACCGTGCGCCGAAGATGATCGGGAACAGCGGTGGCGACAGGAAGTAGATCAGCACGAACGGCACTACACCGATGAGAGCGGACCGGACGATGCCGGTCTTGACGACGCGGAGCATCTGGCCGCGCGGTGTGACCGACAGCTTCTGGAAGAACACCTGCGAGAGGCTCGAGTTGATGAGGCCCGCAGGGGTCTGCAGCATCTTCCACGCCTGACCGAACTGGCCAAGGGCGGCAGACGAGAAGAAGAACTGGATCATCAGTTGTGTGCCGTTGAGGCGCACAGTGTCCAGCATCGCCGTCGGGCCGTTGAGAAGCGGCATCTTCTTGTACGCGGCCATGACCTTCCTGGCTGGTGAGGAAGGAAGGCCGTAGATCTCCTTGCGCGTCTTCCGGAACAGGTTGCCCGCGGCAACGAGTTGGCCGAGGAACGTGCTGACGATGAGGCCCGTGGTGCCGACGCTGAACGCCCCGAGGCCGAGTTGCGTGCCTGTGGTGGTGATCGACTGGCCGATCCTGTTGGTGCTCATCAGCTTGTACTGCTTGTTGCGGTTGCACCAGTAGTTGAAGATCGACACCTGGGAGAAGGCCCAGGCCACAACGCCGACCCCGCCGATCCACAGCCTCAGGTCAGGGGCGCGCAGGGCTTCACTGATGGGCCCCGCGAGGATCATGAGCACGAGCCCGACGACAACGCAGGTGATCGCGCTCAGCCGGTTCGCGAGCTTGACCAACGCCCGGGCGTCCTCGACGTCCTTGGGGAGGACGATCGCCAGGTCGTAGCGCCACGAAGCGAGCGTGATGAGGCCAGCCACCAACGACATGAAGGCCGTGTAGACGCCCACCTCGTGCGGCGAGTACATCCGCGAGATGATCGGGGAAGCGGCGATGGGCAGGATCTGCGCGACGGCGGTGCCGCTCATCAGAACGAGGACATGCTTGAGGAACTCGTGCCTGCTCAGGCGTTCGCGCAGCCTACCCAGCATCTGGGCCCCCGGATTCCACAGCGTCGGCCTGAGCAGTGGCTGAGTCGTCGGACGGTACGGGCTGGCGCCACGTCCGCAGCCCCGCATACGCGAGCAGGCTGACTACCAGCCCCAGGTGTACGGCGGTGAGCGGCTGCCGGAGCCAGGTGGAGTGGGCCATCGACAGCAGCGGCACCGTCACGGCGGTGATTGCTCCTGCGATCATGATGGTGCGGTCCGCGCGGTGACGGTCGCCCGCCAGGCTCGGCAGCGCTGCGGTGCGCAGTGCCATGACCGTCCCGATGCCCAGCGCGCCCAGCAGCACCACGAGGGCGAACGGTCCGTACTCCGCCAACACCTCGACCATGCCCCAGTGTGCGTTGTTGAGCTGCTCGTAGGTGTGAGGGTTCGCCGGATCGAAGGCCCAGACCGGGTAGCCGCCCGGCCCAACCCCCAGGTGGTTGCTCTGTTCCGCCATCCACCAGCCCGACCGCGCCATTTCGGCTCGCACCCAGGTGGACGTGCCTCTCCACTGGATGTTGTCGAGGGCCAGCTTGATGAAGTCGAGCACGTAGCGCCCAGGCGGGACGTTGATCGCCATCGTGAGCCCGGTCAGCGCGACGACCGCAAGCGCCAGCAGTTGGCTCCATCGGTACCGGAGGCACCACAGGCCCGTTCCGACGGCGAGAGTCATCAGAGCCATCCGCCCGTCGGTGCGGATCAACAGGTACGAGAGAGCCGCTCCGAGCGGCAGCACCAGCCAGCGTGTCCGGCGGCCGGCCGTCGACCACATGACGGGCAACACCAGCAGGGTCACCACCAGGTGGTAGGCATACAGGTTCGGGTTGTCGAAGAAGGAGGAGATGTCGTTCCATCCCGGCAGGGTGTCGGCGTACTCCTGGGCTGGTGCGTTGCCCGGGAGGTGCTCGGCCGTGATCACCTCCCAGAATCCGACGACGCCCGCCAGGACGGCTGAGGCGAGCCACCCCCAGACGCTGGCGAGGACCCGTCGCCGCTGCGTCGTCAGGACGGCCATGGTCAGGCATGTGAGGGCGATGAAGCCGTGGTGCACCGCGCTCGTCACAGAGGTCGTGTCCGGGAAGCGCAGCATCGCCACGACGCCGAGGATGAGGAACACCGCCGACACCGCACCGACGCCGGCGACGACCCGCGGCGAGGACAGGGTGCGGGTGGAGGCCAGCTCCCACGCCGCGAGCCCGGCGGCGACGACGGTGAGGATTCGGGCCGGCATGAGCAGACCGCTGGGCAGGTACAACGCCACGGTGGCGAGAATCGGCAGGAGGAACAGCACGGCCCCCACAGCTCGATCCGGTCGCGAGGCCCCTGGGTGGCCCTGGTTCAGCACTCGCACAGTATAGACACCGCAGGTTGCGGCGCCCGGAGTCGCGGGCGAGGGAGGCCGCGACCGGCCCCCGGCACGGTTAGGATCGCGTCATGCGGATGATCTTCCACCTCCCCCTCCCGCTCAACCCCAAGGCCACCTCCGCCAGCGGGATCCGCCCGGTCCGCATGCTGGCGGCGTTCCGGGAACTCGGCCTGGACGTGACCGTCGTAGCCGGCCACTCGTCCGAGCGCCGGGAGGCGATCAAGGCGGTGCTGAAGGACCTGCGATCCGGCGGGCGCTATGACTTCGTGTATTCGGAATCGTCGACGATGCCCACCGCCATGACGGACCCTCATCACCTGCCGCTTCACCCGCTGATGGACTTCCGGCTGCTCAGGGCGGTCCGTCGCTCGGGCGGCAAGGTGGGTCTGTTCTACCGCGACATCTACTGGATGTTCCCCGAGTACGCCACCATGGTGCCGTTTGCCCAGCGCACGGCCGCGGTCGCCAATTACCGCTGGGATCTCCACCAGTACCGGTCGGCGCTGGACGTCATGTATCTGCCCTCCCTGCCCATGGCGTCCTACGTGGGCGACGTGCCGTACTCCTTCAAGGCGCTCCCCCCCGCCCACAGCATCGACCAGCCTGACGAGGTGCCCTCGTCCCCGCTGCGTCTGTTCTACGTCGGCGGACTGGGCGTGCATTACAAGCTGCACGCCCTGGTCGCCGCCATGCGTGAGGTCCCGGAGGCGCATCTGACCCTGTGCACGCGTGAGAAGGAGTGGCAATCCGAGGGGCCGAGCTACCAGCCGTTGCCGCCGAACGTGGAGGTGGTGCACAAGGTGGGCGACGCCGAGCTGGCGCCCTTCTACGCCACCAGCAACCTGGGGGTTCTGTCGACGCGCCCCGAGGGCTACTTCGCGTTCGCGGTTCCGTACAAGCTGTACGAGTACATCGGCCACGGGCTCCCCATTCTCGCCACCCGCAACACGATGACCGGCGACACTGTGGCGAAGAACGGGTTCGGCTGGACGCTGGACCACGATCCAGCGGTGATCGCGTCCCACCTGCGCAGCCTCGTCGACCATCCCGAACAGCTGCAGTCCGCCCGGGAGAGTGTGGTAGCCGCCCGAGACGCCAACACGTGGGCCCACAGGGCCGCGCAGGTCGTCGCCGACCTCACGACGTGAGCAGTGACGCGAACCTCTCGTAGGTGGTGGACGCCCGGAACTCCTGCTCCCAGAGGCGCCGTGCGCTGGCGCTGAGCGCTGCGTACTCTTCGTCGCCCATCCTCCACACGCTGAGCAGGGCGTCGACCACCTCGTCGTCGGTGAACTCCGCGGGCACCAGGACACCCGAGACCCCGGCACGGACGATCTCGGGGACACCCCCCACCCGGGTGGCCACGAGCGGGATCGCGCCCGAGATGGCCTCCATCATGGAGACGGGTAGCCCCTCTCTTGCCGACAGGCTGAGGAACACCGTCGACGGCGTCCGAGCGTAGTGGTCGAACAGCTGCCTGTGGTCGAGATGGCCGACGAAACGGACCTCGGCCAGAGTGTTGACCTGAGCCGCCTGGGCCTGCAGCTCCGCCAGCCCCGGCCCGCCACCGATGTGGGTCCAGGTGACGGGGACGCCCCGCTCCGCCAGGCGCTCCATGATGGGAGGGAACCGGTCGAGGCGTTTGATCGGTACGACGAAGGCGCAGCTCGTGATGTAGAGCCGGTCCCGGCTGACCAAGGGGAGGGGATCGGGATCCCTGCTCCCCAGACGCTGCACCCGCACCTTCCCGGCGTACTCGGGGTAGTGGGCCGTCAGGTGGTCGGCCCCCGCCTGTGAGACGGGGTACACCGCGTCCAGGGCGCTGAGGAGCGCGTGGCGCTGTGGCAGGAAGCCCAGCGTGCTGGCTTCGTGATACAGGTCGTAGCCATGAGCTCGGGAGACGAAGCGGACCCGGACCCCGGCCTGCCGCGCCCGGATCGAGTCGACCACCAGTTCCCCGACCCTGGCGGTGAGATGCAGCCAGAAGCTGTACACGACGACCTCGTCGCCGGCGCGCAGGGGGATCGCGTCGATGATGGGCAGCACCCGTGAGCTGATGAATTGAGCCCGCGCCTCAAAGAACAGGGCCGAAGCCACCCGACTCGGATGGGGCGACCCCTCACCCGACCGCGCACGCGACGTCCGATGCCGCAGAGCCCGGGGAAGGCCGGCAGCCAGGAACGTCAGCCGACCGCGCAGACCCTGCTGGGGGGTCCGCACGGAGTGGGGCCGCGCATTGGGTGGCAGTACCCGGGTTTGAGTCGCGTCGTCGGGCACCTGGGTTGCGATCACATGCACCTGGTCGAAGTGCCGCGCGACGATGGGGGCCTCGGCCTCGATGAACTCCTCCCCCCTGCCGAACGGGAACGTGTTGGTGATCAGCACGAGATGCCGTGTCATGAGCCTTCCTTCGTGCGGCTGGGTGTGTGCAGGAACGCGATTGCGCAGGGTGCGATGAGGAACAGGTGGTAGTAGCGCAGCGTGGAGCTCGGGACGATGCCCAGCACAGGGGTGAGCGCGAACAGAATGGCCGCTGCTGCGCCGGCCCAGCCCCGGCGAAGCTCGAGGCGCCAGAGGGCGCGCCAGCACACGTAGGCCCAGAGGGCGATGAGGATGACCAGCGTGGGAAGCCCGAACCAGGTGAAGACCTCGAGGACCACGTTGTGGGGGTCCATGAGGATGCCGGGGAACGTGCCCGTGGTGGCGTCCCTGAACCGGGCGGCGTCACCCCACCCGAACCAGAACTGCGGGGAGTTGTCCGGCGTCAACTTCAGTGTGTTGGCCATGATCTCACCACGCAGGCTCGTGGAGTGGTCCTGCACCCAGGGTGAGTTCCAGACGTAAACGGCGGCGAGGACGGCAGTGAGCGTGCCCACGATCACAGCGAGAGCGGTGATGAGGGTGGGGCGTGCGAGACGTACCGAGTGCACGACGATCAGGGCGGTCCCGGCGAGCAGCCCCAGCAAGGCGCCGCGCGACCCCCCGATTCCGATCGCGCCTGCCGCGACCACGTACGCCGCGACGCGCGTGAACTGCATCAGCCCCCGGGCTCCCGGGTCGAACATGAAACGGATGAGCACCATCAGGGCGAACATCGTCACCACGATGGCGAAGTCGTTGTAGTTGGGGAACCATGCGGCGACGATGAACCGGCCGGCGGTTCTGAGGTAGGTCGCCTCTGGGTACAGCACGGGCTGCAGCTTGAATCCCGACGCCATCTCGAGCAGCCCCACCAGCAGTGCCAGCCCGAATGTCCAGAACAGTGCCGTCATCACCAGACCTGCGACGCGCGGGGCGTTCCCGCTGAACAGCACGGCGACGGCGAACAGGGTGAAGGTGAGGGAGAGGGTGGCGTAGTTGACCAGAGACAGGCCGCTGGGGTTGATGAACACCCCGATCAAGCTCGATGTCGCGGCGCACCCCAGGAACGCCCAGAGCCATCGGGCTGTTGACGGCGGACGGTGGAGACCTGTGATCGCCAACGAGATCACCGGTGCCACGGCCATCAGCATCACACTGCCGGGGAGGCGCATCACCAGGATGGCGGTCGCCGCCGCCAGCACAGCGCCTCCCAGGTCCGCACGTGCCCATCCCCGCATGGCGGTATGGCCACGCACCGCCGTCGGTGACGTCATCTGCTGACCGTCAGCGGCGACGGGTCGCCAGAAGCCCGGCGGCCAGGGTAGCGACGATCAGGGCCACCAGGAGTGACGCGGCCAGCAGCATCGTGCGCCCGCTGCCGACCGACTCCACCATCGGGTCTCCGACCGGCACGACCGACGCCCGGAGGTGTGGGGGATTGGCCGAGATGGCGGTGGGGATCTGCTGCTCCATGCTCACGGCCACGTCGTGCACCAGAGCGATGAGCGACTCCGCGTCCTCGCCCTCTGCCTTGATGTCAATGAGTAGGCCGGATCCAGTGACTTTCACTCTGCCCTGCAGCTGCTCGATGCCGCCGATCTCCGGATGGAGGGCCAGAACGGCATCGGCGACCGGGGTACGGGTGGCCAGACGCCTCAGCACGTCGGAAATGGAGGTGAGAGAGGCCGCCTGCTGGGTGGCTTCCGCCTCCGAGGCGACGGGGGGGACGGTGATGAGTGCGGACTGGGTCACCTCGACCTGCGGCGGGCGGGTCATCGCGTATGCCCCGCCGGAGCCGACCACCAGGAGGAAGACGAGGAGCCAGATCCACTTGAACGGCCAGAGCTTCTTGACGTACCCCCATACGTCGATGACGCCATCACCCTGCTGCTCACTCATCACCGGCTCAGCCTAGCGGGTGACCCTCAGGTCCTCCACGAACCGGGTGTAGGCGGTCTCGGCCCTGAACTCCTGCTCCCACCAGACCCGCGTCGTTCGGCACAACTCGGCGTACTCCTCCTCGGCGAGCTGCCACAGGTCGAGCAACGCCCGGGCCACCGCCGCGTCGGTGAAGTCCGCAGGCACCAGGTAGCCCGACGTTCCCGGCACAACGAGGTCGCGGACTCCGCCCACGTCGGTGGAAATGATGGGGATGCCACCCGAGATGGCCTCCATCATGGACACCGGGACGCCCTCGCTCGACGACACGCTGAGGAATACCGTGCTGGGATTGTCGTGGTAGACGTGAGGGAGCAGGTCGTTGGGCACATTGCCCAGAAGGGTCACCTGGGCGAGGTGATTGACGTCGGCCACCTGCGTGGCGAGCGCCACGAGTCCGGGGCCGCCACCGATGTGGGTCCAGGCGACGTCCACACCGCGGCGGGCGACCTCCTCGATGATCGCCGGCACACGCTCGAGCCGCTTGACCGGGGTGACGAACGCGCAGCTCACCACGCTCAGCTGCTCGCGGGTCCGGCGGGGAGAAGGGTGCGGCTCAAGGGTGCCGAGGTGCCTCACGTGGATGGCGTCCGAGCGCTCGGGGTGTCGCTCACGCAGGTAGCGTTCGCCCACAGTCGAGACGGGGTACACGGCGTCGCAGGCGTCCACGAGTGCCCGCCGCTGGGGAAGGCGACCCAACGGGTTGCGCTCCTCATAGAGGTCGTAGCCATGCGCCCGCGAGACGAAACGCACCGCAGTGCCCGGCAGGGAGGCGCGGAGACGTCGGGCCATCAGTTCGCCGACCCGCGCCGTGTGATGCAGCCAGTACGAGTAGACCGTCACCTCGTCTCCCGGACCGAGACCCAGCGCATCCACACGCGGCTGCAGCCTGCCCCAGCACCATTGGGCACGGGCCTCGAAGGCGGCGCCCGCTCGCAGCGCAGCCAGAGGAGGGCCCGCGTCCCACAGGCGTCGGGTGGCCCCTTGCCGGACCGCGCGCGCCGCGCCCGAGGCGAAGCCGAGGACACGGTCGCGGCGGGATGAGGGCTCTGGGGTGGACCAGCACTCGACATCCGGCGGAAGCGGCCGCGGAGTCAGCCCGTCAGCCACCTGCGTGGCGGCGACGACCACGCGGTCGAAGTGAGGGGTGAGGAACGGCAGCTCGGTGCCGACGAAAGGCTCCCCTTCACCGTACGGGTAAGCGTTGGTGAGGAGGACGAGGATCCGGGTCATGAGGTGACCGGCCTCCGTCAGGCCTCGCCGTCACCCAGGCGGAAGAACTTCACGTCAGCCCACGCGTCCGCCGGGCAGGTGCCGCGACCGTCCACGAACACCTGCACCCCAGGCAGGTCGGCCGGGGTGAGCGAGGTGTACTCCGGGTGATCTGCCTGGAGGATGGCCGCGTCCACGGGATCACCGAGGTGGTAGGCCGCGAAGCCGTACTTGGCGAGCTCATCGTCGGTGTACATCGGGTCGTGGACGCTCACCTCGGCGCCGCGCGCCTTGAGACCCGCAACGGTGGGGAAGACGCCGGAGAAGGCAGTCTCCTTCACCTTGCCGCGGTAGGAGGCCCCGAGGACCACCACCTTCATGCCGCGCAGGTCGCCCAGGGCCCCCTCGGCCAGCGCGATGGCGTACTCCGGCATGGTCATGTTGGCCTCGCGGGCGGTGCGCACGATGGTGGCGTCCGGATCCGTGTAGAGGTAGAGGCGCGGGTAGACCGGGATGCAGTGGCCCCCGACGGCGATGCCCGGGCGGTGGATGTGGCTGTAAGGCTGCGAGTTGGAGGCCTCGATGACCTTGTGGACGTCGATGCCATTGGCGGCCGCGAACTTGCCGAACTGGTTGGCCAGGCCGATGTTGACGTCGCGGTAGGTGGTTTCGGCCAGCTTCGCCATCTCGGCGGCCTCTGCGGAACCCAGGTCCCAGACGCCGTTGCCCTGCGGCAGGTCTGGGCGGTCGTCGAAGCTCAGGACGGCCTCGTAGAACTCCACACCCCGCTTGGCGCCCTCGGGAGAGAGCCCGCCTACGAGCTTGGGGTACTTACGCAGATCCTCGAAGACGCGGCCGGTCAGCACACGCTCGGGCGAGAAAACGAGGTGGAAGTCCTTGCCCTCGGTCAGTCCTGAGATCTCCTCGATCATGGGCTTCCACCTGGTTCGGGTGGTGCCGACGGGCAGGGTGGTCTCGTAGCTGACCAGCGTGCCGGGGGTGAGGTGTTCAGAGAAGCTGCGCGTGGCGTTCTCCATCCACCCGAAGTCCGGCAGCCAGGTCTCGTCGTTGACGAAGAGGGGGACGACGATGACGATGGCGTCCGCGCCGGGGATGGCGTCGCTGTAGTCGGTGGTGGCGCGGAGGCGTCCGGCGGGCACGAGCTCCGAGAGCTTCTCCTGGAGGTGGGCCTCGCCGGGGAACGGCTCGACCGCGGCGTTGACCAGATCGACGACGCCCTGCTGCACGTCGACGCCGATCACCTCGTGGCCCATGTCGGCGAACTGCACGGCCAGCGGGAGGCCGATCTTGCCCATGGCGATGACAGCGATCTTCACTCTTCTTCGTCCTTCCACCTGTGGATGGCGTCGCGCATCCGCGCCGAAGTCTACCCATCTGCTCCCCGGCGTGCCGCTAGCCTGACCCCATGCACCCAGTCCTGGCCATCGGCCCGTCGAACTACGCCGGGCAGGCGACGGCGTGGGCGCGGGCTGTCACCGCGGCGTTGCCGGCCGGGGCGTGGTCATTCTCCGGAGTTCCGCTGCGGGGAGGAGGTTTCGACTTCGAGGTGGATCGTCAGCTCGGCCGGGTGGCCTTCCGCGCCTCCCCGCTGTGGGGCGGCCGGGCTCGCCGGCTCTTCAAGGGCACCACCCACATCGCCCTGGACGGCTTCAAGTCCTTCGCCCGCTGGGACCGGCATGCCTCGTTCCCCGCGGATGCACGGCGGCTGGAGTCGATGGGTCACACCATGGCGCTCATCGCGCACGGATCGGACGTCCGTGACCCGGCCGCGCACCTGTCCCGCGACGAGTGGTCCTACTTTGCCGTCGGCTCGGACCAGTGGCGGGCCACCCTGACTGCACAGGCCGCGCGCAACCGTGCGTTCGCCGAGGAGTGCGGATGGCCGGTCTTCTATTCGACGCCTGACCTGGGTTTCGACCTCCCGGGCGGCACCTGGCTGCCGGTGGTCGTCGACGTCGACGCGTGGGCGTCGGAGGCCCCCCTGTTGGAGCGGGAGCGGCCACGCGTCGTCCACGTTCCCAGCCAGCGGACCCCGCCGATCAAGGGCACCCAGTACATCTCACCAGTGCTCCAACAGCTCCACGACGAGGGCGTCATCGAGTACATGGCCCCCTCAGGCATGCCGCATCGGGAGCTGCGTGAGCTCGTGCGGACCTGCGATGTGGTGGTGGACCAACTGCTGTTCGGTTCCTACGGGGTCGCCGCAGTGGAGGCCATGGCTGCAGGTCGGGTCACCGTCGGCCGGATGATCGACGCGGTACGTGACCGCATGCCGGAGGCGCCGTCCATGCTGGAGGCCACCCCGGACACGCTGCGCGACGTGATGATGTCCGTCCGTGACCGGAGGGACGAGCTCCGTACACGGGCGCGCTCGACTGTGGACTTTGCCCGCCGCTGGCATGACGGCACCGAGTCTGCACGGTGCCTGGCCGGCTACCTGGGCGTGTGATCCGTCACCCGCCAGCGACCTGATAGCTGTACAGGCGTCCGCCGGAGTGGACCGCCCAGAGATAGCGGGTGGCATTCGACGAGGAGACGCCCGCGAGCTCCATCATTGAGCCCCACCCGGTGCCGATGCCTGACGGCGACGACGTCACCCCGTCGGTCCCGATGGCGATGTAGCGAAGCCGGCCGGAGGTTTCGATCGCGACGAGGTCCGAGAATCCGTTGCCGTCCCAGTCGTCGACGCCGGTGATCGTCCTCATCGTGTTCCAGTCCGTGGCAATCCGAAGCGGGGATCGCAGCGTTCCGGTCCCGTCCGAGGGGTAGAGCAGCACCTCACCAGAGCTGCGCACCGCCACCACGCCGGGGTTTCGGCCAACCGATGAGCCTACGGAGGTGAGCCGCGCGAACGACTGCCAACCGTTGCCGATCTGACGGGCTCCCGAGAAGCCACCGGCGCCATTTCCCGGGTACAGGATGAGACGGCCGTCCGTGAACCGGGCCAGCAGGTCAGCCCGGCCATCGCCGGACCAGTCCTGACCGCCGACGATGTCCATCGCCTTGCCCCAGCCGTTGCCGATCCGTACCGGAGAGTTGAACCGGCCGGTGCTCCAGGCCCTGTAGTACAGCAGATCGCCGGTGTCGGTGCGCAGCATCAGGTCCTCGTGGCCGTTGCCATCCCAATCCCCAGGGAAGATGGTGCGCTCGGCCACCCATCCGCGGCCGATCTGGGTGCCGGTCATGAGCCGCGGCTTGGTGATGGGCGCGGGTGTCGGCGACGGCGTAGGGGTGGGTGACGGCTGGACCACCGGGGCAGGGGCGGCCGACGGTGCGCTCCAGGTTGCTGTGACCTGACCGGACGTGATTGTGGCGCCCGCGGCAGTGACCAGTTTTGCGCGAAACGTGCGGGTCCCGGCGGTCGACTGGCCATAGGTCAGCGGGAGGTCGAAGCTGCCGTCGCTGTTGACGGTGGCCGTCGTGTGGTTCTGCCAGGCGCCGCTCACCAGCACCTGGGATGTGACCGTGCGGCCGCCGTATCCGGCGGCGGCACCCTTCAGGCGTGCGGTCCCTCCCACCAGCACCCCGGACACGGCCTGAACGCTGATCGAGCCGAGGCGGTCCACCGTGAACTCGGCGCTGGTCAGCGTCCCCGCCGCCGATGCCGCCTGCACCCGGTAGCGGGTGCTGCCCACGGTGTTGGTGCCGAAGGTGAGCGGGATCGAGAACTGGCCGCGGGTGCCCGAGGTGACCCGCTGGTCAGTGGACCACCCGGAGGCGGTGTAGGCCTGCGTCAGGACCTCACGCCCGCCGCCGCCGGGGCTGAGCAGGCCGGTGACGTACGCCGTCGCCCCCACCTTCGCCTGGGTTTGCGGACGGATAACCAGTTCGCTGGCGCCTGCGGCGGGGGTGGTCACGTTGTACTGATAGAGGTTGTACTTGACCATCAGGTTGATCACTTTGTTGGCGTACTGCGGATCCGTTGCGTAGCCGCCCAGGTGCACCTCGACGATGAAGCGGTCCGGGTTGTTGGTGTAGCTGAACGCTTTGGCGTATCGAGTCAACCTGCTCAGGAAGTAGCCGTGGTCGATGAACGAGTTCTGGTCGGTGTCGTACTTCCGGAACTGCGCGGTCGTGGTGTACGCGGTGCCGCTCGAGTCGTACTCGGTGGTGCTGACTGCGTAGCACCCGTTCTGGTACGGGCTGACAGTGGACGAGCACTTGATCCCGAACCAGTTCCTTGCGTTCTTCGTCAGCGAAGACTCCCCCCAGCCGGACTCGAGGATTGCCTGCGCCATCGCCACCGACGCCGGCACCCCGTACTCCCGCTCCTCCGTCTGGGCCCAGGCCGAGGTCCTCGCGACGAACGTGGCGGCGTCCAATGCGGCCGCGGGCCTGGCGATGGGCACGAGTGTGGCCGCGAGTGCCACGGCAAGCAGCACTCTAAGGAGGATGCGCGGGGAAGGCATGGTGGTCATTCAATCTGCCGCCGCGTAGATCCGTCACCCGGAAGGTGAGGCGAAGGTTGAGGTTCACCGCCGCCGACGGGCGTGGGTTGTGGCCGAAAGTCAGTGCACCAGGACGATCTTGCCCACGTTGTCGCCGCCGGTCAGCTGCTCGTGCGCCCGGCGCACCTCGTCGAAGGGGATCCGCGTCTCGGGGGAGAGCCGGATGCGGCCGTCGGCGAGCATCGGCCACACCTCGGCCTCGACGGCGGCGCAGATCTCCGCCTTCTCCTCGGCTGGGCGGAATCGCAGCGAGGTGGCGGTGATGGTGGCCTGCTTACTGAGCATCGCGCCCAGGTTGAGGGTTCCCTTCACCCCGCCCTGCAGCCCGATCACCACGATCCTGCCGCGACGCTTCAGCGCGGCCACGTTGGACTCGAGGTACTTGGCCCCGATGATGTCGAGGATTACGTCGGCGCCCTTCGTGGCCGCCTTGAGGGCCGCCAACCAGTCGTCGTGGTAGTTGAACGCGTAGTCGGCGCCGTGCGCGAGGCAGTGCTCGAGTTTGGCCGGGCTCCCGGCAGTGGCCACGACGGTGGCGCCGAGGGCCTTCGCGTACTGGGTGGCGAACGTGCCGATCCCTCCGGCACCCCCGTGCACCAGGAACACCTCGCCGTGACGCAGCCTCCCCTCGCGGAGGTTGGACAGCACCGTCGCCGCGACCTCCAGCACCCCTGCAGCGGACACCAGATCCACGCCCGGCGGGGGCGCGATGAGCTGCCCTTCCGGGGCGACGAAGTACTCGGCGTAGCCGCCGCCGGCGAGTAGGGCCACCACCTCGTCGCCCTGCTTCCACCGCTCGACGCCCTCGCCGACCTCCTCAACGACGCCCGAGGCCTCCAGCCCGATGATGTCGCTCTCGCCAGGCGGCGGCGGGTAGTGCCCCTGGCGTTGCAGCACGTCGGCCCGGTTGACACCCGAGGCGACGGTGCGCACCAGTACTTCCCCCGGACCGGGGGTGGGGGTGGGGACCTCACCGAGGGTGAGGGCGTCGACGTCTCCGGGGGTCTCCACGATCACTGCGCGCATGCCCCCACCCTGCCATAGGCTCACGCGTCGAGAGCGTCCCACTCGTCCCGGCCCTGCCAGGTGCAGAGGCACACCTCGTTGCCCTCGGGATCGGACAGCACCCAGAAGCTGGGGGCCGCTGCATCGCTGAGCAGCGTTCCGCCCGCGGCGAGCGCACGGTCCAAGCGGGTGCGGACCTCGTCATGCGGCAGCGTGAGGTCGATGTGGATGCGGTTGCGCTGCGGGCGCGGCTCGTCCATCTGCTGGAACCAGATCGGCGGTCCGATGAGCAGCGGGTCGGCCAAGGCCTCCGGGCCGTCGTCGGCGTAGCCCGTGACCGCTCGCCAGAAGGGCAGCACGGCGGGGATGTCGAGCGCGTCGATGGCGATCTCGAACTCAGCCAGGTTCGACGTCACCGGCTCGAGGCCTCGAGCGGCCACCAGGTCCGCGACCGCCGAGCCGAAGGCCACGTCGCGCTCAGTGATGCCGCCGGCGTCGTGGCTGGCCACCGCGAGGTGGACCCGGGAGTAACGCAGGTCGATCTCCGGGTGGTGGTTGTGTTCCTCCGCGATCCGGCCGACGTCGTTGACGAAGGCGAGCGCGGACGGGAAGGAGCCGGCGTCGACTGTGAGGTGCATCCGGCCGAGGAGGTAGCGCCAGGCGGGGAGCGCCTCGGAGGCTTGTTTACGCGAGAGTGCCATGTTTCACACTAACCGCAGACACGCGGAGTCAGGTCAGCCAGGCCAGGTCAGGCCGCGACCACTCACGAACCGACGGGGCGAGCCATCGACCGGGTCCGGGAACTCCAGGCGGTGGGCCAGAAGCAGCAGCGGGGTGGAGAAGTCGTCGATGTCCGTGGGCAGCACGACCGGATACAGGGGGTCTCCGAGCAGCGGAATGCCCAACTGGTGGAAGTGGGCGCGGATCTGATGGGTCCTGCCGGTGACGGGGCGCACCTCGTAGAGCGCATGACCCCCTCGCACCTCGAGGACGTCAATGTCGGTGACTGCGTTTGGCGGCAGGTCGAGGGTCTCGGCCTGCAGCGTGCCCACCCGCTTGACCAGGTGCGATTCGACGCGCCTCGGAAACTCAAGGGCCGGATCGAACGGGGCGATGGCGTGGTAGACCTTGATGGCGAGCCGCTCGGCGAAGACGCTCTGGTACGCGCCCCTCCACCGCTTCGCCGTCGTCATGAGCAGGACGCCGGCGGTGCCGCGGTCCAGCCGGTGGGCGGCCGACAGCTCAGGCAGATCCAGCGCCGCCCGGGCCTTGACGACGGCCGACTCCAGCACGTGCCGTCCCCGGGGGATGGTGGAGAGGAAGTGTGGCTTGTCGAACACCGCCACCCGATCGTCGAGGTGGAGCAGCGTGAGTTCTCCCGGCACTCGGGCCTCTTCGCGCAGCTCCCGATGGAACCACACGAAGGTGTGTGGCCGGTAGTCCTCGAGCCCGGTCCACGGCAGGCCCCGGTCGTCGACGAAGACGCCCCGAGCCAGCATCTCGTCCACGTCCTCCGGGGACGGCGCCAGCTTGTGGACCAGCCAGTCACGCATCGTCGGCCAGGGCAGCGGATCGGAGGGGTCGCGGTCCGGGGTGCGCACCCAGGCGGCCTGCAATCCGTGGCGGGGCGGCAGTGGCGACTTCGGCGGCATTCCACTCCCTCTCCAGCTCGGATACCGCACCCTACCCGCCGGCGTCGAGGCGCTAACATGGTCGGGCACTGGCGAGGTCGCATAGTGGACTAGTGCAGCCGCCTTGAAAGCGGCCGAGGGGCAACTCTCCGTGGGTTCGAATCCCACCCTCGCCGCTTCCTCGGGCCCGAAGCCCACTCTGAGTAGTCTGGGTCCATGCCCGAGAGCACCCACGTCATCAAGCCGCAGCCACCCGTGCGCGCCTTCGTCACCGCCGCGGTGGCGGACCTTGCCGGCGCCCTCCTGCTCGTGGCGGCGCTCAGCCAGGGGTGGCATGTGGCGTTCGTGGCGGTGGCGGTGCTCCTGCTTGTCGCTGGAACTGCACTGATGATCGGCGCGTTCGTGTCGCTCAACAGGCTGGCTGTCCGGTTCACTTTGACCGACGAGGGCTACCGGCTCCTCGGCCCCGGCGTCGATCACGCGGGGGAGTGGGCGGACGTGAGCAAGGTGACGCAGTCGCAGGAGGGCTCGCACGTGACGATCTACCACGGCGCCGTCCGCCGCACCCACCTGCTGTTCCCGGGAGGGGATCGTGCCCAGATCGACGAGGTGCTGGCCGAGGTCCGCGCCCGCCTCAAGGCCGCGAAGGGCTAGGGCTCAGCCCTCCTCATCCTCCTCGCCGTGCCACGCGCAGGCGTCCGTGACGTTCTGCGCGCCGTCGGTCAGGTCGCCGGTGGGGGAGGGCGAGGCTGAGCTGGCCGACGGTGACGCCGAAGCGGGGGCGGAACCGGTGGGCGATGCGGCGGCGCTGACCGATGGAACGGCGGTGGGGCTGGGCGACGCGGTGGTGGCCGCGATGGCCTCCTCTGCGGCGGCGCGCATCGCCTCGAAGTCCGGGTATTCGTAGGAGTACCCGTTCTTGCCGGGCGAATAGACGAGGCGGGTCACGGGCGCGTCCTTGACGCGGAGCGCCAACTCGACGATTTCCGTCAGGTCGCGCTGTGGAATGTCGGTGACGATCATCTGCGACGATGCCGCGGCGATCGCCTCGTAGCGCGTCAGCATCGTGGCCGGGTTCGCCTGCCGGATGATCGCGCTGACCAGGCAGGATTGGCGCGCCATCCGGTCGTAGTCCGAGTAGTCCAGGCGGCTGCGGGCGTACCACATGGCGTCGTAGCCC
>DATITN010000269.1:0-19802 GCA_035467795.1 Arachnia sp. | reverse complement strand
AGCTGGAACTGCCCCCACACAGCTTCGTCACCCTGACCCTGGCGCTGGGCTGAGGTGCGGACCCGTCTCGCGGGGCTCGCCCTCGCCGTCGCCCTCGGCCTGACAGGGTGCCAGGCCGGGGGTGCCGCGCCCGAGTTCGCCGACGCCACAGTCCACGACCCGGACCACATCGAGGTTGACGGCACCCACTACTTGATCGGATCCCACCTGCAGGCGGCCTCCAGCCCGGACCTCATGGACTGGACCCAGACCGCCGAGGGGGTCAATGCGGACAATCCGCTGTTCGAGGACGTCACGCAGGAGCTGTCAGAGGCCCTCGAATGGGCCGAGACCGACACGCTGTGGGCGCCGGACATCATCCAGCTGGAAGACGGCCGCTTCTACCTCTACTACGACGCCTGCCGTGGCGACTCCCCGCTGTCGGCTATGGGGATCGCGGTTTCTGACGAGGTCACCGGGCCCTACGAGGACCACGGCCTCATCCTCAAGTCCGGAATGAGCGGCGAGAGCGAGGACGGCACCCCCTTCGACGCCCGCGTCCACCCCAACGTCATCGACCCGGATGTGTTCTACGACGCCGAGGGCAGGCTCTGGATGGTCTACGGCAGCTTCTCCGGCGGCCTGTTCATCCTGGAGCTGCACCCGTCCACCGGGTTCCCGCTGCCCGATCAGGGCTACGGCAGGCACCTCTGGGGCGGCAACCACTCCCGGATCGAGGGGCCGGCCGTCAGCTACGACGCGGAGACCGGGTACTACTACCTCTTCGTCACCTACGGCGGCCTGGACGCGGCCGGTGGATACAACATCCGCGTGGCCCGCTCCACCAGCCCCGACGGGCCCTACGTGGACGCCGAGGGTCTGGACATGGCCGAGGTGAAGTCGGATCCCACGCTCCCGCTGTTCGACGACGCGACCATCGCCGAGTCCGCGGTCAAGCTGATGGGCAACCACGTGCTGGCCCCGGCCACCGAGTCACTGCCCGCACTGGGATACGTCTCGCCCGGCGGCAGCTCGCCGTTCGTCGACGAGGAGAGCGGACGATCGCTCATCGCGTTCCACGCGCGCTTCCCGGGCCGCGGGGAGGCGCATCAGGTGCGCGTGCACGAGGTGGCGATCGACGAGGACGGCTGGCCGGTCATTTCGCCGCTGCGCTACGCGGGCGCCCCGGATCGGGAGTCCACCGCCGAGGACATCCCCGGCACCTACGCCCTGGTGGACCACGGCCCGCGCACCATCGACCGGACCGTGACGGCGGCCGGGTCCATCACGCTGACCGACGACGGCGCGGTGACCGGAGACAGGTCGGGATCGTGGACGGCCGACGGGGACCGCGTGCTCCTCACCCTCGGCGGCGAGGAGCTCTCCGCCGAGACCTTCCGTCAGTGGGACGAGGCTGGCCAGAAATGGGTGACCACGCTCAGCGGCGTGAGCTCCGGATCCACCGCGCTCTGGGCGGTTCCCCAGGGCTGAGGAGTCAGCGGACGCTCCGGCGCTCACGCAGCTGGGGAGCCAACTGAGTGCGCGCCGGGGCGTTGCCCGTGATGGCGGCCACGAGGACCTCCAGGCACGCGCCACCCAGCTCGGTGAACGGCTGCGCGACGGTGGTCAGCGGGGGGGCGAAGTAGGCAGCGCCGATCGAGTCGTCGTAGCCCACCACACTCACCTGCCCGGGCACGTCGACGCCTGCGTCCCGGAGGCCCGCCATCAGGCCCAGGGCTGTGGCGTCGTTGCCGCAGAACACGGCGTCGGGAAGGTCCGATTCCGCCAGCATCTGCCGCGCCGCGGCATACCCCGACTCGGCCGACCAGTCCCCCACCCTCACCTCAGGCACGGGCAACCCGGCCTCGACGAGGGCGTCGCGCCAGCCCGAGGCCCGTGCGCGGGCGTCGAACCAGTCCAGGGGGCCGGAGATGTGTGCGATCCGCCTGCATCCTCGCTCGATGAGATGCGCCGTCGCCATGTGGCCACCCAGTCGTTGGTCGACGGTGACGACCTGACAGCCGTCGGTGGGCTCGGTGTCGGCGACGAGCACGGTGGGAATCCCGATGCTGCACTCCCGTGCCAGCCTGGCCATCCGGTCGTGCGGCGCCACGATGGCGATGCCCTCCACACCGCGGTCCCGAAAGCCCTTGAACACCTGCGCCACCTCGTCGTCGTCAGGGTTCTCGAGGGCGGCCACCAGCGTCGCGTAGCCGGCGGCCCTGGCCGCGACCTCGATACCTGCCACCGTGCTCGACGGGCCGACGTAGCCCGAGCCCGTCCAGATGACGCCGAGCAGGGCGGTCTGCTGCGTGATCAGCGAGCGGGCGGCCAGGTTGCGGACATAACCGAGCTCGCGGATGGCATCCTCGACGCGCTCCCTCGTCTCGGGGCGCACGGTGTCAGGGGAGTTGATGACCCGCGACACCGTCTGGTGGGACACGCCCGCCAGACGGGCCACGGCCATCATCCCGGGGGGCCGGCCTGCGGCGCGACCCCCGCGGGAGGCGGGCTCAGATGCCCTGGGTGAGCCGGTGGTAGACGTGCTCAAGGCGGCGCTCCTGCGCGAAGCCGCGGGCGGTGGTGTGCTCGTCGATGATCGCCAGCTCCATGCCTGCGATCTCGGCGAAGTCCTCCCACATCTCACGGGTGGTGGCGGTGGACATGGCCGTGTGGTGCGCGGCGCCGGAGATCAGCCAGCACTCAGCCGACGTGGCGAAGTCCGGGGCCGGCTCCCAGACGGCGCGTGCCACCGGCAGGTTGGGCAGCGGGGCGTCGGGCGCCACGTTGGTGACCATGTTCATGGTCAGGCGGAAGCGCTCGCGCATGTCCGCCATGGCCACGACGAGGGCCGGGCCCTGGTCCGCGTCGAAGACGAGGCGCACGGGGTCTTCACGGCCACCGATGCCCAGCGGGTGGATCTCCAGCTTGGGCTTGGCCGTGGTCAACGACGGGCAGACCTCGAGCATGTGGGCACCGAGGATCTTCTCCTTGCCGGGGGTCATCTCGTAGCAGTAGTCCTCCATGAGCGACGCGCCGCCGGGGAGGCCGTAGCCCATCACCTTTGCCAGCCGCACAAGTATGGCGGTCTTCCAGTCGCCCTCGGCGCCGAAGCCGTAGCCGGCGGCCATCAGGCGCTGCACGGCGAGTCCGGGGAGCTGCTTGAGACCACCGAGGTCCTCGAAGTTGGTGGTGAAGGCGCCGAACTTGCCCGCCTCCAGGAAGCTGAGCATCCCCAACTCCTGGCGCGCGCCGTAGCGCAGCGCCTCGTGCCGCTCGCCGCCCTTGCGGAGCTCGGGCACGACGTCGTAGAGCTCTTCGTACTCGGCCACGAGTGCGTCGATGGCCTCATCGGAGACCGCGTTCACGGCCGCGACCAGGTCGTTGACGCCCCAGGTGTTGACGGAGACGCCGAGCCGCAGCTCGGCCTCGGTCTTGTCGCCCTCGGTGACTGCCACGTTGCGCATGTTGTCGCCGAAGCGGGCCAGCTTGGTGTTGTGGAGCGAGGCCCAGCCTGCGGCCGCGCGCGCCCAGGTGCCGATCTTGGCCTGCACCGGTTCGGTGGAGGCGTGCCCGACGACGGTACGGCGGGCCTTGCCGAGCCTGGAAGCGATGTAGGCGAACTCGCGGTCACCATGCGCGGACTGGTTGAGGTTCATGTAGTCCATGTCGATGGTGTCCCAAGGCAGGCCCATGGACGCCTGCGTGTGCAGGTGCAGCATCGGCTTGTCGAGGGCGGCCAGGCCGAGGATCCACATCTTGGCCGGCGAGAAGGTGTGCATCCAGGTGATCACGCCGATGCAGGCCGGATCAGCGTTGGCGGCCAGCATCTCGGCGCGGATGGCGTCGCGGTCCTTCAGGGTGGGGCGGTGGACGATGGACACCGGGATGATCTCGGCGGCGTCGAGCAGGGCCACGACATCCTGCGACTGGGCCGTGACCTGTTCCAGGGTCTCCGGGCCGTAGAGGTCCTGGGAGCCGGTGAGGAACCAGATTTCCTTGCCGGCGAATGGGCTTTCCATGGGTTCTCCTTGAGGGATCTTCGCTTCCGGCCGTTGTCACCGTCGATGGCACAACCTGCCGATGTGAACGTTCACAATCTACGCCCGTCCGGCGGCCGTGTCCAGCCGGTCAGCTCAGGTGACGAGATGCCCTGCGAGGCGCGCTCTCGTGGTGTCGTCGAGGGGGGTCTTGCGGCCGTCGAGGTCCGCGCAGACCAGGATGGTGCGGCCGCGCACGAAGAGGGTCCCGTCCTCCGGATCGAGAATCTCGGCAGCCAACGTGATCGACGACGACCCCAGCGCCACCGGGGCGACCAGGACCTCGTAGGGCTCCATCCGGTGGTCCATCTGGGCCACGTAGTCCACGTCCTGGCGGGCCACCAGCCACAGATGCCGGCTGCCCGACGACCCGGCGCGGGCCATGTCCGGATCCCACGCCGTCGTCGCCGTGATCCGTGCCTGTTGCAGGTAGTCGAACACCTTGGCGTTGTTGATGTGGCCGTAGGAGTCCAGATCCGTCCAGCGCACGGGCAACGGCACCCTGGTCCCGCGACCCTCGAGCGACGGCGCCGCCAGCGCCCTCAGCGGCTCGGCCTCCACGCGATGGGCCTGGAGGAACTCCCGGTACTCCGGGAGGATCCGCGTGGGCGTCTGCGCGTCGAAATCGAAGGGACACAGCAGCGTCCGGGCGACGACGGCGGGCTCGCCGGCCTGCCGCAGCTCATAGGACAGCGCGATCCGGGCCGCGCCGAGCTCCGCCACGCCGAGCCGGACGTCAACGCCGTCGTCCGAGTAGTCGATGGCCCGCCGGTACTCCACCTCGTGCCCGACCACGACCACCCCGGCGTCCAGGAGGTCAGAGGCCGGGCCGCTGCGGAGGAACGCGACGCGGGCCTCCTGCAGGTAGTCCACCACGATGGCGTTGTTCACATGCCCCTGCGCGTCCAGATCTGACCAGCGCAGGGGGCAGCGGACCTCGAACACTCAGTCTTCCCGCGGGTACAGGGAGTCGACCAGGTCCGAGTACTTCTCGGTGACGATGGAGCGCCGGATCTTCATGTTGGGCGTGACGCCCTCGTTGTCCACCGTCAGCTCATGATCGAGGATGGCGAACTGCTTGACCGTCTCCCACCGCTCGAGCTTGGCGTTGACGCGCTCCATCCAGCGCTCGATGGAGGCCCGGATCTCCGGCCGCCGGCTGAGCTCGGCGTAGCTGAGGCCGCCGTGCCCGTGGTTGTCTGCCCACTTCTGCAGCAGCGCCGGGTCCAGCACCACCAGGGCGGAGACGTACTTGCGGCCCTCACCGATGGCGATCGACTGCGCCACGTAGGGAATGTTGGCCTGGATGGCGCTCTCCACCTTCTGCGGGGCCACGAACTTTCCGCCGGAGGTCTTGAAGAGATCCTTCTTGCGGTCGGTGATCTTGACGTGGCCGGTCGGCGTGATCTCGGCGATGTCGCCGGTGTGGTACCAGCCGTCGGCGTCGAGCGCCTCTGCCGTCTCCTCGGGAAGGTTGTGGTAGCCGGGGGTGATGATCGGGCCGCGAAGCAGCAGTTCGCCGTCGTCTGCCAGCTTCCGCTCAATGCCGGGAAGGATGGGGCCGACTGTGCCGAAGTGCGGGTCGCGCGGCAGGTCCACGGCGGCGATCGCGCTGGTCTCGGTGGCCCCGTAGCCTTCGACGATGAGGATGCCCGCGCCGTAGAACCACTGCTGGACCTGCGGCGAGAGCTTGGCGGCGCCGGAGATCATGAACTTGATGTTGCCGCCCAGCTTCTCCTTGAGCTTGGAGAAGACCAGCTTGTCCGCGACCTTGTACTTCAGCGCGAGTGCGCCGGTGAGCGGGCGGCCCGCGAGGCGGTCGTCGATGGACTGGTAGCCCACGTGGAAGGCCCAGCGCGCGATCCTGCCCTTGAGCCCGGTGGACCCCGTCATGACGGCGGAACGGACCTTCTCGAAGATGCGGGGGGCGCCACACATGAACGAGGGCTTCACGATGCCGAGGTTCTCGACGATCTTGTCGATGCGTCCGTCAACGGCGGAGGCGAAGCCGTAGTCCAGCTGGACAGCGATCAGCGCCTTGCCGAAGACGTGGCTGAGCGGCAGCCACAGGTACTGCAGCTCGTCCGGACCGATGATGTCGAGGTACTTGGTGGCCGCACCCTCGTAGACCCAGGACATGTGGTTGAGCCGCACGCCCTTGGGCCGGCCCGTGGTGCCAGAGGTGTAGATCAGCGTGGACAGCGACTCCCGGTGGGTAGAGGCAATCGCCTCGTCGACGGCCTGCGGATGCTCGGCCAGGAAACGCTCGCCGGACTCCCGCAGGTGCTCGAAAGAGATGATCCGGTCGTCCAGCGTCACGCCAGTGGTGTCGAACACGACGATGGTGTGCACCTGCGCATCGAACTCGGGCGCGTCGGTCAGCTTGGCCACCTGCTCGGCGTTCTCCGCCACGAAGATCACCGAATCGGAGTCCTTGACGATGAAGTGGAGGTCCCCGGCCTGCGTGTTCGGGTACACCGTGGTGGTGGCCCCGGCGGCGAGCGCGATCGCGAGATCCATGAAGATCCACTCGACGCGAGTATTGGAGCAGATCGCCACACGCTGCTCGTGCTGCAGCCCCCGCGACAAGAGGCCGGCGGCGAGCCTGTCGACGAGATCGCTGGTCTCCTGCCAGGTGAGCTTCGCCCAGCTCGCCAGCCCGGGCGCGGCCCCGTCGGGGTACATGAACGCCAACTTGCCCGGGGTGGCCGCGACACGGCGCCGGAACATGTGGCCGACGCTGTCTGCGGCCTTCTCCAAGATCTCTTCACGAATACCCACGGTGGCAGTCCCTTCTCACTTTTCGCCAAGACTATCGGGGGTGGCATTGAGCGGGTAGGGGTTTGAGCCGTAGGCGAAGTTTCGACGGGGATACTTGAAAGCTAAACAACCTGCTAGACTGGTGTGATGTCCGAACCAGTGAACGGGTGGCTCAGCGAGAGCCAGCAGCGGGTCTGGCGGAGCTATCTCCTGGCCAAGACCCACATCGACGACTACCTGGAGGAAGCCCTGCGCGACTTCGGGCTGAGCCTCGCCGAATACGAGCTGCTCGTGCGCCTCTCCGAGTCCCCGGACCATACCATCCGGATGGGAGAGCTGGCCGCCTCCGTCGGGCACTCGAGGTCGCGCCTCACGCACACCGTCAAGCGGATGGAGCAGGCGGGCTTCGTCAAGCGCACGTCGTGCGCCTCCGACGGTCGCGGGGTCCAGGCCACCATGACCCCGACGGGGTTTGATCTGTTGAAGAAGGCCGCGCCGGCCCATGTGGATTCGGTGCGGCGGGTGTTCGTCGACGCCATGTCCCCGGAGGACTACGTTGCGCTCGGGCGCGCGATGTCGGCCGTGCTGGCGGTGGCAGACTAGGGCGGGTGACCACCACCTCCGCGCCCCACGCTCAGCTGCTCGACCGCCTCGGGGACCTCGCGGGGATCGTCGACACCTCCACGCTCACGCGCGCGCTGTACTCCAGCGACTCCTCGCTGTACCGGGTGGCCCCGCAGGCGGTGGCTCATCCCCGCACCACAGACGAGCTGATTTCGCTGGTGCGCGCCGCCCTGGACACCGGCACCCCGATCACCGCCCGCGGCGCGGGCACGTCCTGCGCAGGCAACGCCGTCGGCCCCGGCCTGGTCATCGACACCTCCCGGCATCTGAATCGGATCCACTCCATCGACCCGCAGACCCGCACCGCCGTGATCGATCCCGGCGTTGTGCAGGAGCAGCTGCAGGTCGCCGCCCGGCCGTTCGGCCTGAGGCTGGGCCCGGATCCGTCCACCTCGAACCGTTGCACCGTCGGCGGCATGATCGGCAACAAAGCCTGCGGCCCCCGAGCACTCGGCTACGGCCGGATGGCGGACAACGTCGTCAGCCTGGACATCATCACGGGCAACGGGGACCTGCTGACCCTCGGCGCCGACGATGTGCCCGAGTTGCGCTCCCTGGTGGCCGCCAACCTCGGGGTCATCCGCACCGAGTTCGGCCGGTTCACCCGCCAGGTCTCCGGATACTCGCTCGAGCACCTGCTGCCGGAGCGGAAGTTCGACGTCGCGAAGTTCTTCGCCGGCACTGAGGGCACCCTCGGCGTGATCGTGCGCGCCACCGTCCGCCTCGTGGCCGACGCCCCCGAGCGGCTCATGGTTGCGCTCGGCTACCCGACGATGGCCGACGCGGGAGACGACATCGCCAACCTGCTGCGCTTCAAGCCCACCGCGTGCGAGGGCCTGGACCGGCGCATCGTGGATGTTGTGGTCGCGAAGTCGGGCGCCGCCGCCGTCCCGCCACTGCCCGCCGGCGACGGCTGGATGTTCCTCGAGGTGGTCGGCGACGACGCCGCCGAGGTCCGCGCCAGGGCTGAGGCGCTGGCGGCCGCCGCGAAGGCCGGAGAGGGCTGGGTGGTCGACGATCCCGCCCTGTCCTCCCAACTGTGGAAGATCCGCGCCGACGGCGCGGGCCTGGCCGGCGTGAGCCTGGCCAAGCCCGCCTACGGAGGCTGGGAGGACGCGGCGGTCCCGCCCGCGCAGCTCGGCCACTACCTGCGCGCCTTCGACGATCTGCTGGCGAAGTACGGCCTCCACGGCCTCCCGTACGGCCACTTCGGCGACGGCTGCGTGCACTGCCGGATCGACTTCCCCCTCACCGAGCCCGACGGCGCCGCGCGGTACCGCGCCTTCGTCGAGGAGGCGGCAGCGCTGGTGGCGGGCTTCGGCGGCTCGATGTCCGGCGAGCACGGCGACGGCCGCGCACGCTCGGCCCTGCTGCCGCACATGTACTCCCCCGAGGCGCTGGAACTGTTCGCGGGCGTCAAGCAGATCTTCGATCCCGGGAACCTGCTCAACCCCGGGGTGCTCGTCGACCCGGCCCCGGTGGAGGCCGATCTCAGGATGGTGGCCGCCAGCCGGTCGCCGTTGTCACTCTCGGACGCCCAGTTCGTCGAGCAGGTGCACCAGTGCAGCGGCGTGGGCAAGTGCCTGGCGGACACAACAGGCGCCGGCGGGGTCATGTGCCCGAGCTTCCAGGCCACCCGCAACGAGAAGGACTCCACACGTGGCCGGGCGCGCGCGCTGCAGGAGATGGTCAACGGCTCGCTCATCACCCAGGGATGGCGCTCCCCCGAGGTGCACGCCGCGCTGGACCTGTGCCTCTCCTGCAAGGGGTGTGCACGGGACTGCCCCACCGGCATCGACATGGCCGCCTACAAGGCCCGCGTCACCCACGAGCGGTACAAGGGCAGGCTGCGCCCCCGCAACCATTACGCGCTGGGCTGGCTCCCGCGATGGGGTCGGCTCATCACCGCTGTTCCCGGGCTGGGCTCGCTGATCAACATGGTGGGCAAGGCCCCCGGGCTCGGCCGGCTGCTGCGCTGGGGGGCCGGCGTGGACGCCCGCCGCGACATTCCCCGCTTCGCCAACCGCAGCGCCCGGAGCCGGATGCCCGCGGTGCCAGTGGGCAGCAAGGGCCGGGTCCTCATCTGGGTGGACTCGTTCTCGGACTGCTTCGAGTCCACCGCGTTCGCCGCCATGGTCCAGGTGCTGGTGCGCCTCGGCTACGAGCCTGAGGTGCTGAGCGAGAACGCCTGTTGCGGGCTCACCTGGATCTCCACCGGCCAACTCGACGGTGCCCGCCGCCAGCTGACCAACGCCGCAGCCGTCCTCGCCCCCTACGTCCGCGACAGCGTCCCCATCGTCGGCGTCGAGCCCTCCTGCACTGCGGTGTGGCGAAGCGACGCGCCTGAGCTTCTTCCGGACAACGCCGACGTGCGCGCGCTCGAGGGCAAGGTCCTGACACTGGCGGAGTTCCTGGCCACCGACGCCGACTTCCGCGCCCCGGACCTCACGGGTCACACCATCGTCGCGCAGCCGCACTGCCACCACGCCTCGGTCATCGGCTGGGCGAAGGACAAGGCGTTGATCGAGTCCACCGGGGCCACCCTGGTCGCGGTCGGCGGCTGCTGTGGGCTGGCCGGCAACTTCGGCGTGGAGCGCGGGCACCACGAGGTGAGCGTGGCTGTGTTCGAGCATGATCTCGGCCCCGCCGTCGAGGCGCACCCGGACGCGATCGTGCTGGCCGATGGCTTCAGCTGCCAGACGCAGCTGACGTCGCTGGCGGGACGGTCCTCGATGTCGCTGGCGGAGCTCCTCGCCACGCACTGACGCGGCGCGCCGAAAGTTCAATGCAACCGACACCCTCCGTCGAGGCGTAAACAGGGCACATAGCCACAACGCCAAGAAGGAGGGAGAGGGACGTGGACGAAGCCCAATTCGACCGGTTCTACAAGAACTCGTATTCCAAGCTTGTCGGTCAGGTCTACGCGATGTGCGGCAACCTGTCCGAGGCCCAGGACTGCGTCCAGGAGGCATTCATCCGGGCGTGGGACCATCGCAGGCAACTCGATGAGCTCCGCAGCCCCGACGCCTGGGTCCGCACCACCGCGTACCGCCTGGCCGTCAGCCGCTGGCGCAAGGCGCGCCGCGCGCTCCGCCAACCGGACCGGGCACTCGAGCCGGAGCGCAACTCGGAGCCCACACCGGACCGGGTCGCCATCAACCGCGCCCTCGAACAACTGCCAGATGCCCAGCGCCGCGCGATCGTGCTCTACCACCTGTGCGATCTGAGCGTCAGCGAGATAGCCCAGGAGGTGGGCTCCCCCACCGGCACCGTCAAGGCCAGGCTCGCCCGCGGGCGGCAGACACTCGCCCGCCTACTCAACACCGATCTGGAGGTTCGTCATGCCTGAACACATCCCCCAACTGGACGACCTCGCGGCCCACGCACAGGAGGCCCCCATGCTCCCCGCTCATGAAGTCCGTCGCCTCGGAGATCGCCGGCGCACCACCCGTCGCGTCGGCCTGTCCGTGGCAGCCGTCGGTGTCGCCGCCGCTCTCGGCGCCGGCGTCTGGGCCGCCACACCGTTCCTCCGCGGGAGCGACACTCCCGACTGGGCCGCCTCGCCGTCGCCGACCGCGAGCCCCTCGGCCTCGCCTGACCCGAGCACCCCACCGGACCCGACTGATGCTCCCTCGCCCACCGCCCCGGCCCTTCCGGTGCCGCCGGCATGGGCGAACGTGCCCACCGTCGAGCTGATGTACCCGTACGGCTACTCCCCGCTGGTGGGGGTGCTGTCCGAGAGCGAGGCGATGGGCGAGCTCACCAAGGGCCTGTGCGACCGCGGCGAGTGGGGCAGTCCCACCACCACCCTGGTCCGCGCGTTCGGGATCGAGGGCGAGCTGCCCACCTACGCCATCGTGCTGGGCTACGCCGACGAGGCAGCCGCCTCCGACGGCTACGACCAGATCCACACCTCCGCCGTCGAGTGCGAAGCCACCATGACGGCGGCCGGGTGGGACCGGGTCAGTTCCGCCGAGGACACCAGACTGCCGTTCGACGGCTCGACCGTCGACGTGGAGCCCACCCGCGCGGCGTACTTCTACGGCATGGCCGTCAACGAGGGCGAGGACGTGGGCGTCTTCAACGACACGCTGGTCATGCAGGCGGGCGAGCGCGTGGTGTGGCTGGTCAGCACCTTCGAGGGCCAGGACAACAACTGCTCTGTGCTGCCCAACGACGCCGCGGGCCAGTGCTCCTTCGTCAAGTCGATGCCGGAGGTGCTCGAGCTCCTCGTCAAGTAGCCTCACACACGCAAGCGCTCCCTGGTCTCTCGACCGGGGAGCGCTTGCGTGTGCGGGATCAGCGGGTGAGGCGGCGGTGCTTCGAGCGGTGCGGGCGCGCCGCCTCCGGCCCGAGGCGTTCAATCTTCTTCTCCTCGTAGTCGGCGAAGTTGCCCTCGAACCAGAACCAGCGCGGGGTACCGTCCTCATCCTCGCCCTCCCAGGCGAGCATGTGGGTGGCCACGCGGTCCAGGAACCAGCGATCGTGGGAGATCACCACGGCGCAGCCAGGGAAGTCCAGCAGCGCGTCCTCGAGGCTGGAGAGCGTCTCGACGTCCAGGTCGTTGGTGGGCTCATCGAGCAGCAACACGTTGCCGCCCAGCTTGAGCGTCAGCGCCAGGTTGAGGCGGTTGCGCTCTCCGCCGGAGAGCACGCCGGCCCTCTTCTGCTGGTCAGGGCCCTTGAAGCCGAAGGAGGCGACGTAGGCCCGTGAGGGCACCTCGAAGTTGGCCACCTTGATGAAGTCCAACCCGTCGGAGACGACCTGCCAGACGTTGTCCTCCGCCGCGAGGCCGGACCGGTTCTGATCCACGTAGCTGAAGGACACCGTCTCGCCGATCTTCACGACGCCCGCATCGGGCTCCTCCTGGCCGGTGATGGTCTTGAACAGCGTGGTCTTGCCGACGCCGTTGGGGCCGATGATGCCGACGATGCCGGCACGCGGCAGCGTGAACGACAGGTCCTTGATCAGCACCCGGTCCCCGAAGCCCTTGGTGAGGTTCTTCACCTCGAGCACGATCGACCCCAGGCGGGGGCCGGGCGGGATGTTGATCTCGCCGGTATCCAGCTTGCGGTCGCGCTCGGCCTCTGTCGCCATCTCCTCGTAGCGCTGAAGGCGCGCCTTGCTCTTGGCCTGGCGGGCCTTGGGTGAGGAGCGCACCCACTCGAGTTCCTTCTCCAGGATCTTCGCGCGCTTGGCGTCCTTCTTGCCCTCGATCTGGAGGCGCTGGCGCTTGGTGTCGAGGTAGGTGGAGTAGTTGCCCTCGTAGGGGTGCAGCTTGCCGCGGTCCACCTCGCAGATCCATTCGGCCACGTTGTCGAGGAAGTACCGGTCGTGGGTGACCGCCAGGACGGCGCCGGGGTAGGCCTTGAGGTGACCCTCCAACCAGTTCACGGACTCGGCGTCCAGGTGGTTGGTGGGCTCGTCGAGGAGCAGCAGGTCCGGCTGCTGGAGCAGCAGCTTGCACAGCGCCACCCGGCGTCGCTCGCCGCCGGAGAGCACGTCGACGATGGCGTCCGGCGGCGGGCACTGCAGCGCGTCCATCGCCTGCTCGAGGCGGGCGTCGATGTCCCACGCCTCGTGCGCGTCGAGGAACGTCTGGAGATCACCCATCTCCGCCAGGAGCGCGTCGAAGTCGGCATCGGGCTCAGCCATCTCGTGGCCGATCGCCTCGAAGCGGTTCATCTTCGACTTGATCTCGGCGACGGCCTCCTCCACGTTCTCCTGGACCGTCTTCCCCTCGGTCAGCGGGGGCTCCTGGAGGAGGATGCCGACGGAGGCGCCTTTCGACAGCTGCGAATCGCCATTGTTGGGGCGGTCCATGCCCGCCATCAGCTTGAGCAGCGTTGACTTGCCTGCGCCGTTGGGGCCGACGACGCCGATCTTCGCGCCGGGGTAGAAGGAGAGGGTGACGTTGTCAAGGATGACCTTGTCGCCCACCGCTTTGCGCACGTTGTGCATGGTGTAGATGAACTCAGCCACTTGAAAGCCTTTCGAATTGACCGCAGGCCAGTATGCCAGGATTCGCCGGGAGACCCGATTCGGTGGAGGCGGGCTCAGAGAAGACGGTCCAGCGCGGCGCGGGCGGCGGCGTAGCGGGCCACCTCACCCTCCGCGGGCTGCAGCACCAGCTCGTTGGCCACCGTCGCGACGGAGGCCTCCAACGCCTTCTTCGCCCTGCGGGCGGCCCGTGTGGCCGAGGCGCCGATGGCCAGCTGCGAGCCGAACGACAGCAGGATCCCCGCCGCGACCCCGCCCAGCGCGAGCACGGTGGGCAGCGGCACCCGCGGGCCGTCCGCGGGTCCGATGGGCACGGTGGCCAGCTGACCCAGCCCGAAATAGGAGAGGACCACGTTGAGCGTGAGCCAGCCGAGACCCACCACGACGGCGCCGATCAGGAGCCACTGCAGGACACGGATCACCTGCCACCACAGAGGCGTCCGCGACACCCGCAGGTCCGTGGCGACGACGGCGCGGTCCAGCTGGTCGGCCAAGGTGTGCTCGTTGCTGCGCACGGCGCGGGCGATGGCCTCCTGCCACACCGGCGGCATTCCCTCGCCCAGCTCGGCCGCGACCGCCCGGAGGCCGGAGGCCTGCTGCGCACCGGCCGCGGCTGAACGGGCGGGGAGCGAGCTGCGCGTCAGCGCCGGGCCCTCCAGCTGCGCCTTCTCCTTGGGCGCGCCGAGGCGTAGCCGCTTGAGGGGGTCCGGCCGGAGCCTTCCGAGCCACTTGACCATGGGCCAGCCGGTGTGGAGCTGGCCGCGGTGGCGCACCGAGCTTCGCACGGCGTCGACGACGATGGGAACGCCGGCGGCGCCCGACAGGTCGGCGGTGAGTCGGTTGACGGTGCCCTTGTCCGCGGTGCCGACCCGTCCGCGGCCGACGGCCGCGTCCAGGGCCCCGGCCGCGACACTCACGTCCGCGGCCAGGCGGGCCGCCGCGGCCCGCTTCCCGGCCGCCACACGTGCCAGGTGGTCGCGCAGCTCGGCCACGCCCATACCGGTGACGGCGCTGGTAGCAATCAGCGGCACGTCGTCCAGGCCGTCGTCGACCAGCAGCCGACGGATGTGAGCCAGGCACTGCTCCAGCTGTAGCGGGGTGAGCCGGTCCGCCTGGTTGAGCACCACCGTGATCACCTCGCGGTGCTTAGCCAGGGGCCGCAGATAGTTCTTGTGCAGCGCCGCGTCGGCGTACTTCTGCGGATCGAGCACCCACACGAACTGGTCCACCACACCCACCATGCGGTCCACCTCCACGCGGTGCGACGAGGCGGTGGAGTCGTGGTCTGGGAGGTCCAGCAACACCAGATCCGCCATCCGCGGTTCCGGCGGGGCCACCTCGTGGCGGCGTTCCACGCCGAGGAAGTCCAGCAGTGCGGCGTTGGTGGCGGAGAAGCTGGCCGCAAGCGTGGTGGAGGTGGTGGGGCGGCGGGGGCCCTGTTCGGCCAGCCGCGTGCCGGTGAGCGCGTTGAAGAGCGACGACTTCCCGGAGCCGGTGGCGCCGGCCAGCGCCACCACGGTCTGCTCGCCGGCGGCGAGGCGGCGCCCGGCGCGCCCGAGCACGTCGAGGGTTCGCCGCTCCACGTCCTCGGGGATGCGCCCGGCCACCAGGTCCAGTGCCTCGCGCAGCACCTCGAGCTGCTGGGCGACGGCGGCCATCAGTCCATCCCCACGGGGCGGGTCAGGTCGTCGAACGCGTCCCGGGCGGCCGACCGGAGGGAGCTCCGGGCAGCCTCGAGGCCGGCCGCGGCCCCCGCGTCCACGGCCAGCGAGTCCAGCACCTCGGTGTAGCGGGCGAGCTCGAGCGAAAGAGCGCCGTCGACGCGGGCCTCCAGCTCCCGCCGCGCCTGCTCCGCCAGCTTGCGGACAGCGTCCTCACCGAAGACGGCCTCCAGGAGGCGCTGGGCCAGGACCGAGGCCCCGCCCGCGATGCCCACCTCGGCGCCGGTGAGGCCTCCGGTGAGCGTGAACACGTAGATGATGAGCGCGGCGCCGACGGCGTTGGTGCCGAGCGCCAGGAAGCGGGCCCGCATCCGCCGGCCGCGGCCCTGCTCCTCGACGAGCTGAAGCACGTCGGACTGCCAGGCCCGGATGGCGGCGGCCGCTGCCTCGTCGAAGCCCGCCGACGCCTTGGCGAGCGAGGGCTCGGCGACGATGATGTCGCGGCCCCATCGGGTATGGGACCACGCCACGGCGGTGGCCTCGGCGGCCCGCTCGCCGGCGTCCTTGACGACGGCGGCCAGGTTGTCCGAGATGGCCACCTCGACGGCTTGGACGCGCTCGTCGCCGGTGAACCAGCCGGTGATCCGGTCTCGGAGCGCGCCGATCCGCTGCTCGACGGTGCGCATGAACTCGCCGGTGCCCACCAGGTCCTGCCAACGGCTGAGGATCTCGCCGCGCAGCATGGTGCCGTCGCCGGCGGCCTGGCTGACGTCCGCCGCAGACTGGCGGTAGGCGCGGGCGGCCTGCTCGCGGAGCTCCTCGATGGCGGCCTCCTGGCGCGCCATTCCCTCGCCGAGGTCCTTCAGCTGGGTGTCGATGGAGCGCACCGACCCCGCCAGTGTCTGTACCGCCACCTGGGAGCGGGCCTCGGATTGGTCGGCCAGGGACTCCAGCCAGTGCCTGATGCCGGCCACATCCCCGGCGGGGAGCATGCCGTCTGGCGGCAGCGAGCGCTCCACGACGGCGAACAGCTTGGCCGAGGCCAGCCCGCGCTCGGCCAGCATCTCTGCGAGGTGGCCGGACACCTCGCCCACGGCGCCAGGTGGGCATCGGTTGACGATGACACCGACCACGGTGTTGCGCTCGGCGGCGGCGGCCAGGTAGTCCCACGGGACGGCGTCGGCGTAGCGGGCGGCCGAGGTGACGAACAGCCACAGGTCAGCGGCGAGCAGCAGTTGGCGCGCCAGGGTCCGGTTGGCGTCGTCGACCGAGTCGATGTCTGGCGCGTCGAGCAGCGCCAGGCCCGGCTTGAGGTCCGGGAAGGAGACGATGTGGAGGGCGCGCGAGTCGTGCAGCTGGGTGTCGGTGCGCACCAGCGCGGGCAGCACCTGATCGCTGCGGAACCAGGCCTCGTCGGCCGGGTTGCACACCAGCACCGGGGACTTGGTGGTGGGGCGCAGCACGCCCGGCCTCGTGACGGTAGCCCGCAGCAGGGAGTTGACGAGGGTGGACTTGCCTGCGCCCGTGGACCCGCCGACGACGGCCAGCAGTGGGGCATCGAGGCGCGAAGCGCGCGGAAGGAGGTAGTCGCGCACCTGGTGACCCAGCGAGACAGTCAGGGCGCGCAGCTCCTCGGCTCCTGGCAGAGGCAGGGGGAACTGGGCGCCGCTGAGGGCGTCGTCGAGTTGGTGGAAGGCCCGGGCGAGGCTGTCTGCGCCGCTCATCTGGGCCAGTTCCCGCCCACGCCGGCGGGGCCGGGCGCCTGGGGTGGCGGATAGCTGCTGGTCAGCGGGCCGGGGGTGGCGCCGTCGGGAGGAGGGGGCGGCAGGGACCGGGCGCGGCGTCGCTCGATCAGGCGCAGGCCGGTGGTGTCGGTGAGGGCCTTGCCGCGGAGGGCGTCGATCTCGTGGACGAGGTCCCGGGCGTGAAGGTCCCCCGCCTCGTCGACGACGCCGCGCGTCATGGAGTTGCGGAGGTAGGCCAGCTCGGTGACGCGCCGCACGAGGGTGGCCGTGTGCCACCAGGTGCGGGGCCCTCTGAACAGAGCGAACCAGAGCAGCTTGAGCCGCTTGAGGGGGCCGCCGAACACCGCGACATCCCGCTCGGTGAGCCAGCCCGCGCGCTGATAGTCGGTGAGCCGGGCCCGGATCAGCTGGCCGTTTCCGACGACGCTGACGATCAACGAGATCACGATCACACCCACCAGCGCGAGGGCGAGGAACCAGGCCCGCTGCAGCTGGTCCATGGGATTGGTGGAGGCAAGGCCGTTGAACAGCATGTGGCCGGCACAGGCCAGCAGGAAGCCCCCCACCGGGGCCAGGACGCGCACGATCCTGCTGCGCGCGCCCAGACCGATGACCAGGCCCGAGGCCGTCATCAGGGTGAAGAGCGGATGCCCGAACGAGGTGTAGACGCCGCGGAGCATGACGAGCTCCATCATGGTCTCGTCCGGGTTGGCGATGGTGATGTCGTTGGTGGCCTGCATCCACACGCGGGCGTAGTAGATGATGTTCTCGGTGAAGGCGAAGCCCACCGCGGCCAGGCCCGCCAGCGCCACCATGCTCAGCCGCGACACCAGCCGCCTCCGCATGAAGATCACCAGCACCACGAGGATTGTGGCCTTGGACAGCTCCTCGATGAACGGCGCCGAGAACACCGCCGCACGCGATCCGGTGTCCGAATTGGCCTCGGTGGTGGCCATCATCTCCGCGGCCCACGAGTTGACGTGGATGGACACCCAGGTGGACGCGCATGCTCCCCACAGGAACGTCAGCAGCCACGCGACCGGTGACGATGCCCGGAAGCGGTCCAGCCAGATGAACAGCGCCGAGTAGGCCAGCGCCGTCCACATCGCCCAGAAGGCCGCCTTGCGGAAGGCCTCGCTGGTGATGCCGAGGGTCTGAGTGCCGTCCTCGAACGTCTGCGGCGGGGCCAGGATCCAGTACTGGGCGTAGACGAAGTACGCATAGGCAGGGAGGAGGACGAGCGTCATCCAGAACAGCGGGTTGGCGAGCATTCGCCGGTACCACGGGCGGGCATCGGGCACTGGCAGCCCGTTGAGGCGTCGCTGCCTGGTGGCGATCTCCGCGGTAGTCATGATGGCGACAGCCTACCCGCCGCGCCTCCGTGGCCGGTGCCATGCCGTTACGGTGTGGCCATGCAGAGCTTCTTCGCCTCCATGGCGCCCTGGGACCAGCCCGATGGCTCACTCCACCTCTACGTGTTGCCCGACGACGAGGCCGCGGACCGCCTGGAGGACCTGCAGTCCCGGCTTGCGGGGGTGCCGAACCTCCCCGTGATGCCGCGCGCCTGGCTGCACTTCACCATCAACCGGCTGGCCCAGTTCGACGACCTGTCCATGGCCGAGCTGACGCGCCTCGGCGACGCCCTCACCGTCGAACTGGCCGGCGTCCCGGCATTCGATGTGGAGGTGGGGGCGCCGGAGGTGCACGACGTCGCCGTCGAATGTGTCGCGGGATCGACAGCCGGGTGGGAGTCGCTGGTCGACGCGGTGCGCCGCGCCGCGTTGGCCACGTTCGGGGGCACGATGCCCGACCGCCCGTATGCGCCGCACGTGAGCCTGGCCTACGCCACCGGGGAGGTCTCCGACGACGAGGTGCGGGCCAGGCTGTCGGGCGCGGCGCCGGTGGGCCGGATGCGGGTGGCGACGGTGCACCTGCTGTCGGTGACGGTGCGCCCGGAGCTGGGGTGGTTCGACTTCATCGAGTTGGCCAATTGGTCTCTGCCAACGACGGCGCCCCAGGCAGGACTCGAACCTGCGACCGGCTGATTAGAAGTCAGATGCTCTATCCGCTGAGCTACAGGGGCTGGTCACCTGAGTGTAACGGGCTTGGCCCGAGGGCCTAGATTTGGCTCCCATGAGCGAGAAACTGGTGTGGGTCGACTGCGAGATGACCGGCTTGGACGTGGTCGCGGACGCGATGATCGAGGTGGCCGTGCTCGTCACCGATGGTGATCTCAACGTGCTGGGCGAGGGTGTGGACATCCTCATCAAGCCCACCGACGAGGCCCTGGCGCAGATGGGGGACTTCGTCCGCGCCATGCACACCAAGTCCGGCCTCCTCGACCAGCTGCCCCTGGGCGTGACCATGGCCGAGGCCACCGAACAGGTGATGGACTACGTCCGCGCCCACGTGCCGGTGGCCCGCAAGGCTCCGCTGGCGGGCAACACCATCGGGACGGACCGCGCGTTCCTCGCCCGGGACATGCCGGAGCTGGAGCAGTGGGTGCACTACCGCAACGTCGACGTGTCCACCATCAAGGAGCTGTCGAAGCGGTGGTACCCGCGGGTGCACTACGGCGCACCCAAGAAGGCCGGCAACCACCGTGCGTTGGCTGACATCCAGGAGTCGATCGAGGAACTGCGCTACTACCGCGAGGCGGTCTTCGTGCCACCGCCCGGTCCGTCGCCGATTGAGCTGCGCGCCATCGCTCAGCGCCATCGGGGCACCCTCACCGGGGCCGCAGGAAAGGCAATTTCGCAGGGCCACTAGGGGTGCGCTATTGTTTCTCAGTCGCCGCGCCCCTGCCGGCATGGCGGCACATGGTGGGTATAGCTCAGCTGGTAGAGCACCTGGTTGTGGTCCAGGGGGCCGCGGGTTCAAGTCCCGTTACTCACCCCACGCAGACCCCGCCCCGATCATCTCGGGGCGGGTTTTCGTGCGCCATCGGTGATCACACGGTCAGGTCGCGGTCCGCGAAGAGGCGATAGGTCCCG
>DATITN010000268.1:0-2606 GCA_035467795.1 Arachnia sp. | reverse complement strand
GCTGCGCCTTGTCACCGAGGGTTTTCTCGGCCTCCGGATGACCAGCGAGGGCGTCGTCGTAGACCCCGTGCTCCCGGCCGGCAACATCGAGGCGGTGGTCAACCTCGCCGGCCGGCAGGTCCGGGTCGCCTACGAGGTCACAGGCGAAGGACACGGTGTCAGGTCGGTCGAGGCCGACGGTGGGGTGGTCGAGACCGAGCCTGCGCCGCGCCGCTACCGGCTGGGAGGGGTCCGGATTCCGGCCGCGGTCTGGGAGGAGCTGGCGCGGGACCGCGACGAGGTCACGCTCAGGGTCCTGGTTGGCGGCTGAACGCGGCCCCTCAGCGCGGCGCTCAGGGGGCGGCTGAGGCCCTATCCGCCAGGAGTTCGCGGAGGGGCCGGACGAGGTGCAGGTCGAGGAAGTGCTCGATGCCCTCGGCGACGTTGACGTCGTTGACCTTCAGCAGCCACTGGATCTGGAGCCCGTCCCAGAGGGCGAACATCTGCGACGCCACTCTCAGCGGGTCCAGGCCGGGCTTCAGGTGGCCCTGGTCGCGTGCGGCAGCCAGCGACTCCCCCGCCGTGTCGGTCACCCACTCATAGCGGCGACGCATGTAGGCGTTGGCGGGGTGCTCGGGCCGGGTTGCCTCAGCGGACAGGACCGCGAAGAGCTCGATCTCACCGGGCTTGAAGGCGCTCTCCCGGGCATACTCGACGAGCCAGCCCAGCACCTCGATGCCTGGTGCCTTCCCCCTGGTCAGCTCGGTGGCGCCCTCGTCGCGCCGCTCCAGGACAGCCGACAGGAGCGCCACCTTGTTGGGGAAGTGGTGCAGCAAACCCGCCTGACTGATGCCAGCCAGCGCGGCCACCTCGCGCAGCGATCCTGACTCGTAGCCCTGCACACCGAACACCTCCAGGGCGGCGTCAAGGATCCTGGCGCGGGTCCCTGCGGTCTTGCGGTAGTTGCCCCGGGGGCCCGCCGTCGTCTCATCGGGAACGATCGGCGAAATCGTCACGACAACCTCCTTTGGTTGCTGTCAAGTATCGGGCATAACGATTGCGTCTCAAAACCTACCAGTTGCTCGGTTTTGTTGCTATGGTTTCCTGCAGAAGGCCGAAGCAAGGATGCGCGGCCACAGTGTGAAGGGACCAAAGATGATCCGTAGGGACTTCCTCAAGATCGGCGCCGCATCTGTCGCAGTGGCCGCATTGGGACTCTCAACCGCCTGTTCCGACGACGGCGGGACCGGCACCGAGACCGGTGGCGCCTCACCGAGCGGCGGCAGCCAGGGTGGCGGCACGCTCGTGATGGGCCTCATCACCGCGCCCGTGTCCTTCGACCCCTCCATCGCCGAGTGGGGCAACCGCCTTCCGTTCTACCAGGCCGCCTATGACACGCTGCTCGTCGCAACACCCGGGGCCACCATCGAGCCATGGCTCGCTACCGCGTTCGAATACGACGAGGCGCAGACCACCCTCACCCTCACGCTGCGCGACGACGTGACGTTCTCCGACGGCGAGAAGCTCACCGCCGAGGCCGCGGCTCTCAGCATGAACCGCTTCAAGACCGGCACCGGCCCCGACGCCGGCTACATGGCCAACGTCGACACCATCACCGCCGACGGCGAGTCCACGGTCGTCGTGAAGTTCACCGCGCCGGATCCCGCGTTCCTCAACTACCTCACCCGCACCGCAGGCCTCGTCGCCAGCCCCGCCGCCGTCGAGGACCCCAACCTCGCCACCGAGCCCGTGGGCTCTGGGCCCTACACCCTCGACGTCGCCGGCACGGTCAGCCAGACCAGCTACACCTTCCTCAAGCGCGACGGGTACTGGAACCCCGACGTGCAGCACTACGACAGCATCGTGATGCGCGTCTTCCAGGACACCACCTCGATGCTCAACGCGCTGCGCGCCGGGGAGATCAACTACGCCAAGCTGTCCTCGGCCGAGACCTTCCCGGAGGCGGAGGGCGCCGGATGGACGCTGAACAAGAACGAGCTGGACTTCCAGGGCCTGCTGCTGCTGGACCGCGGGGGCGTGCAGACCCCTGAGCTGGGCGACGTCCGCGTCCGTCAGGCCATCAACCACGTCTTCGACCGCCCAGCGATGCTGCAGGCGGTCGCGCTGGGCTACGGCACCGTCACCGGGCAGGTCTTCCCGCCCACCTCGGCCGCCTACGACGAGGCACTCGACGAGCGCTACCCCTACGACATCGAGAAGGCCAAGTCCCTGATGGCGGAGGCCGGCTACGAGGCCGGGTTCTCGATGGACATGCCCAGCTCGCCCGTCCTCGGCAGCACCGTCTACGCGCTGGTGGCCCAGGCCCTGTCCGAGATCAACATCACGGTCAACGACGTCCAGCCCGGCCAGAACTTCATCGCCGACCTGCTGGCACCGAAGTTCTCCGCCGCCTTCATGGCGCTGGAGCAGAACCCGGACTGGCAGCTGACGCAGTTCATGATCGCCGAGAACGCGGTGTTCAACCCGTTCAAGTACGCAGACCCGAAGGTCGCCAGCATCCTCGACGAGTACCGCACGGCCGACGACGCGGCCCGCGACGGGCTCATCAAGGAACTGAACGCCCACATCGTCGAAGAGGCGTGGTTCGCGCCGTTCTACCGGGTCAA
>DATITN010000267.1:0-8404 GCA_035467795.1 Arachnia sp. | reverse complement strand
CGTCCAGGTGGCCAGCTCGATCAGGCGCAGCTCGGCTGTGCGCCAGTACGAGGCATCCATCTTGCGGTCGAACGTGCGCGCGTAGCGCCGCCCATCGGGCCCGGCGTAGCGGGCCTGCCACGCCTTCGTGGGCAGCATCCGAAGACCATCGCTCATCGCAGTTCATCTCCCTGGGCTCGTCGGGGCGATCTTCCTGTGCCCATTCCGTGCCCATTTCACGCCCCAGGGTGGCAGGGCATGTCGCAGCCTGGCGGAGCCGAAACATAACAAAACCCCCAGTCAGCGGCTGTTTTGCCTTGCCAACTGGGGGTTCTGATTTGTGCGCGAGAGAGGAGTTGAACCTCCACGTCCCAAGGGACACTGGCACCTGAAGCCAGCGCGTCTGCCATTCCGCCACTCGCGCAGTGGGTCTTGCAACCCGACGGCAAACAATAGCACGCACCTCACGAGCTTCCGCAACTCGCATGGGCTGCACCGCGCCTGCCACGGTGCAGCGATCTCCAGGAACCCTGTCAATCAGGCCCCTGGGAGCCTACTGTGGATAGACCACGGAGTCTGACTTGAGGAGGACGACCATGACGGATTGGCCAGTATGGGTGTGGGTGATCGTCGTCGTAGTGCTGCTCGCGGTGATCGCAGGGATCGTCATGGCGGCGCTGCGGAGGCGGCAGAGCGCCAACCTGGAGCGCGCCGAGGAGCTGCGCACGCGTGCGCACGAGAGCGACCGGATCGTCGCCGCCCGGCAGGAGCGCGCAGATGAATTGGCCGCTCGCGCCGAGTCCGTGCGCCACGAAGCGATCGGAGAAAGCCAACGCGCCGAGGTCTTGCGCATGCAGGCCGCGGAGGCGGAGGAGCGGGCTGCACGGGCCGCCGAGCAGTCCGAGTTGCGTGACGACGAAGCCCTGCACAGCCGCGAGGCGCTCGAGGCAGCCGCGCTGGAGCGTGATCAACAGCTCGAGAAGGCTGACCAGCTGGACCCACGCGTCCACACCGGGCGGCACGGCCACAGCGTCGAAGAACATGCCGTCGATGAAGACCGCCCCATCGATCCCGATGATGAGCGGGACCCGGATCCTGAGCCTCTCCCTGACGAGGACCGTGATGTGGACCTCGACGACGAGCGGGATCTCGTCGTCGAAGACGATCCGACGCCGGACGACGTCCCCCGGGACGAACACGGCCGACGGCTCGACCCGTATGGAAACCCTGTCCCCGATGGCCTATGGCCCGATAAGGAGCGAATCATGACCACCGATCCTCTCGGCACGCCGTACCCCGACCCTGCCGCACGTCCAGACCTGGACAACGAGGTCGCCGCGGAGTCCCCCGACTCACCTGACTCTCCGGACTCGCCAACCAGCCCGGACAGCCCTCCGGAGGCTGAGCCCCTCGACCGCGACGGCCTGGCCGGCATGGACATCGACCACGAGCCGGACGCGGACGGTTTCTGGCGCGACGAGTTCGGGAACCGCGTCGACCATGAAGGTCGTCGGGTCGACGAGGACGGGAACCGGGTCGACGCCGGCGGCGATCGCATCGACCCGGTGGATCCGCCGACCGGCGTGATCCCACCGATCCCTCGCTGACCTGCGCTCCGCGGGCAGGGGGCACGAGCTCTGGGAGCCGGTCGCTATCTGGGTGGGTCTACCCACCCGGATAGCGACCGCTGACCCACCGGAGCCCAGGCGGGGGTGCGTATCCCCGCGGCAGGTCAAGGAACCAGGTAGCCCGCCGCCCGGTACAGCTCGTACCACTCAGACCGGGTCAGCTCGACGTCGGCACCCGCCGCCGCCCAGGTCACGCGATCGGGCGTCGTCGTGCCCAGCACAACCTGCATGTTGGCCGGGTGCCGCGTGATCCACGCCGTCGCGATGCCCTCAGGGCGCACGTCGTACTTGGCCGCCAACCGGTCGATGACCGCGTTCAGCTCCGGATGGTCCGGGTTGCCGAGGAAGACGCCGGTGAAGAACCCGGCCTGGAACGGGGACCACGCCTGCACGGTGATGTCGTTCAGGCGGCAGTAGTCCAGGATGCCGAGGTCGCGGCTGACCGACTGGTCCAGCGCAGCCATGTTCGCCGCGACACCTTGCGCCACGATCGGCGCATGCGTGATGGACAGCTGCAGCTGATTGGCGACGATGGGCTGGGTGACGTCACGCTTCAGCAGGTCGATCTGCCCAGGAGTCTGGTTCGACACCCCGAAATGGAGCACCTTCCCGGCGGCCGCCAGGTGATCGAACGCCCGCGCCACCTCCTCGGGCTCCACCAGCGCGTCGGGGCGGTGGAGGAGCAGGACGTCGACGTAGTCGGTGTCCAGCGCGCGTAGCGATCCCTCCACCTGGACGACGAGGTGCTTGTAGGAGAAGTCGAAGTAGGGCCCATCCTTGACGATGCCCGCCTTGGTCTGGAGCGTGATCTCCTCCCGCTCCGACGGGGTGAGCTGTAACGCCTCGGCGAAGCGCCGTTCACAGCCGTGGTAGCGGTCGTCGCCGTAGACGTCGGCGTGGTCAAAGAAGTTGATGCCCGCCTCGCGTGAGGCGTGGTAGAGCGCCCGCACCTCGTCGTCGGACTTGTCCTGGATGCGCATCAGGCCCGTGACTACGGCTGGGACCTCGAAGGTGGTGGGGCCGAGGTTGAACGTCTTCATCGTCGCTTCCTTCGTCAGGTCGGTCGCGGGCCCTCCTCGGCCCGCATCCTTGAGCCTATCCCTCGCCCGACCGACAGGTGGTCCCTTCCATCCGTGCGACGGCGTGTCCGGGTGAAGCCGACAGGTCGCGTTCCACAGCTTCGAGGCCGCTCCGCGGCGCCTCAGCCAGCGATGGGTTCGACGGGGGCCGTGGAGTGACGGATCACCAAACGGGTGGCCAGCCGCACGTGCCCGGACTCGACCGGGCGCCCGGCGGAGATGTCCAACAGCCGACGCACCGCGGCCGCGCCCATCCGGTGCAGCGGCTGGTGCACCGTCGTCAGGCCCGGCACGGCGAGCCCGGCCAGGATGGTGTCGTCGAAGCCCACCACACTCAGCTCCCCCGGCACCTGAATGCCGAGCTGCCGCGCCGCCTCGCAGACCCCCATCGCGGCCGGGTCGCAGGGGGCGAAGATGGCGGTGGGCCGCTCCTCGGCCGGCCGCGACAGTAGAGTCCGCCCAGCCTCCAACCCCAACTCGTGGGTGTAGCCGCCCTCCACCACCAGCGACGAGTCCAGCGTGAGCCCGCCCATGTGGAGCGCCGAGACGTAGCCCTGCATCCGCTCGGTGGCGGGCACCGATTCGGGCGGGCCCTGAATGAAGCCGATGCGACGGTGCCCCAGGCCGATCAGGTGCTGCGTGGCCTCCACCCCGCCGTTCCAGTTGGTGGCGCCGATGCTCATCACGCTCGACGGCAGGGCGTTGGCCGGGTCGATGGCCACCAGCGGCAGCGCCAGGTCGCGCAGCTTGGCGAGCTGATGCTCGGAAAGCCGGGCGGTCAGGACGATCACCCCGAGGTACCCCTTGGCCCCGAGCAGCTCGAGCCAGGCGTCATCCAGCGGGACGGGGGGGCCCGCGCTGGACGCCTCCGGGATGTAGAACGTGCCGAGCGCCACGCCCTCGGCCATGGCGGTGGAGATGGCGCCCTTGAGGATCTCGAGGGTGTAGGTGGTGGTGAGGTCGTCCGCCACGAGCGCGATCTGCGGGTACGGCGCCGACTCCCCGCCCACCGGCTGGTAGCCCAGATCCTCCACTGCAGCCAGCACCTTGGCTCTGGTGGCGCCTGACACTCCGCCGCGGTCGTTGAGCGCCTTCGACGCCGTGGCGATGGATACGCCCGCACGCAGCGCGACGTCCTGCAGCCGCACTGCCTTCACTCCCTTGCCCGCCATGGAGGTCAGCCTAGCGAAAGTTTCGTCCAAGGGTCACAACACGGCACCAATCATTGGTCGCTCTTGCAAACTAAATACCTTTGTGCCTATGATCAGTCTTGTTAGTCAAGGTTTCGCGAAACTTTTCGCGGTCACACTTTCGGAGGATCAACGATGACCCACAAGCTTCCCAAGATCGCGGCACTCGTCGCGGCCGCGGCTCTGGCCCTGTCCGCCTGCGGCGGCACCGCTGAAGAGCCCACCGACGGCGCCTCTGCTGGCGGCGGCGACGTTGCGCTCACCTGGTGGCACAACTCGAACACCGGCGCCGGCAAGGATTACTACGACACCGTGGCCGCTGACTACGAGGCCGCCAACCCCGGCGTGACCATCACCGTCGAGGCGATGCAGCACGAGGACATGGGCACCAAGATCGAGGCGGCCTGGCAGAGCGGCGACATGCCGGACATCTACATGGAGCGCGGCGGCGGCGAGCTGGCCGACAAGGTGGAGGCCGGGCTGGTCAAGGACCTGTCCGAGTCCGCGTCCGAGACCATCGAGAAGCTCGGCGGCGCCGTCAACGGCTGGCAGGTGGACGGGGCGACCTACTCGCTGCCGTTCTCGATCGGCGTTGTGGGCTTCTGGTACAACACCGAGCTCTTCGAAGAGGCGGGCATCACCGAGGCCCCCACCACGATGGACGAGTTCTACGAGGCCATCGACAAGCTCAAGGCTGCGGGCATCGACCCGATCTCCGTCGGCGCCGGCGACAAGTGGCCCGCCGCCCACTACTGGTACTACTTCGCGCTGCGTCAGTGCTCGCAGGAGGTGCTGTCGTCGGCCGTGACAAGCCTCGACTTCACCGACGAGTGCTTCGTCCGCGCCGGCGAGAACCTGGAGGAGCTGGTGGCCAAGGAGCCCTTCAACCCCGGCTTCCTCACCACTCCCGCCCAGTCCGGCCCCACCAGCGCCTCCGGCCTGCTGGCCACGCGCAAGGTGGCCATGGAACTGGCCGGCCACTGGGAGCCCGGCGTCATGCAGGGCCTGACCGAAGACGAGCTGGGCCTCGGCGAGGCCACCGGTTGGTTCGCGTTCCCTGAGGTCGAAGGCGGCGAAGGCGACCAGAGCGCCGCACTCGGTGGCGGCGATGCCTGGGGCGTCCCCGCCGATGCCCCCGATGAGGCCGTCGAGTTCGTCAAGCACCTCCTCTCCGACGAGATCCAGCAGGGCTTCGCGGAGCTCGACATGGGGCTGCCCACCAACCCCACCGCCTCCCAGTACGTTGCTGATCCGGCGCTCGCCGATCTCCTCGAGGTCCGCGACGCGGCAGGCTACGTGCAGCTCTACTTCGACACCGCCTTCGGCACATCTATCGGCGGCGCCATGAACGACGAGATCGCCCTGGTCTTCGCCAGCCAGGCCTCGGCCCAGGACATCGTCGACGCCACCCAGGCCGCAGCGGACGCGGAGAAGTAATCACATGACCAACGCCACCTCGCATGAGCAGGCGGCGGCGGTCGGGGTCACCCCCACTGACGAGAGCGGGCGCGACGAGCGCCCGCTCTCCCGTCAGAGGGGGCCCATCAACTGGAAGATGGGCCTCGAGATCGCCGTCTTCGTTTTGCCCGCTCTGACGCTGTTCTTCATGTTCGTCGTATGGCCGATGCTTCGCGCGGTCCAGTTCTCCGTCTTCCGCTGGAAGGGCTTCGGCCCTCTGACGGATTTCGTCGGACTCCGTAACTACGCCTCAGTCCTGACCAACGATGTGTTCCTAGGCGCCCTCGGCCACAACCTGTTCATCGTGGTGGCGTCCATCGCCATCCAACTCCCGCTCGGCATCGCCGTCGCGCTCCTGCTCAACCGCAAGATGAAGTTCCAGGGCCTGCTGCGAACCATCGTTTTCATCCCCTACATCCTCGCGGAGGTCATCGCGGGCGTGGTGTGGTTCCAGCTCCTGCAGCCCCGCTACGGCGTGATCGACTCGATGCTCGCCACCCTGGGCATCCAGGGACCGGAGCAGGGCTTCCTCGGCACCCCGGAGCTCGCGCTCTGGACCGTGATGGTCGTGCTCACCTGGAAGTACCTCGGCTTCGCCATCATCCTGTTCCTCGCAGGACTTCAGGGCGTCCCCCAGGAGCTCGACGAGGCGGCCCAGATCGACGGCGCCTCGTGGTGGCAGACGCAGCGCTACATCACCATCCCCCTCCTCGGCCCGACGCTGCGCACCTGGGCGTTCCTGTCCATGTTGGGTGCGCTGCAGCTGTTCGACATGGTGTGGATCCTCACTGGCGGCGGCCCCGCCAACGCCACCACCACCATGGCCACCTTCCTCATCAACGAGGGCACGCGGCGCAGCAACTACGGCATCGCCGGCGCCGCGTCAGTGGTCCTGTTCGTCGTCGCCCTCACCATGGCGCTGCTCTATCAGCGCTTCATCCTCAGCCGCGACATTGCAGACACCGACAAGCGAAAGGCACGACGATGACCGCCACCGCAGCCCCGGCAGCTCCGGCAGCCCCGAGCCGCCGTCGGAGGGGCGCCGGTCCGCTCGTCTACTTCGTGGCACTCATCGTGGCCGCCTTCTCCATCGGGCCGGTCCTGTACTCGATCCTCGGCGGCTTCCGCAGCAACGCTCAGCTCGCCGAGAACCCGGCCGGATTCCCGGACCCGTGGATCTGGAGCAACTACCTGGGCGTGTTCACGAACTCGAACTTCTGGCGCTACGGCCTCAACTCCCTGGCGATCGCGAGCCTCACCACCCTGCTCGTCGTCGTGTTCGGGCTGATGGCCGCCTATCCGCTCTCCCGCTACCACTTCCCGGGTCGCGAGAAGATCTACATGATCTTCGTGCTCGGGCTACTCTTCCCCGCCACGGTCGCCGTGATCCCGCTGTTCATCATCATCAGCAAGGACCTGGGCATGAGCAACACCTGGTGGGGCGTCGCGCTCCCCCAGGCCGCGTTCGCGCTGCCGATGACCATCGTGATTCTGCGCCCCTTCCTGCAGGCCATCCCGGCCGAGCTAGAGGAGGCCGCGATGATCGACGGGGCCAGCCGAGTCAGCATCTTCACCCGCATCATGGTGCCGCTCTCCGGCGCCGGCCTCGTGACCGTCGGAGTGCTCGCATTCGTCGGTTCCTGGAACGCGTACCTGCTGCCACTGCTCCTGCTCCAGGGCGACATGCGAACCCTGCCGCTGGGCGTGGCCGACTTCTCCACCGAGCACTCCTCGGACACCGCAGGCGTGTTCGCCTTCACCACCCTGTCCATGATTCCCGCCATGGTCTTCTTCCTCACCATGCAGCGTCGCATCGTCGGCGGCCTCCAAGGCGCGGTCAAGGGCTGACGCCCGCGCGCAGAATCGACTCCTCCCATGACCTGGACTGACCCCACCGCCCCGCTCGACGCGCGCCTCGATGCACTACTCGCCGAGATGTCTTTGGCCGACCTGGCCCACCAGCTCGGCTCCTACTGGCTGCCCGCCGACGGCGACCGCCCGGCACCGGACCCCGACGCCCACGAGGTGGCGCCGATGGAGAACGAGTTCGCGCAGGAACTGCGCGCCTGGGACGAGGCCATCGACGGCGGGTTGGGACACCTCACCCGCGTCTACGGCACCGCTCCCGTCAGCGTGCCCGACGGCGCCGACAAGCTGCGCCGGCTTCAGGCCGACGTCGTGGCCTCGAACGCGTTCGGCATCCCGGCGATCGCCCACGAGGAGTGCCTCACCGGCTTCACCGCGCTGGGCGCCACCGTCTACCCGGCGTCGATCGCCTGGGGCGCCACGTGGCGGCCCGAGCTGATCGAGGAGATGGCCGCGGCCATCGGCTCGGACCTGGCCTCCGTCGGCGTGCAGCAGGGGCTCTCGCCGCTGCTCGACGTGGTGCGCGACTACCGCTGGGGCCGCGTCGAGGAAACCTGCGGTGAGGACCCCTACCTGGTGGGGAGCCTCGGCACCGCATACGTGCGCGGCCTGCAGTCGGCGGGTGTGATCGCCACGCCGAAACACTTCGTCGGCTACCCGGCCAGCCGTGCTGGGCGCAACCACGCGCCTGTGTCGATGGGGCGCCGCGAGCTCGAGGACGTGATGCTGCCGCCGTTCGAGATGGCGCTGCGCCTCGGCGGGGCCCGATCCATCATGAACTCCTACTGTGACATCGACGGCCAGCCCGCCGCCGCGTCGGCCGAGCTGCTGACCGGTGTGCTGCGGGACCGCTGGGGTTTCGAGGGCACGGTGGTCTCGGACTACTGGAGCATCGCGTTCCTCACCCGGATGCACCGGATCGCCCCTGATGACGCCACCGCCGCGGCGCTGGCCATCCGTGCCGGGCTCGACATCGAGCTGCCCTCGACGGGCTCCTACTGGGCCATCGAGGAGGCCATCTCGCGCGGGATGCTCAGGGAGGACGACGTGCGACGCTCCGCGCGCCGGGTGCTGCGGCAGAAGCTGGAGCTTGGGCTGCTCGACGACGGCTGGGAGCCCTCTGCGGACCCTGCCGCGGATCTGGACTCTCCTCGCAACCGGAGCGTCGCGCGCCGGGTCGCGGAGGAGTCGGTCGTTCTGCTCA
>DATITN010000266.1:0-5172 GCA_035467795.1 Arachnia sp. | reverse complement strand
GTCTACATCGCGGACCTCAACTCCGACGGCGCGGCGGCCCTGGCTGCCGAGCTGGGGGAGCGCACCGCGGCGATCACCGTCAACGTGGCCGACGAGGACTCGGTCGCGGCGATGGCCGAGCAGATCGCCGCCACCACCGGTGGCCTCGACCTGGTCATCTCCAACGCGGGCGTCGTCCGCGCCGGCGGGGTGCTGGAGCAGGACCTCAAGTCCTTCGCGTTCACCACCGACATCAACTACACGGCGTTCTTCCTCGTCACCAAGCATCTGGGCCGCATCCTGGCCGCCCAGCACTCGGCGGCTCCGGGCTGGATGACCGACATCATCCAGATCAACTCGAAGTCCGGCCTGGTGGGCTCGAACAAGAACGGCGCCTACGCCGGCTCGAAGTTCGGCGGCATCGGCCTGGTGCAGAGTTTCGCGCTTGAGTTGGTGGAGCACGGGGTGAAGGTCAACGCAATCTGCCCGGGCAACTTCTACGACGGCCCACTGTGGTCCGATCCCGACAAGGGCCTGTTCGTGCAGTACCTGCGCTCCGGCAAGGTCCCGGGCGCCACCACCGTCGACGAGGTGCGCGAGTTCTACGAGGCCAAGGTGCCGCTTCGTCGCGGAACCACCGGGGCCGACGTGATGCGCGCTGTGTACTACATCGTCGAGCAGGCCTACGAAACGGGCCAGGCCCTGCCGGTCACCGGGGGCCAGGTTATGCTGTCGAGCTGACCGCGCACGCGGCGACGACATGCGGGAGGGCCCGGTAGCTGACACCCGTCAGCCGCCGGGCCCTTCGTCCAAGGCCGCTTTGATGGTCAGCGGTGCTGCTCGGCCATCCACTGCCAGAGGCGCTGACCGTTGTGCTGTGGGTCGTTGCGGGCGACATAGATCCACGACCAGTGCCCCATGAACTGGTGGCCCTGCCACGTCACCGTGTTGTACAGCGTGACGATGGGGTCGTCGATCAGCGCCGCCGCCCGGCCGGTGTTGGGCTCCCACGGGAGGATGGTGTCGTCCTTCGAGTGCACCAGCCACGTGGGGGTGGAGCTGACGCTCTGCAACTCGGCGTCGGTGAAGAAGGTGGGCGTCGCGCCGGGGCAGATGGGGACGATCGAGGCGAACTTCGTCGGGTACTCGACCGCCATCTTGAGTGACATGTACCCGCCGTTGCTGCAGCCGAGGACGTGCACCCGCTGCGGGTCGATCTTGTGGTTGGACGCGAGCAGCTCGTCCACGAGCGCGGCGATCCGTGGCGCGAACCCGTCGCCGTCGGCCATCCACATGCTGGGGGACTGCGGGGCGACGACGTATGCCCCGCCGAAGATCTGCTGCGCCTCCTGCGTGATGAAGCCGAGCGCCCCACGGTTGCCGCGCAGCTGCGCCTCGTTCGTCTGGCGCGAGTCCATGCCGCCCTCGCCGCCGCCGTGCAACCAGACGACCAGCGGGTGCCTGCCGGCCCGGCCGTGGCCGTTGTTCGAGGGGGTGAACAGGCGGTAGTTCAGCCCGGACGCGGACGTCCCGTAGCTGAAGGCGTCCGCCTCGGGGTTCGTCAGCTCGCCCTGGGTGAAGCTGTCGATCGTCACCTGGCGCTGGTTTCGCAGCCGGAGCGGGGTGTTCTGCGTGATCGTGTAGGTCAGGTCGAATTCGACGTTGCGCCCAGCGGGGACGGTGTAGCCCAGGGTGGCGCCCCCGGGCACGCCCTCGGCGGTGGCCAGTTCGAGCGTGATGTTGCCCCGGTTGTCGATCCGGGCCGCGGTCACCTGGCGCTGGACGTCGTAGACGCCGAAGGTGAGCTGGCCCGACGAGGAGGGGAGCGGGCTCTCCGCCCTGGCCCGCACCGAGAAGGTGCCGAGGGCCAGGCTCGAAGGATCAAACTGCCCGAGCGCGCCCGCCCGGATAGTCAGCGACGTCACCTGTTCGCCGCCGTCGAGCACGGTGGCGTTCAGGTCGAAGCCGACCGAGGTGGCGGCCGAGGCCACCTGTGGGATGGCGGCGAGCGCGGGGATTGCTGCGGCCGAACCGAGCAGGGCACGTCGGCTGAGGCGGTCCATCATTTCTAGACTCCTTCGTCTGGGCTGGGACTTGTCCGAGGCATCCGCCGGGGCCTCTCGTCGTGGAGGTCTTGGCGGACATGACCATTCACCTGCCCCGCGGTGTGCAGCTCCGAGAGTCGTAGCATGATCAGTCCGATCAGCGGCACAATCGGTCGCCGCGAAACCTCGGGGCCGGGGGACTCGACAGGGCCCGGCGGGAGCCCTGGTTCAGAGCTTCGCGCTGGAACTCGTCGAGCACGGGGTGAAGGTCAACGCCATCTGCCCGGGCAACTTCTACGACGGCCCGCTGTGGTCCGACCCCGACAAGGGCCTGTTCGTGCAGTATCTGCGCTCCGGCAAGGTCCCCGGCGCCACCACCGTCGACCAGATCCGCCGCTCAGCATTTCCGGACCCCCATCGACCGCTGGCCGATTCTCACGCGGCACCTCTGGTCGCGACTACGCCGCCACATACGCCTCTTTGACTGGCGGACACTTGGGGCAGTCGAGCCGCTGCCCTTCCCAACGGCGCGCGCCCAGCGCATCGGCCAGTTGAGCCGCGACGGCGCACGCGTCCAGCGTCACCGCCTGCCACCCGTAGCGCAGGGTGACGGTGTCCTCCGCCACGAGACGTTCGTTGTCGCGGGCCATGTCCTTGGACCACTCGGTGTGGTCCCGCATGCCGTCGAGCTCGACGGCGAGCCGCGCGTCGCGATACAGCGCATCGCCGCGCCCGACGACGGTACGCACCTGCTTCTCAGGCACGGGCAGCCCGTGGGGGAGCAGTACCTGGCTCTGGAAGCGCCACTCCAGGGCGCTCTCGATTCCCTGGCCGGCGTAGCTGCAGAGTTCCTTGATGACGGCCGAGTGCCTGGTCCGTTGCCGCGTGGCGAGCGCGGTGAGGATCCTGGCGGGTAGCGTCCGGCCCTGCGCAAGGGCACGGGCCACCGCCGCGACAGTCGCGTCCTCCGAGCTGACCCGGGCCAGATCGACCAGAGACGCCTCCACCGATGTCCGCGGGGGACTGCCCATGCCCTTCCTCGTCCCCCGTCGGTACACCACGGTCCACTGGCCGACGGTGAAGCCGTCGCGCCTGGCCTCGGTCCAGACAGCGATCCGCGACGGGGCGTCCCGGACAGCATCGTGGAGGTGCGCCGCGGCGTCCTCGCCCAACACAGCCTCCCTCCCGCCGCGTAGCAGCCCCGCCCGCACGGCGGCCAGCCACGTCACCCGGCCCACCGGACAACACCGCCGGCGGATCTACGGGCGACCACGCGGCCAGATCCACCGCCCAGGCGAGCTCCACCGTCGGCCAATTGTTGCCCGGCGCTTCTGGTCGCGACTACGCCCCCAGATCCGCCTCCTCGGCCCCGCGGGCAGGGACAGAGGTGCCGTGGATCCCGGCGACCGAGTTTGGATCCCACAGGAAGTGGGTACGGGTGAAGTGGGATGCCCGGCAGGGCTGACCTGACCGTAGGAGGAACGATGAAGACAGCACGCGACATCATGACCACGCCGGCCGAGACGCTTTCACCCACCGCGACACTCACCGAGGCTGCCCGAAAGCTCCGGGACCTCAACGTCGGCTCCATGCCGATTCTCGACGGCGAACATCTGGCGGGGGTCGTCACTGACCGCGACATCGTGGTCAAGGGCATCGCCGGAGGCCTGGACCCGTCGAGCGCCACCGTCTCGGAGGTGGCGACGGCGGCCGTCGTGACCGTGAACATCGACGACGACGCCGAGAAGGTTGCCCGGATCATGGGCGAACACCAGGTGCGGCGAGTGCCCGTCCTTGACGGGGCCACGGTCGTCGGCGTCATCGCGCAGGCCGACGTGGCCCGCGACCTCGACGCCCGCACCACCGGCGACGTGGTGGAGGACATCTCCCAGCGCTGAGCCGGACCACAGATTCCGGAGATCCCTTCCGTGGATTGAACGGGAGGGGTACCGTGGGTGGGGTCCTGTTATCTACCATTTCGGGAGGCAAAGTATGGGCTTCGGAGACAAGATTCAAGAGACCATCGGTAAGGCCAAGGAAGGCCTGGGCGACTTGATCGACAACGACGAGCTTCGCCGAGAGGGCCAGAAGGACCGCATCGAAGCCAGCGCCAAGCAGGTGGGCGATGAAGTGAACGAAAAGTTCACCGACGCTACCGGCAACGTGGCTGACAAGGTGGAGGACTTCAAGCGGGACGTCTCAGACGACCGCTAGCCAGGGCTTTACCACTACCAGGACGGGGTCGCCTTCGGGCGGCCCCGTTCCTGTTGTTCCCGGCATGTGTGGGGGCTGCCGTGCCGAGGGTGAGGTGATGCCCCCGGAGATACTCGAGACCCGGAGTTCTGCCGTGCACCCTGGCGGCCCGGCGCAGGTTGTGCGCATAGACCGACAGGTTGTGCTCAGCGCGGCGATGGCCAATTCCGCGGCTGATTGAGTTTGTCACGGTCACACGCGACGTGAGTCCGACGGCCCAGGTCAGTGCCTACAGCACTGCAATGGCAGCGGCAGGCGACGCGAGGGCCGTGTCCACATGGATCGTGACAGCACAGCGGTACGGGCGGTGAACGGAGACGTCACTCCCACACCGCATCGGTCATCGGTCCGAGAAACTCAACGAGGAGAGTTTGATGAAGATTCACCAGCGCGCGACTGCAGGAGGCGTTCGATGAAGCGTCCCACTGTACGGATCATCGCCTTCGCCGGGATCGCCGCCATGGCACTTGCGGGATGCACCGCAGACCCGCAGGAGTCTGAGTCCCCCGCCCCCACGTCGGAGCAGACTGTGACCGGCACCTACACCGAGCGTGAGGTCACCGACGGGTCCACGGCCTTCATGGTCGTCGAGAACCCGGGTGAGGGCCCGACCCTGTCGTACGGCGCCGAGAGCGGCATCACCCTGCTCGAGGAAGAAATCGAGGGCGCGACCTATGCGTTCAAGGACATGAACGCCAACGGTGAGCTCGACGCGTGGGAGGACTGGCGCCTTGACTCCACCGAGCGTGCGGCGGACCTCGCCGAAGGAATGTCGATCGAGCAGATCGCCGGCCTCATGCTGTTCAGCTCCCACGAGCGCACGCCCGCCGATGGCCTGACCGACGCGCAGAAGACCTACCTGTCCGAGTCCAACCTGCGCAACGTGCTCAACGCC
>DATITN010000265.1:0-2558 GCA_035467795.1 Arachnia sp. | reverse complement strand
TGGACGACGAGTCCTACTTCCTTTCCTGCGGCTCCTGGTCCGTGCTGGGCGTGCTCCGCGACGAGCCGCTCATGTCACGGGAGGCGTACCAGTTGGGCCTCACCAACGAGGCGCGCGCCGACGACGGGCTACGCCCCCTGTTCAACATCACGGGACTCTGGATCCTGCAGGAGTGCCAGCGTGAGTGGAGGGCCACCGGCGGCGTCCACGACATCGTGGAACTGGTGGCGCGGGCCAGTGCCGCCGAGTCGCTTGGCTATCTGATCAACCCGGACGAGCCCCAGTTCGCGCAGCCCGGAGGCATGGTGGGGCGGGTGACCGACGCGCTGCGCGCCCAGGGCGCCGACGTGGAGGGACTCGATGAGGGGGCCGTGGTGAGGGTAGTCCTCGAGTCGTTCGCCGCCCGGTACGCGCGGGGGGCGGCAGATCTCGCGGCCCTCACCGGCCGCTCAGCGAAGCAGCTCAACCTCGTCGGGGGAGGCTCCCGCAACGCGCTCCTCTGCCAGCTCACCGCGGACGCGATCGGGGTGCCGGTCATCGCCGGGCCGGTGGAGGCCTCCGTCCTCGGCTCGCTGCTCGCGCAGCTCGAGATCATGGGCCGGCTGGATCCGCAGGACCGCAACGCCGTGATCGGCGCCTCGGCAAGAACCGTGCGCTACGAGCCAAGACCATGAGCAGGCGGGGGGAACGGGCGAATCTCCGCGACATCGCCGAGGCCGCGGGAGTCTCGATGCAGACCGCATCGCGGGTGGTGCGCGGCGTGGACGTGGTGGCCGAGGCCACGCGCGCCCGGGTGCTGGCCGCGATCGAGGAACTCAACTACCAGCCCAACATGGCTGCGCGCTCGTTGTCGGCCCGGCGCACCGGCTCCATCCACATCATCGACGCCGTGCCGCTGCTCCACGGCCACGCCACCACCTACGTCGTGATCTGTCAGCAGTTGGCGGCGCTGGGCCTGCACATCTCCACCTCCGTCGTCAGGTCCGAGCTCGGCGGACTGGCGTTGCGCGAGCTCGTGCCGGTGGGCGCCGACGGTGTGGTGATCCTCGGCGGACGCTACGAGCCGGGGGAGTGGGTCAACACGGTGGCCAGCCGGCTCCCCACGGTCTACGTGGGTCAGGTCAACGAGCTGCCGCCGCTGGCAGTCGGGGTGGCGGTGGATCACCGGGCCGGGGCGGTGATGGCTGTCGAGCACCTCGTCGGGCGGGGGGCCGCGCGGATCGCGCATGTGGAGGGGCCCACCGAATGGATCGACGCTCGGTTGCGCCACGAGGGCTACCTGGCCGGGTGCGCGGCGGCCAACCTGGAGCCGATCGTCCTCCAGGCCGGATCCTGGGACGCTGCGGATGCCAGCCCGTTGATGGCCGGCCTGAATGGGCGGGTGGACGGGATCTTCGCGGCCAACGACCACCTCGCGCTGGGCTGCATGACCGCACTCCAGCTGGCGGGGCGGAGGGTCCCCGGCGAGGTCCGGGTGGTGGGTTTCGACGACGCGTTGGGCTCGGAGTGGTTCCTGCCGCCGCTGACCACCGTCCGTCAGGACTTCCGGGCGGTGGGAGAAGCGGCCGTGGCGGCGCTGAGCCTGCTGCTCAACGGTGACGAGGCCCACTCCACCATCATCACGCCCAGCCTGGTGCTGCGCTCAAGCTCATAACTTCGCCGCGCCGTCGAGGCGTTGCACAACAGATAAGGAAAGACCCATGCTCTACGGACCCATGACCCACCCCCAGCTCCTCGGCGCCCTCGGCCGCGCCGGCCACAGCTCCAAGGTCCTCATCACCGACGGCAACTACCCGGCGGCCACCGGCGCCCCCGCCTCGGCGGAGCGGATCTATCTCAACCTGGCGCCCGGGCTGCTGACGGTCTCAGACATCCTCGAGGTGCTCAAGCTCACCATCCCGATCGAGCAGGCAGGGATCATGGTCCCCGCCGCGGACGCGACAGAGGTGCCCGAGTCCATCCCGGCGCACGACGAATACCGCGCGGCACTGCCCGGCATCGACGTGGTGGAGATCCCGCGCTGGGACTTCTACGACGTGGCGAAGTCCGAGGACGTGTCCGTTGTGATCGTGAGCGCCGACCAGCGGCTGTACGCGAACCTGATCCTCACCGTCGGGGTGCGCCAGCCCGGCGAGTGACCCCTGCTCCTCGCTTCGTTCCCTGCCTCGCGCAACCGCCGTCTGAGGAGCGCCGTGCTCCTCGCTCTACCGCTGGCTGAGGTGGCGCTGCGCTCCTCGCTCTACCGCTGGCTGAGGTGCCGCTGCGCTCCTCGCGCTACCGCTGGCTGAGGTGCCGCGTAGCGGCCTCGAAGCCTATGAAACGTGAGCTGACAAGGTACGTCTCTCAGGCTTCGAGGCTCGTCGCTGCGCTCCTCGCTCCTCAGCCCGCAGTGGAGGAATTGGGTCGTTACCGGCCCGCGAGGTCAGGGGATCCGCTTGGTCCACGCCTCGGACGAGAACTTCGTCTCCACCAGGTGCTGCGCCGCGGCCAGCTCCGCCTCGGTGTAGCCCCGGCGCTGGGTGGCGTAGCGCCCCTCGAAATGGGCGAGGAACGACGAG
>DATITN010000264.1:0-11437 GCA_035467795.1 Arachnia sp. | reverse complement strand
CGCATCGTCGAGGCCGCAGTCGTCGTCGCGGACCGCTCAGGACTCAGCGGGGTCAGCATGCGCACAGTGGGGCGGGAGCTCGGCGTCGAGGCCATGTCGCTGTACCACCACGTGGCCAACAAGGACGCCCTCCTCGACGCTCTGGCCGATTGGATCTTCTCCCTGATCGAGCTGCCGCTGACCGGGGAGCCATGGCGCGCCGGGATGGGGCGCCGGGCCTCGTCGGCGCGCGCGGTGCTCGCCGCGCACCCGTGGACGTTGGGGCTGATCGAGTCGAGAACCACCCCGGGCGCGGCGCTGCTCAGCCACCATGATGCGGTGCTCGGGTGCCTGGTGGGCGGCGGGTTCCCGCCAAGGTTGGCGTCTCACGCGTTCTCCGTGATCGACGCCTACGTTTACGGGTTCGTCCTCACCGAGCAGAACCTCCCGTTCGACTCCTCCCGAGCTGAGGGCGCCGAGGACTACGCGGCCGCGGTGGAATCGCTGATTCAGCCCTACCCACACCTGGCCGCGCTCATCGACGAGGTGGCCACGGGCTACACGTTCGCAGACGAGTTCGGTTACGGCCTCGAGCTCATCCTCGACGGGCTCGAAGGCCGACTGGCCGGCCACCAGCCCGCCGGATCCCCCACAGAGGGGGAAGGAAGCCGATAGCCCGGCGGTCTACGTTGAAGGTTCGCTCGCATCACTTGGAGGCATTGACCCATGACCACACACCACCAGCTCCCCACATCCGCGGACCTGCGGGCCCTGGATGGCGACTTCGCCGGCGCCGTCTCCCTGTACGTCGAGACCTCGCCGAATCCGTCAGAGCGAGAGCGTGCGCAGGTGGCGCTGAAGAGCGGCTTCGACTCGGCCCTCAGGCAGCTCGAGGAACACGGGGTGGACCGCGGAGTCCGCGAGGGCATCGCCGCGGAGCGCGACGCGATCCTCGATGACCACGAGCTGTGGGGGAAGCTCTCCCGCTCGCTGGCCGTCTTCGTGGCGCCCGGCGTCAGCGAGGTGTTCGTGCTGCCGAACCGCCTCGAGGACGAGTTGCACGCAGGCGTCCACTTCGCGGTGGGCCAGCTGCTGCGCAGCATCAGCCAGCCGCAGGAGGCGTTCGCCATCACCCTCTCGGACAACGAGTGGCAGCTGTGGCACGCCACGCCCCACGAGCGCGTGGCGCCGATCGAGCTGACCGGCACCTACCCGGCGAGCGCCTCAGAGGCGACCAACCGCGACTCGGCCGGGCGCGGAGACGACCGGCTCTCCGGCGACGTCCACGACCTGTACGCCAAGCGCGTTGCAGATGCCGCCCGCACCGAGCTGGCACGGCTGGACCCGGACGAGAAGCTGACGCTCTTCGTGTTTGCCGACGAGTCCCTCGCCGCCCTGTTCGGGCCGCGCAAGGAAGGCCGCCGCCTGGTGACCGTCCCGGGCAACCCGGACCGGCTCAACGCCGCGCAGATCGACGACGAGATCCGCGGGCAGCTGGCAGAGCTCAACGTGACCGACACGCTGGCCGAACTGCACGACCTGGGCGAGGGCGACCCGGGGCGCGTCGAACGGGACCTGGCTGCCATCGCCAAGCAGGCGATCAACGGCGCGGTGGACACGATCTGGTTCGACGTCACGCTCGACATCTGGGGCACGCTGGACACCACGAACGGGGCACTCACCTACGACCGGAACGCGGACCTGTTCGCGCCGGCTGTCTCCGACCTGCTCGCGAAGGTGGCCCTGCTCGTCCTTGACCAGGGCGGACGGGTGGTAGCCGTCCGCGGCGCCGATCTCGGCGACGCGTGGGACGGCCCGGCGCTGGCGCGGCTGCGCTACTGACGCCCCGCGTGGCCCCTCAGGACTCGGCGTGCGCGGCCCGGACGGCCCGCACGTCGAGTCCCGCGATCCCCTCGAAGTCACGTGGATTGGCCGTGTAGATCGGCAGCCCGCGCGACAGCGCAGTGGCCGCGATGAGCGCGTCGTACGCGCGCGCTGAAGGCTTTCGCCCCGCGGACCTCAGTGAGGCGGCCACCACCCCGAAGGCCCTCGCCGCCGCACCGTCGAACGGGATGGGGTCGAAGTCCGCCTCCGCCTGCTGCACCAGCGCCTGGCGGGCCGCACGTTCCGCATCCGAGCGCGCAACGTGCGGCCCCACCGACAGCTCCGCCATCGTGACAGCGGTGATCATGGGCTCGGCAGGCAGCGAGGCGGGTTCCAGGATGCCCAGGTCGATCACTGCGGAGGTGTCCAGAATCCCTTCACTCACAGCGACGGATCCAGCACCGTGTCGACGTCTGCCTTGAGCGCTGCCGCATCCACCCGTGGCAGCGCCCGCCATCTGTCGACCAGCTCGGCGGCACCTCGTGGACGACGCGGGAGCGGAACCACCGCCGCCACCGGCTCGCCGTCTCGCGTCACCGTCAGGCTCTCACCGCGAGCCACGCGCGCCAGCACATCCGCGCTGCGGTTGCGCAGGTCTCGCACCGTCACACTTCCCATCTCCTCACTGTATCACCGGTGATACATGACCATAGGCTGCCGCCTGGGAGCATCACCAAGCCGCGAATCAGGCCACGCGGACGTCGTCGGCCGAGATCTGGTTGTTCACCAGATCCTTGCGCAGGTTCTCGGCCACCGGGAGGGCGTGCCTGGTGAGCTCGTTGACCAGCCGGTGGGCAAGGAGCCACAGCCGGTGGCACTCGGCCTCGGCCGCGGCCGCCGCCTCGGCTCGGGAGGTGGGGAGCGCCCCACACCAGCTCCGGATGATCTCCCCGGCGGGGGCCTCCTCGTCGGCGTACCAGCGATAGTCACGCCGGGGCGAGAAGTAGCCAGGGTGCTCGTCGTAGTGGTCCGCGTAGCTGTCGCGCCCTCGCGCGATCTGCAGGGCCTCGGCTGGGTGCGCGACACACAAGGCCATCGCGATCCTCTGGCCTCCCAGCGCCGACACCCGAAGGCTGCTGCCCTCCGCAACCTGTCCGCACGCCGTCAGCAGGACATCCATCGGCACCCCCGTCCGGGCGGCCAGCCGAGCAGTGTCGTGGATGACGACCTGACCAGAGTTCTCCAGCGTGGCCACCTCGCGCGGGACCAGCCGGAAGACACGTCGGATGGATCCTGACAGGCGGGAATCCTGGGCCTGGTTCCGGATGAGCTCCTCCGCGGCCAGCTTCTCCTCGTAGGCCTTGGCGTCCTCCCATCGGCACTTGAGCCGCGTCCGGGCGACCTCTCGCTCGCGGCCGTCCTCGAAGCGGATGAGATAGCGGTCCTTCTTAGGCCGCGGCACGATCTGCACGATCTCGACTCTGCTCGCGTTGGGCCGGTAGTCGTCCGGGTAGTGCGCCCAGACCTCGCCGACATGCACGTCCATTGGTTCCATCTCCGTCGCCCTTCTCTCTGAGGTCGCCCCATCACAGCAGCAGCCGCGGCCTTTTCGGGGCCCGTTGAACCCCCTGTGGATAACTTCCGAGAGCTGTCCCCAACGTGCTCGTCGCCCGGGACGCGCACGGAGCGGGACAAGGCGGGCCGGAGTGCGGGCCTCCCCCATCCGGTTGCCTCTCTGTGCGGTGGATCTGGTAGGGACTACGCCACCAGAACCACCGGACAGTGCTCCCGGGGGTGGGGCCTGCCGGCCCGCACCCGAATCGCCCATCCCGAGCGGGGCCCAAACGCGGTCAGGCAGCGACGAGCCGCTGGCCGGGCTGCAGCTAGGCGCGGAGCGGGCGCGAGCCCGTTGCGGGTACCCTCGTCCGTTATGGACCCTGACGACGTGGAGTGGGTTCGGGAGTTCTCCGAGCCCGAGCTGAAACGGGTCTTCGGCGCATCCACCTACTTCCGCGGCAAGGGCTACTTCGATGCCGGCCACGTCCGCGACCTCGTCGTCGCACCCGACGAACTCCAAGCACTGGTCACCGGCAGCGGCCGCCACGTCTACGAGGTCGAGGTCACCCGCAACGGCCGGCGCCTCAACAACTGGTGCAGTTGCCCGATGGGCCGCTCCTGCAAGCACGTCGCCGCGGTGATGCTCGCGGCGCGCGCACGGCTCCGCCAACGCCCCACCAGCAACACGTGGGAGAGCCAACTCGCGCACCTGATCAAGCTCGGCGATGCCTCGTCCACCGCCGGCCGCGCGCTCGCCCTCGAATTCTCCGTCCCCACCGTCCACTACGGCGCCGCGGTGTCGCGCATCACGCTGCAGCCCCTCCGCGAGGGCGCCCGCACGCCGTGGGTGAAGACCGGCGCCTCGTGGGGCGACATCACCCAGCCGTGGCGGGCCGCGGAGTTGAACCCCGCCCACCGGGCGGCGCTGGCCCAGCTGCACCTCCTCAGCCCCGACAACGCCTACTCCTACGGCGTCCCCGCGACAGTGGACCTCGCGAGCCTCGGCCCCCTCGCCTGGCCGCTGCTGCGGCGCGCGGTCTCGGCCGGCGTCGTCCTCCTGGCCGGCGAGGGCCTGCGGTCGGTGCGGATCGGCGACGACTCCGCCACGGTCGCGCTGGACCTCACGCGCTCGCCAGATGGCGGCATCACCGCCCAGCCGCGCGTCTCCCTGGTGGATCCCCACGCCCCCGGACGGGTCCTGCTGTTCGGCAACCCGGCCCACGGGGTGGGGCAGCTCGACGGCGGCGCCCTGACTCTCTGGCCGCTCGCCTCCCCGCCTGCCGACGGGCTGGACCGCCTGCTCGCCGACGGCAAGGCGGTCGACATCCCCGCCGAGGACGTCAACCGCTTCCTGACTCTCTACTACCCGGCCCTCGCGCGCACGGGAGCGGTGTCCACCTCCGACGGCACCGTCGAGGCCCCGGAGATCGTCCCACCGGTCCTGCACCTCACCCTCACGCACCTCCCCGGCCACGTCACGCACCTCAGGTGGGGGTTCGCCTATCCATCGCCGGTGGCCGGACAGGGCCCCACCGTCGTCCCCCTCCTGCACGCCGCGGGGGACCCGCCGCGCGACGTGCCGGTGGAGCGGCGCCTCACCGACGGGGTGGTCGCACTTCTCAGCGTCGTCGGCGCCTCACTCCTCGAAGCCACCCCCCGCCCAGGCCTGATCGCCCACCACGAGTTGCAGGGCATGGCGGCCGCCGCCTTCCTCTCCGACGTCCTCCCCCACCTGCGCGAGGCAGGGGTGCAGGTGGAGGAGGAGGGCGACGCGGTGGCCTACGAGGAGGCCTCCGAGGCCCCCGTCGTGCTCCTCACGGCCGACGACACCGAGGACCGCGACTGGTTCAACCTTCACATCACCGTCTCGGTCGACGGCCAGGAGGTGCCGTTCGAGGAACTGTTCAGGGCCCTGGCCGCCGGGGATGACGCCCTGCTCCTGGACTCCGGCACCTGGTTCCGCCTCGACATCCCGGAGCTGCAGGACCTCCGACGGCTCATCGAGGAAGCCCGCGAGCTCACCGACGGGAGCCCCAACGGCCCACTTCGCATCGGCCCCTACCAGGCCGCCCTGTGGGAGGAACTCGTCGAGCTGGGCGTGATCGCGCGGCAGAGCAAACGATGGCTGGCCTCCGTCGAACACCTCCTTCCCGACGCCGACCGCCCGCCGCCCGCCCTCCCGGACGGGATCCGCGCCACGCTGCGCCCCTACCAGCTCCGCGGCTACGAGTGGCTGGCCGCACTCTGGGACGCGCGGCTGGGCGGGGTGCTCGCCGACGACATGGGCCTCGGCAAGACCCTCCAGACCCTCGCCCTGCTGGAGCGGGCCCGCGAGGCCGGGGAGCTGGACGGCAAGCCGGTGCTCGTCGTGGCCCCCGCCAGCGTGGTGGGAACCTGGGCCGACGAGGCGGCGAAGTTTGCGCCCGGCCTGAATGTCGCGGTGATCACCGCCACGGGGAAGCGGCGGGGCGACACTGTCGCGGCGGCTGTCGCGGGCGCGCACGTCGTCGTCACGTCGTACACGCTGATGCGGCTGGAGGACGCCGAGTACCGGGCGCTGCAGTGGAGCGGGCTGATCCTCGACGAGGCCCAGTTCGTGAAGAACCACCGCTCCCGCACCTACCAGGCCGCCCGACGGCTCGGCGCCCCGTTCACGCTGGCCATCACGGGCACCCCCCTGGAGAACTCGCTGATGGACCTGTGGTCCATGCTGTCGCTGTCAGCGCCCGGCCTGTTCCCGCGCCCGGACCACTTCACCGAGCGGTTCCGCAAGCCCATCGAGAATGACCGCGACCTTCAAGCCCTCGAGACCCTCCGACGGCGCATCAAGCCGTTCGTGCTGCGACGGACCAAGCGCGAAGTGGTGCAGGAGCTGCCGGAGAAGATCGAGCAGGTGCAGCGCGTGGAGCTCACGCCCGCGCACCGCAGGGTCTACGACAAGTACCTGCACCGGGAGCGGCAGCGGGTGCTGGGGATGCTGGAGGACATGGACCGCAACCGGGTGGCGATCTTCCGGGCGCTCACGAAGCTGCGGCAGCTGGCGCTGGACCCGGTCCTGGTGGACGCCGAGCACGCCTCGGGGGCGCCGTCGGCGAAGGTCACCGCACTGGTGGAGCAGGTCACGGAGCTCGCGTCGGAGGGCCACCGGGCGCTGGTGTTCAGCAGCTTCACCGGCTACCTCAAGCTCGTGCGGGAGGCGCTGACCGAGGCCGGCATCAGCCACGTCTACCTCGACGGCCACACCCGCGACCGGCCGGCCCGCATCGCCGCGTTCCGCGAGGGCGAGGATCCGGTGTTCCTGATCTCGCTCAAGGCCGGTGGCTTCGGCCTGACGCTGACCGAGGCGGACTACGTCTTCGTTCTCGACCCGTGGTGGAACCCGGCCGCGGAGAGCCAGGCCATCGACCGGACCCACCGCATCGGCCAGACCAGATCGGTCAACGTGTACCGGATGGTGTCGGAGGACACCATCGAGGAGAAGGTGGTGGCGCTGCAGGAGCGCAAACGGAACCTCTTCACCTCCGTCATCGACTCCGGCTCCTTCTCCTCCGGGGCCATCACGGCCGCAGACATCCGCGGCCTCTTCGACACCTAGGCCTCCACCGGTCGGCCCCGTCGCACAGCCCTTAACACAGAGGAGGGTGCGCAACCCCCTTGTCTCGGACCGATCCCGTGCAAAGGTGGGGGCATGAGCATGGACGCGCAAGACGGCAGCATCGACGGACTCGAACAGTTGGACGCCGAGGAGGTGGCCGACGCCGAGCACCCCTACGGCGAGGTGACCGCCGAAGACCTCGGCACCGATGACCTCATCGACGACGGCGCCGACGCCGCAGCGATGGTCCCGAACGATCCCCAGACACCCGTGGACTCGGCACTCCACACCGACGACACCGATCACGACGAGACCATCGAGGAACGGCTCCGGCAGGAGGAGCCGGACCCGTCGTCGAGGATCACCTACGGCGGCTAGACCCGCCCCCTCGCCCTCAACCGCCCAGAGGGTGCGCCGGCCCGGCGGGCCTGGTGACCAGGGTCGCGGCGCGGCTTCCCGGATCCGGGTAGGCCCGCACGTAGCCGGCCAGCCATTCGGAGGCGAAGCTGTCGGCGTCGTCGCGACCCACGAGCGCCCACACGCTGCCACCGAACCCGGCCCCGAAGGAGGAGGCGGCAACCGCCCCGAGCCGGCGGCCGTCTTCGACCAACGCCTCGGTCTCCGGGATCTGATTGTCGAGGCCGTCCGCCGCCCACCGCTGGGAGGCCGCGACCAACTCGCCCAGCGCGGCACGGTTACCGACGCGGAGTGCCTCGACGGCGGCCGGCACTATCCACGTCGATTCGGCGACGAACTGGCGGAGGCGCGCGCGCAGTCGCGGCTCGTCCGCGACGAGCGATTCGATCGCCGCTGCGGCCTCCGGATCGGACTCGACGGCGGCGGCCAGGTTCGCGTCTCCGCGCCCGGTGGCGGCGTTCCAGCGGGCCAGCAGCTCAGCGACGCCCCGGGAGGCCTGGTTGTAGGCGTCCTTCGCCGCGCCGGTCTTCTCCGCCGAGACGCCACTCACGGCCACCACGAAGGCGAGGTCATCCGGGAGCCGCACGCGCCCCACGAGGGAGGCCGGGTTGAAGCTGAACAGGCCGAGGTGGTCGGCCTGGCTGCAGAGCATGGCGGTGTGATCCTCGGACCCGCCGAACGTGCCGACACCGGCCCGTCCGGACAGCGGGCCGAAGGCGCTCCCGTTCTCGACGCAGGCCAGGTAGCCGGCCAGCGCAACCTCGTCCCGGATCGCCGCGGCCCAGGCCTCGGACTCGTCGAAGCCGTTGAACTGGGCCAGCGCCATGGCGGACGCCACGACCAGGGCTGAGGAGCTGCTCATGCCGCTGGCCAGCGGCAGGTCCGCGTCGATGGCGAGCCGCGCGGGGCGCAGGGGCCCGAAGTTGGCGCCCAGCCTGTCCACCACCACGTTGAGGTACTGGCCCCAGTGCCCGTCGGGCAGACGCACCGCAACGCCCGGCTCCAGGGAGATGGCATCTTTCTGCGCCGTGCTCCGCGCCTCGATCCCCCGCCTGCCCGGCTCCACCGTCGCGGTCACGCCCCGGTCGACGGCGCACACCAGCACGTTGCCGCCGGCGTAGTCGGTGTGCTTGCCGAGTACCTCTATGCGTCCGGGCGCGAACCAGCCGCTCACAACCGCACCGGACGGCTCGCGAGGGCGGCCGCCACCAGGGGCACATCTGTGCGACCCGACATGTCCAGCACCCCTTCGGCCACCGGGATCACCGTGACGGGCTCGCCGGCCGCGATCAACCAGCGGACAGCATCGACGATCTCGTACTCGCCCCGCGCCGAGGGGGTGATGGCGTCGCAGGCGTCGAAGATGGTGGCGCCGAACAGGAAGCAGTTCATGGAGATCCGCGCGTTCGGGCCGAAGCGCGCCACCACGTCGGCCGACGGCTTCTCGATCAGGTCGATGAGGTGACCCTCGGCGTCGGTGTCCAGGATCGCGAAGGCGGCGATCCTGTCGGCGGGGATGTTGGACCTGCTGACCATCGCCGCGGCGTCGAAGCCGACCGTGGCCGTCCCGGGCGCCCGCAGGAGAGCGCGAAGAGCCTCGGCGGGATAGAAGTTGTCGGCGTTGACCATCACGAACCGGTCCCGTCCGGCGAACCCGCGTGCCGCCCGGACGGCGTCGGCCGTGCCGAGGGCCTCGACCTGGACGGCGAACGAGATCCGCACCCGCGACAGGTCGAGCGTCGCGTAGTAGTCACGCACGAGGTCGTGCTCGGGGCCGATGACCAGACAGATGTCGGTGAGTCCGGCATCGGCGAGCTCGCTGATCACGTGGTCCAGGAACGGGCGTGCCGGCCGCCCTCCCTCGGAGGTGCCGCCGAGACCAACCGGCATCATGGCCTTGAGCCCGAGTTCCGCGGCCCTGCGCTGATCCTCGTCGAGGGGGACGTCGGCCGCGCGGCGCATCCGGGTCCCGAGGCCGCGGGCGAGGATGATGGCCTTGGTGGGCATGGTCTCACTCATGGCCCTCATCCTAAGATCAGCGCGGGGCCCGGCTCCTCCTTCGCGCAGCCACTGTGCACTCCTGCGCACCTCACGGAGGCGACGCCGTCGAGGACGCGGGTTTGCGCTCAGGAGCACTGCACAAACGCGCAATGGTCCGGCTCCGATGCTCCTCGCCGGGTGCAGGCTCGGCTACCGTGCGAGCATGATCGAATTCGGCACGGGTGGCTGGCGCGCAATCATCGCCGACGGCTTCACCAAGGAGAATGTCCGATTGCTGGCTCAGGGCCTCGCTGACCGCATGAACGCCGAGGCGGTCGCCGGCCGCGGGACCGTCGTCGGCTACGACCGACGCTTCCTCTCCTCCGACGCCGCATGGTGGGCCACCGAGGTGCTGGTGGCCAATGGGATCCCGGTCACGGTGATCGACCGCCCCGCCCCCACGCCCATGATCATGTGGACGGTGCGCAACAAGGGGTGCGCCTACGGGTTGGCGATCACAGCCTCCCACAACCCGGCCGTCTACAACGGCGTCAAGGTGTTCGTCGAAGGGGGGCGTGACGCTGACGTCGAGGTCACCGCCTCCCTCCAGGAGCAGATCAACGCGCTGACCCCTGCTGACGTGCGGTCGGTGCCCGACTTCGAGGTGCGCACGCATCCGTTGGTGACAGTGCAGTTCTCGATGAACTGGTACATCGACGCCATCCTCGAGCAGCTAGACGTCGAGACCATCCGGCACCGTCATCTGAGTGTGGTGCTCGACCCGATGTTCGGAGTGTCACAGACCTGCATGCAGACCGTCCTGATGACCGCCCGTTGCGAGGTGGACGTGATCAACTCACGTCACGACACGATGTTCGGGGGGCGGCTGCCGTCCCCGAAGCTCGAGACGCTGCACCAGCTGCGGCAGACGGTCATCGAGAAGGGCGCCGATCTCGGCATCGCCACCGACGGTGACGCGGACCGGCTGGGCATCATCGACGACGAGGGCAACTACCTATCGGCGAACCAGATCATGGTGCTGCTGTACGAGTACCTCCTGACCGGCAAGGGCTGGACAGGGCCGGTGGTGCGCAACATCGCCACCACACACCTGCTCGACCGGGTCGCGGCCGCCCACGGGGAGGAGTGCTACGAGGTGCCCGTGGGGTTCAAGCACATCAGTTCGAAGATGGCCGAGACGGATGCCGTGATCGGCGGAGAGTCCTCCGGAGGGCTCACGGTCCGGGGTCACATCGCGGGCAAGGACGGCGTGTACGCCGGGTCGCTCCTGGTCGAGATGCTGGCGGCCAGCAACCGGAAGCTCAGTTCGTTGTGGGCCGACGTCGTCGCCCGGTACGGCGACGCCCAGATGGTGGAGAACGCGTACTCGTTCACGCCTGCTCGGCGCGCCGAGCTCGTCGCCACCCTCTTCGACCGCCGGGAGCTGCCCAAGTTCACCCCTGCCGTTGACCACATCAGCTACCTCGACGGCTGCAAGGTCTACTTCTCCAACGGCGGCTGGCTCGTGGTGCGCTTCTCCGGCACCGAGCCCGTCCTGCGGGTCTTCGCCGAAATGCCCACCCTGGAAGAGGCGGAGGCCGCCATTGCCGAGCTGGTGGCCTTCCTGGGCCTGGGCTAACCCAGGGCCAACCCAGCGCATCCTCGGCCCGGGTCGAGGCCAGCGGAGCCACCCTGAACTCACGTACTGTGGTGACAGGCAGGAGGGTGACGAGGATGTTGCAGCTCATGGGCCTGACCAGGCGGTTCGGACAGCTCACCGCGGTCGATGACGTCTCGTTCGATGTCCCCGCCGGGCAGATGGTGGGGTTCGTCGGCGGCAACGGCGCAGGGAAGACCACCACGATGCGGATGATCATGGGAGTGCTGCAGCCGTCCGCCGGCGAGGTGCTGTGGCACGGCCGCCCGGCCGGGCAGCCGGACCGGGCGAGGTTCGGCTATCTGCCTGAGGAGCGCGGGCTCTACCCGAAGCAACCGGTGCTGAGCCAGCTGGTGTACCTGGGGCGCCTCCACGGCATGCGGGCGGGCGCGGCGCGGGAGCACGCCGAGGAGCTGCTGGTGCGCTTC
>DATITN010000263.1:0-4804 GCA_035467795.1 Arachnia sp. | reverse complement strand
CACGCCGGCCGCCAGGGCGACGGCCTGCTCCACGACCGATGCCCGGCGCTCGGCGGCGGACAGGGTGATGGCGCCCGAGGCGATGGCCGGCAGAAGCTCGGAGGCGGAGGCCACCTCCACCCAGCCCACCCGCGAACCGTCAACGCGCGTGCCGGACGCCTCACCGGCGACGGCACGCTGCAGGTAGGTGGTCCGCCCGGCGGTCAGCCCGGAGACGGTGGCCGGCACGACGGTGTCGCCCCAGAGCGCCACCATCCAGCGGATGGCGCGGGAGAACGACAGCGAGGCATCGCTCCAGCACATGTTCTTCTCGGCGCGCAGGCCGGAGACGATGTCCGTGAGGGCCTCGCCCGCGACATCCAGTACGTGGCGCCCCGCGACAGTCACAGACACCGCGGCGTGCTCCTGGCCGCCGATCTCGGCGCGCACCACCTGCGAGGCCTCGACGCCCTGGCCGCGCATGAAGCCCTGCAGCGCCTTGGTCGGGTTCCCGTCGGCGTCGAACGCGGCGGCCCACTTGGGCCCCTTGCGCAGCTGCTCGGCGTCCGGCTCCTGCGCCCCGACGGCCTCCACCACCGCGACGATCCGGCGCGGCGTGCCCTCGACGGTGATCGCGCCGTGCGCGAGTCGGGTGGCCGCCAGCTTCGCGCTGAGCGCCTCACGCACCGCCTCCACGGTCTGCGGGACCACGTGCGGGGGCAGTTCCTCCACGCCGATCTCGAACGCCAGTGTCTGAGGCTCAGTGCCCAGGGCCGAGCCGTCCACGGCGGGCGACGCCGGCGCCTCGTCGACGGCGGGCTCGCGCATCAGCGGGAAGCCCAGCTCCTCGCGGCGCTCGATCCACAGGGCCGCGGTGTCGCGCATGAGGCGGCGCATCGTCGCGAACGCCTTGGCCCGCTCGGTCGTCGAGATGGCTCCGCGCGCGTCCAGCACGTTGAAGGCATGGCTGGACTTGAGGATGTAGCCGTGGGCGGGCACCGGGAGCCGGGCCTCAACCATGCGGGTGGCCTCGCCGACGTAGGTCTCATACAGGCGACGGTTGGCCTCCACGTCCGCGTCGTCGAGGTAGTAGCGGCTCATCTCGTATTCCTGCTGGCCGAAGGCCTCGCCGTAGGTGACGGGGCGGCCGTCGGAGGCGATGGAATAGACGATGTCCTTGAAGTGCGTGACCCCCTGCTGCGCCATCAGGATCCGCTCGACTCCATAGGTGAGCTCCACAGGGATCGGGTCCAGGTTCTGCCCGCCCACCTGCTGGAAGTAGGTGAACTGCGTGATCTCCATGCCGTCGAGCCACACCTCCCAGCCGAGGCCCCAGGCGCCGATGGCCGGCTGCTGCCAGTTGTCCTCGACGAAGCGCACGTCGTGCTTGGACAGGTCGATGCCGAGCGCCTCCAGCGAGCCCAGGTACAGCTCCTGGGGATTACCGGGCTCGGGCTTGAGGATCACCTGGAACTGGGTGTGCATCTGCAGCCGGTTGGGGTTCTGCCCGTAGCGGGAGTCGTCCGGGCGCACCGACGGCTCCACGTAGGCCACATCCCACGGCTCGGGGCCGAGGACACGCAGCACGGTGGCCGGGTTCATCGTCCCCGCCCCCACCTCGGAGTTGAACGGCTGCCACGTGAGGCAGCCCTTCGAGGTCCAGTAGTCGGACAGGCGGCGCAGGGCGTCTTGCATGGTCAGCACCCCTGCAGGTTACCGAGTTCTTCGGCTGACCGCCCACCCGACTATGGGATGCTGGGGCCGGTCCCACGGAGGTGCATGTCACATGAAGATCCTGATCCCCGATACCTACACCGGTCCCCTCCCGCGCATCGACGGCGCCGAGGTGGTCGTCGTGGCGGGGGACCGGCCGGTCCCTGAGGAGCATGTCGATGCCGAGGTCCTTGTGGTCTGGGGACAGAGCGACGACGTCCTCCCCGACGCCGCACGGCGGATGACCTCCCTCCTCCTGGTCCAGGGGCTGGCCGCGGGACCCGACAACGTGCGGGCCGCCGGCTTCCCGCCCGGGGTGATCCTGTCCAGCGGGGTGGGGCTGCACGACGGTCCCGTCGCCGAGCATGCGCTCGCGCTGACCCTGGCAATGGTGCGGATGCTGCCGATGGCGATCCGCAACCAGCGCGACCACCTGTGGGACGGCGAGTTGGGCGGCGCCATGCTCGAGCGGGCGCACGACGGGCGGATCATCTCCCTCGACGGCGCCAAGGTGACCATCTGGGGCTTCGGGTCCATCGCCGCCAGGCTCGCGCCGCTGCTGCGGGCGCTCGGCGCGTGGGTGACGGGAATCGCGCGGTCCACCGGACCCCGGCACGGATTCGACGTGTTCGACGAGGACGCGCTCCCGGAGGTGCTGGCCGACACCGACGTCCTCATCATGATCCTTCCCCGGCACGAGACCACGCACGCGGCACTCAACGCCCGGCGCCTGGCCCAGCTGAAGCCCTCGGCGCTGGTGGTCAACGTGGGCCGCGGGGCCACCGTCGACGAGGCGGCGCTGCTCGACGCGGTCAGGTCAGGGAAGGTGGCCGCGGCCGCGCTGGACGTGACAGCGGTGGAGCCGCTGCCCGCGGAGTCTCCGCTGTGGGACGAACCCAACGTGCTCATCACACCGCACGTGGCCAGCGGCCGGCCCCAGGAGGCGGACCGGCTGATCGAGCTCAACGTGGCTGCGCTGTGGGGCGACGGCGAGCTGCGCAACGTGCTGAACCGCTGAACGCTGACCCGCTTTGATCCGGCGCCCCTGAAGGGGCCAGGATTGGCACATGCCTGAAGCCCGCGTCGATCTCACGAAGTTCGCCTGGTTGTCGATCGCCGCGGCGCTCGTCACCATCGCGCTCAAGACCTCCGCGTGGCTGATCACCGGATCGGTGGGCCTGCTCTCCGACGCCGCGGAGTCCGTGGTGAACCTTGCGGCGGCGGTGGTGGCGCTGTTCGCGTTGAGGGTCGCGGCGAGGCCGGCGGACAAGAACCACCACTTCGGGCACTCCAAGGCCGAGTACTTCTCCTCGGCCATCGAGGGCGTGATGATCTTCGTTGCGGCGGTGGTCATCGTCGGGTTCGCCATCGAACGCCTGATCGTTCCGCGGCCGCTGGAGGCGATCGGGGTGGGTCTGCTCATCACTGTGGGCGCCTCCCTGATCAACGGCGCCGTCGCCGTGGTCCTGCTCAGCGCGGGTGCCCGGCACAATTCGATCACGCTGCGCGCCGACGGTCACCACCTCATGACCGATGTGATCACCTCCGCCGGCGTCGTGGTCGGCATCGGCCTCGTGTGGCTCACGGGCTGGGGCTGGCTGGACCCGCTCGTCGCACTTCTGGTGGGCGTCAACATCCTGTGGACCGGATGGCGGCTGGTGTCCGAATCGGCCTCCGGGCTGATGGACGAGGCTTTGCCGAAGGAGACCAACGCGCGCCTCCGGGAGATCCTCGCCGCGCACGAGGAGGAGACGGTGAAGTTCCACGCCTTACGCACCCGGATCTCAGGAGCGCGGGCGTTCATGGAGTTCCACATGCTGGTGCCGGGCGCGTGGTCCGTGCAGCAGGGCCATGACGCGATGGAGGACCTGGTGGACCTGATCCAGGCGGAGTTCACCGAGCTGCGGGTGATCGGCCACCTGGAACCGATCGAGGATCCGCGCAGCTACGAGGACATCCACATCGACTGAGGGCTTCGTCGGGCCCGTCAGGGGGCATCTGCGAGGCGGTGGACGTGGTCGTGGATGATCCTCCACCCCGACTCGTCGCGCATGGGGCGGAAATGGCCGGGCACGTCGAGATCGACGTTGACGGCGCCGTCGAGGTGGGAGCCGTCGGGGATCACCTGGTCCCACGCGGGGGCGAGCGAGACGATGCGTGCGTTGACGGACACCTCGTCCCCAAGGCGGCGCAGGATCGGGTTCCCGGGCGAGAAGAGGCCGAGCGGCGACCTGGCCACGAGCCGGTGCAGCCGGTTTCCGAGAGTGGAGCCGCCGAAGGGGGTGGCCACCGCCACGAGGCCCAACGCCACGTGGTCCTCGCCCTGCCGCAGCAGCACCGACTTTCCGATCAGTCCACCCTTCGAGTGACCTACCAGGATGCAGCGCGTGATGCCGCGATCCTCCAGCACGTCGAGGGCCCTCTGGGCCGAGGCGTCGAGGTTGCCCAGGTTCCAGCCCAGGGTCTCGACGAACTCGACCCGGTGCCCCTGCCGCCCGAGCCAGCGGGCCAGCGGTGCCAGGTAACTCCACGGCTCGAGGATGCCGGGGAGGAGCACGACGGGGATGTCGCGGCATCCGGGGGAGTGCTCGCGCAAACCCGGGTCGCGCCGGGGGAGAACGTGGTGCCAGAAGGCGGCGGTCATGTCGCGGCCGGCGATGCCCCAGTCGGTCGCTGCGCCGCGTGCCCGGCTGACCGCAGCGCGGATCCGCCTCACGCCAGCCCTCCGATGTCCAGACAGATCTCGACGACCCGCTCCGGGTGGGTGACCATCACCTGGTGGGAGGCGTTCGGCACGATGTCGACGGTGACACGCTCGCCGGGAGCGAGGCCACGCAGCACCTCGAGCCAGGCGGCGGGCGCCAGCCGGTCGTACTCACCCGCGATGAGCGCCAGGTCCGTGCGGACCTCGGCGATCCGCTCCTCGAGCGGGTAGGCCAGCATCGCGGGAAAGGTGTCGATGAACCAGCGAGGGCCGCAGCTGAGGTAGGCGCGGATCGACGGCCAGGCCGAGGCGGGTGTCTCCTTGGAGGCGGCTTGCAGGAAGCGGCGGATCACCGTTGAGGCGCGCCGTTCGGAGCCGTTGACGACTGGGCCGATCAGTACCCCGGCC